>CAYNNL010000096.1:0-3055 GCA_964398765.1 uncultured bacterium | reverse complement strand
ACGCGAGCATGCCGGTGATGGCGCCCTGGATCAGGGCGTCGTCGTCGACGTCGTTCAGGTAGCCGCTCTTGAGCGCGCCGAAGGCTTGCACCAGCGCGCGCCCGGACGCGTTATTGAAGAACTCGCCCGCGTAGTCGCGGGACAGCTGGGCGTACACGGCCACGGTCCCTAAGACCAGCGCCGCCAGACCCGCGATGTACCATCTGCGCTTCATGAAGCCTCCGTCGGTCGATCACGCATGCGTCCTAGAGTATACGGACACGACATGAGAGTCCCGGGCGAACGCTACCAGCGGGCGCAGCGGCTAAGCTGAAAGCGTGAGAGTGCTCTTCCCCGCCGCCGAGGTGGTCCCCTTCAGCAAGACCGGCGGGCTCGCCGACGTGGCCGGCGCCCTGCCGCGCGCCCTCGCTCGCCTCGGTCACGAGGTGCTGGTCGTCACGCCCTGGTACGCGCGCCTGGGGGGCGCCACCGCGCCCTACTGGGTGGGCGACGTGCAGGTGCCGTTCGCGGGCGGCTTCGAGGCCGTGGGAGTCGGGACGCTCGAGGCCGGCGGGGTGCGTTACGCCTTCGTTGGGCACGACGATTTCCGGCGCGAACGCCTCTACGGCTACCCGGACGACGCCAGGCGCTTCGCGCGCTTCTCCCGATCCGTGCCGGCCGTGGCCGCGCGACTGGGGTTCAAGCCCGACCTCGTGCACGCCCACGACTGGCACACCGGCTACCTGCCCATGGTCCTCGAGCGCGGCTGGCACCTGCCGCCAGGCTTCCCGGGCCTCAGGAGCGTGTACACGGTCCACAACGTGCAGTTCCAGGGCGAGTCCGGCCTGGCCGAGACGGTCCACTGGCTGCGGCTGGGCCCCGACCTCACGCGCTCGTACCTCGACCACTTCGGACGGGCCAACGCCATGCAGGCGGGCGTCGGCTTCGCCCGCAGCGTGACGACTGTCAGCCCGACCTACGCCCGCGAGCTTCAGACCCCCGAGTTCGGCTTCACCCTCGACGGCACCTTCCGTGCCCTGGCGCACAAGCTGACGGGCATCCTCAACGGCATCGACACGGAGCTCTGGGACCCCGCCACCGACCCCGTGCTCCCAGCCACCTACTCGGCCGCCGACCCGACCGGCAAGGCCGCCTGCCGCACCGAGCTGCTGGCGCGCTACGGCCTTAGCGGCGACGGGCCGGTCATGGCCGTCGTGTCGCGCCTGGCCGAGCAGAAGGGCATCGACCTGCTGCTCGCCTCCGCCGACGCGATCCTCGCCGCCGGTTGGACGCTCGTGCTGCTGGGCGCCGGCGACGCCGCCCTGGAGGCGGCGGTGGCGGGCCTGGCCCGCGCGCATCCCGGCCGGGTGGGGGCAACGCTCGGCTACGACGAGCCCCACGCCCACCTGATCTACGCGGGTGCCGACGCCCTGGCCGTCCCCAGCCGGTTCGAGCCGTGCGGGCTCTCGCAGATGATCGCCATGCGCTACGGCACCCTGCCGATCGTGCACGCCACGGGCGGCCTCAAGGACACCGTCGAGCACGGCCGCACCGGCTTCTCGTTCGGGCACGCCACCCAGCAGGGCCTGACCTGGGCCGCCGAGCAGGCTCGCGCCGCCTACGGCACCCCCGCCTGGCGCCGGATGCAGGCCGCCGCGATGGCGGCCGACCACTCGTGGGGCGCGTCGGCGACGGCCTATTCAGACCTCTACCAGGGCGTGCTACGGTCTTGGACGTGACGCCCGACGCCCCCACCCCCGCGAGCGCGCCGGACCAGCCCGTCAGCCCCGAGCAGGCCCCCGGCGCGCAGTCGCTCGACTGGCGCCAGGCGCTGACGGAGCGGCGCTTCATCTCCGCGCGCCAGGCCTACATCGTCAGCGGCGGCACCGACCAACCCACCCTCGCCGCCCTCACCGCCCTGTCCGACGTGCAGGAGCTCGTGCACGAGCGCTCCTTCGACAAGGCCGCGAAGCGCATCGAGCGCCTGGAGGCGCCCGCGCCGCTGGTGCCATGGGCCGAGCTGATCGCCCAGCTGGAGCTCCTCAAGGCGGTCGCCGGTCACCTCGACAGGCGGGACCCCGACGCCGCGGGCAACGCGCTCGCGGAGCTGCCCGAGGACAGCTGGTTCCCGTCGGAGTACCTCACGCAGCTCGGCACGGTGCGCATCTACGACTCCGACCTGGGAGCGGCCCAGACCGCCTTCGAGGCGGCCGTGGCCATCGACCCGAAGCACTACCGCGCCCTCACCAACCTGGGCAACGTGGCGCTGGAGCAGGGCCGCGTCGACGCCGCCATCGAGTACTACCAGGCCGCCCTCAAGATCAACGAGGAGTTCTCCAACGCCCATCACAACCTCGGCGTGGCCTACCGCCGCAAGGGTCACCTCAACAAGAGCGTCAAGTCGCTCAGGCGCGCGCAGCGCACCCAGCAGAAGCACGACGCCGCCGTTGCGCGCGAGAGCCTCGGCAAGATCACCGGCTCGAGCGGCGCCAAGTACCTCAAGTACCTGCTGTGGGGCGCCGCCGCCGTGGGCATCTACTTCATCCTCAAGGCGGCGGGCTACCTCTGAGAACCGAGCTGGCCGCCCGGCACCCCGTTCCCGGGCGCGGTCAGTGGACGGCCAGGACGCTCACTCGTCGAGCAGCTCGCTCAGCACCGCCCTGATGTCGTCCTCGTCGAGGGTGAGCAGGTCCCTATCGGGGTCCGCCCCGTCGAGGAGCCGGTCGATCTCGTCGAGCAGCGCCACGTTGTCGCAGCAGTCGATGCGCTCGTGGATGGAATCCCGCAGGGTGTCGATCTTCCTCACGCCAACAGCCTCACGCGGGATGATAAACCCGAGCGCCGTCGGCACCTACTCGACCGTCACGCTCTTGGCGAGGTTGCGCGGTTGGTCGACGTCGCGACCCAACCGGCACGCCACCTCGTAGGCCAGGAGCTGCAGCGGGACCGCGTTCAGGAGCGGCGAGAGCAGCTCCAGCGTCCGCGGCACGCGCAGCACGTGGCGCGCGTGCTGGCCGATCCCCTCGTCGTCCTCGTTGGCAACCACGATCAGGCGCCCGTCGCGCGCCTTGACCTC
>CAYNNL010000095.1:0-3790 GCA_964398765.1 uncultured bacterium | reverse complement strand
GCGGGGAGCATGACCGACGACCTGGCCGCGCTCGCCACCGTCATGAGCGCGCTGGCGAGCTCGCCGTTCGAAGCCGGACTCCAGCACGCCCTCGAACTCGTGCGCGAGGCAGCGGGCGCCGACGTGGCCGAGCTCTTCCTCACCGAACCGAGCGGTCGGGGTCTGGTCCTGACGTGTCATGCCGGCACCTTCAGGCAGGCGTTCACCGAGGAGCTGCGCTTCGGCCGGGGCGAGGGCTTCCCCGGGCGCGTGCTGGCCAGCGGCGCCCCGCTCTTCAGCAGGTCCCTGCAGGACGACGACCGCTACCTGCGCGAACGCGTCAAGGAGGCCGGCTTCACGGCCTACGCGTGCGCTCCCCTCCACCACGCCGGCAAGGTGGTCGGGTCCATCGGCGTCGCCTCCCGCGCGGCGGACCCGGCCGCGCTCGAACACGCCGAGGCCTTCCTCCGCCTCGTCGGCGCCCCGATCGGGACGGCGGTGCAGGCCGCTTTCAGCCAACAGCTCGCCGCCACCGCCAACGTCCCGGCCAACACGGCACCCGGCGAGGCGCTCGTGCTGCTGCTCGAGCAGATGATCGCCGCCGCCGACGCCGACGCGGGCGAGGTGCGTCTGCTTCCCGTCGACCAGGGAAGCCCGCCCGGTGGCGGGGCCAACCTCGGCGCCGAGGCGCCGGCCTGTCTGCCGCTTCGCACCGGCCGGCTCACCGACTGTCCCGTGCTCGGCGAGGGTCACGGCGTCCTGCGCTGCGGCCGGCCCGCCTCGTGGCCAACGCAGTGCCGAGCGGGGCGCGCGTCCGCCGGTCACCGCATGTGCGTGCCGCTCGAGGAGGCCGGCGCGCCCATAGGCGTCGTGAGCCTCTGGCAACGGCACGCCGTCCCGCTGCCGAGCAAGGACCTGGTGAAGGTCGAGACGTTGGCCGTCGCGGCCGGGCGCCTCGCGGCGCAGGTTAGGGCCGCCAAGCGCGTGGGTCACCCCGGTCACCCCGAGAAGGGCGAGCCCGCGCCTGCGCTCGTGGGCGGCGGCTCTCAGCAGCCCGGAGCCACCCTCGGTGCCGGCGTCGCGCAAGGTGCGCCACGCGTGCACGTCAGGTGCTTCGGGCCGTTCCGGGTCTGGCTCGACGGCGCCGCTCTCCTCCCCCAAGACTTCGGGAGGCGCAAGGCCCTCACGCTCCTCAAGGTCCTCATCGCGAACCACGGGAGGACCGTGGCCGGCGACGCGCTCGTCGAGGCGCTCTGGCCGGGCGCGGACCCCGCCACCAAGACGAGCCAGCTTCACGTGCTCGTGCACGTGCTGCGCAAGCTCCTCGAACCGGGCGGCGCCGCGCCTGACGATGGCGCGCAAGGCCAGGGCGCCGCACTCATCGTCACGGACGGCGACGGCTACGCGTTCGCGGGCCCCGGCGCCTGGATAGACAAGGCGGAGTTCCGAAGCTTGGCCGCGGCGGCAGTGCGGGCGCGGTCGGCCGGTCGCGCCGAGGAGGCGATCGCCGCCGGCGAGGCTGCCGTGGCGCTGTACCGGGGCGACTTCATGGAGGACGAACCCTACGCCGATTGGTGTTGGCAGGAACGCGAGACGCTGCGCGAGACGTGCCTCGAGGTGGCGGGCCTCCTCGCCGGCCTGCTCGGCGCCCGGTCCGATTGGGAGCGCGGCGTGCGCCACCTGCGCTTGGCCCTCAGGCTCGACCCGCTGCGGGAGGCGCTCCACCGCGACCTCATGCACGCGCTGTGGGCGGGCGGGAGGCGCGACGAGGCGCTGCACCAGTTCATCCTCTGCGAGGAACTCCTCGCGCGCGAGCTCGGCGTGGGGCCGTTGCCCGAGACCGTCAGGCTCGCCGACCGGATCCGCGAACTGCCCGGGCCCGGTTGAGCGTCGCCGCGCCGCGAGGCGCGTGCTCCCCATCACGGCTCAGGCCGGGCGGGCGCCCGCGGCCTGCCGCACGCCCGCGGCGAGCACGGCCCGCGCCATGCCGATGAACACGACGACCCAGGCGGCCGACGCCACCACGAGGCCCACCCGCGGCACGACGCGAAGGAACTCGAGGTCGAGCGCCTGGCTGAGGCGCGACGTCGCCAGCGTGTACATGGCGAGCGGGAAGACGGCGCCCCAGTAGCTGACGTCGTAGCGCCAGGGGAACCGCCTGGCCACGTGGCGCCAGGCGCCCAGCGTGAGCAGCATGGGGATCCACCAGGTGCCCGTTGCCCAGAACAGGACGGTCACGCCGGCAACGAACGCGTGCAGCGGCCCGAGCAGCGGCGACGCCCCACCGCTGGTGAGCAGCAGGGTCGCGCCGGCCAGCGTGGAGATGGCCATGGCGCCCATGTTGATCCAGTAGGGCGGCGAGAGGTCGCTGGGCGCGAGCGGCAGGAACGTGTAGCGGTAGAAGATCAGCGAGATCATCCAGACGTAGAGCATCCCGCCGAACAGCAGGAGCGACAGCGCGAGGAACTCGAACCCGAGCCTGGCGGCCGGCCCCAAGCGCGGCGCCAGGAGGGCGCTCAGCACCGAGACGGACTGGGTGGCCACGACCGCGAGGAGCCACGCTCCCGAGAGGCCCTCCTCCAGCGGCGGCTTCCCGTCCTTGATCGTCAGCGCGGTGAAGACCGTGTACATGACGGCGGCCCACGTCGTGATCCCCACGGCCCAGAGCAGCCACGCCACGCCTGCCGGACCGCCCTCGACGAGGAGCTGGCTCCCGAGCGTGCAGGTGCCGGCCACCAACGTGAAGAAGCCGGGGCTCTTCAGGTGATCGCTCAGGTCGGCCATCACGTCGCGCGGGTAGCGCGCGACGCGCCACACCAGCAAGGCCAGTAGTACCGCGTACATGCCCACGTTCAGCCAGCCGAGGAGCGCGGCCAGGCGCGCCGCGCCCTGCGCGTGGGCGGCCACGCTGAGCGCGGCGGTCGCCATCACCGTCGCGAACGACGAGGGCGGGAGGTTCCTTACGGGATGACCTCCCGCTCGAGGAACGCGACTATCGACCAGATCTGGTCCGGCGGCAGGGCGCCGAAAGCGGGCATCTCCTGCCCCGAATCGCCCTTTATGCCGGTCGCTATGCGGTAGTAGAGCTGCACCGGGTCGCTACCCGCCTTGATCCGGCCGGCGGCCAGGTTCGCCGGCCTCACGGCCAGGGTGGCGGCCGCCGGGCCGTCGCCCCGACCGGCCTCCCCGTGGCACGCGCTACACATGGTGGCGTACATCTGCTTGCCCTGGCTCACGAACCCGGTCGTGAAGGCCGGCGTGGGCCCGGGGTCGACCGGCTGGCCGGCGGCCGGCCTGCCCACCCACATGTAATCGATCACCTCGACGAGGCTGTTCACCTGGGCCGCGCTCAGGAACCCGAAGCCCGGCATGCCGGAGGCGGGGAGGCCGTGCTCTATCACGTGGGCCAGGTCCGCGTCAGAAGCCACGCCGTTCTGCGTGCTCACGAAGCGGAAGGCACCCTGTGTGAGGTTCCGCGGGGGCACCGCGAAGCTGTGGGAGTCCTTGCTCAGCACGTCGGCGTCGCCGTTCGGCCCGTGACACCTCGCGCACGAGCCGAGGTAGAGGTGGTAGCCGGTCAGGTCGGCGACTGACGGCTCCGGTTGCACGGACGCGGCCTCGGCGCCCACGCTCATGGCCAGGCGCGGCAGGGCGGGCGTGCGGAGCAGGAAGCCGGTGGCCAACAGGAGCAGCACGACGGTCGTGACGGAGTACATGAGCATGGACGTGTCGGTCCTGAGCTTCCACTCGAAGCGGCGTTGGAACTTGCGCTTGGGCGTGCGCATCGACACGTAGGGGCGCACCATGTAGT
>CAYNNL010000094.1:0-3897 GCA_964398765.1 uncultured bacterium | reverse complement strand
AACAACGACTTCTACGCCAAGGTCTCCGAGCAGATCCAGCTCATGACCGAGAACGTGGTGTCGGGCGCCATGTCGCCGCAGCAGGCGATGGACGCGTACGCCGCGGCCGTCACCGGCATCGTCGGCGCCGAGAACACGGTCGACCGCCTCAAGTAAGCGGCCGGCTCGGTTGAGTGCCCGTCGGCGGTGGCCGGGATCAGTCCGGCCGCCGCCGACGGACCCCCACCAGGCGCGCTGACCGCATCAGGGAGAGACCCCTTGCGAGAACGACGCACCATCTTGCCACTGCGCACCGGACTCCTGTTCCTGGGTCCCGCTGCGATATTCATAGCGGCGTTCATTCTGATGCCGTTCTTCTGGATCGCGGCGGTCAGCTTCACGAACCGCTCGCTCACGGGAATCACCGCGGCGCACCCGCAGTTCGTGGGCATCCAGAACTATCTGAAGCTCTTCGATCTGTCCACCTTCATGAACCCGGGCCAGTTCGGCTCGTCGCTCGTCATCACGGCGCAGTTCGTGTTCTTCTCGGCCATCGTCGGGCAGGCAGTGCTCGGGTTGGTGCTGGCCTGGTTCTTCTACCGGCGCACCGGCTGGATCAAGGAGTCGGTCCAGACGCTCGCGATCATCGCGTGGATCATCCCCGACGTGGTGGTGGCGTTCGCCTGGAACGCGTTCCTCAACTTCGAGGGTGGCACGCTCAACCGGCTGCTCGGGATGATGGGCGTCGAGAGGGTCGACTGGCTGCTCGGCCTCCCGCTCCTCTCCATCATCCTGTTCAACGCCTGGCGCGGGGCCGCCTTCTCGATGCTGCTCTTCTCGTCGGCCTTCGGCTCCATCCCGCCCAGCTACCTCGAGACGGCGGACGTGGCCGGGGCGGGGCCGTGGCAGCGGCTCAAGGACATCATCCTGCCGCTCATCCGCACGCACATCGTCACGGACCTGATCCTCATCACGCTGTGGACGTTCAACACCTTCTCGCCGTTCCTGCTCACGGGCGGTGGCCCCGCGTTCAAGACGGAGGTCGTCAGCGTGCTCACCTACCGCGTCGCCTTCAAGTACTTCGACTTCGGCGCCGGCAGCGCCATCGGCATGGTGATGATGCTCATCAACCTGGCCTTCGCGCTCGTCTACCTCAGCCTCCTCAGGCGGCAGGGGGCGAGGGCGTGAAGCTGGTGCGACACGTCCTGGCGCGCGTGGGTTTCTACGTGCTGGCGGCCCTGTTCGCGGCGCTCTTCGCCCTGCCGCTCCTCTGGCTGCTGTTCGCCCCGTTCAGCGCCAAGGCCAACCTGGCCGTGGCGCTCCCCGACCCGTTCACGTTCTCCAACTTCGGCAAGGTGTTCGCCAACAGCTTCGCCGTGAGGGCGCTGTTCCAGAACAGCGTCATCCAGGCGGTGGGGGCCATGGTCCTCGTCACGCTCCTCGCCACGCTCGCCGCCTACGCGCTCTCCCGCGCCCCGATCCGCGGCCGCGACGCGCTCAGCTACGGCCTGGTGCTGTTCTCCTCCATCGTCACGGGCACGGCGGCCATGGTGCCGCTCTTCCTGCTCATCTTCCAGTTGGGACTGATCGACACCCACGTGGGCGTCATCCTCGTGTTCACGGGGGGCCTGCTGCCGGCGGCCATCTTCATCATGCGCGACTTCGTCGACTCGATCCCGCGGTCGTACGAGGAGTCGGCGCTGGTGGCGGGCGCCTCGCCGTGGGGGATGTTCCGCGACATCGCCCTGCCCATCGTGCGGCCCGGGATGATGGTCGTGGGCGTCTGGACGTTCGTGAACGTGTGGGGCGGCTTCCTGGTGCCGTTCATCCTCCTGCGCAGCCCGAGCAAGATGCCCGCCGCCGTGGCGATCTACTCCTTCTACACGGAGGGGGGCACGCCCATCATCACCCTCACCACCGCCTACGCCCTCCTCTACACCCTGCCGGTGCTGGCGCTCTACCTGTTCGTCAACTGGAAGTACGGGTTCCGCTTCTTCGGCGGGATCAAGTCGTGAGAGGCAGCTGACCTTGGCTAACGTCACCTTCGCGTCGATCACCAAGCAGTTCGGGACGGTCAAGGCCGTCGACGACGTCTCCTTCGAGCTCGCCGACGGCGAGTTCGTCTGCCTGCTCGGCCCGTCCGGCTGCGGCAAGACCACCACCTTGCGCATGATCGCCGGGCTGGAACAGCCCACCAGCGGCCGCATCTCGATAGGCGGCGAGGACGTCACCGACGCCAAGCCCAAGGAGCGCGACATCGGCATGGTGTTCCAGGACTACGCGCTCTTCCCGCACATGACGATCGAGGCCAACATCGCCTACCCCCTCAAGGTCAGGGGGGTCGGGGCGCGGGAGCGGGCCGCGCGCGCCGGCGAGGTGGCCGCCAGCCTCCAGATCGACCAGCTCCTGGAGCGGCGCCCCGGCCAGATCTCGGGCGGGCAGCAGCAGCGCACCTCCCTCGCTCGTGCCGTGGTGCACAAGCCGCAGGTCTACCTCTTCGACGAGCCCCTCTCCAACCTCGACGCCAAGCTGCGGCTCGAGGCGCGGAGCTTCCTCAAGCACCTGCAGCGCGAGCTCGGGGTCACCTCCATCTACGTCACCCACGACCAGGCGGAGGCCATGGCCCTGGCCGACCGCGTGGCCGTGATGGACAAGGGCAGGATCGTGCAGATCGGCCCGCCGCTCGAGGTCTACCACCGGCCCGCCACCACGTTCGTGGCCAACTTCCTCGGTAGCCCCCCCATGAACCTGCTGCCGGTCAGGTTGGAGCGCGGCGCGTTCCACGCCGGCCCGCTCCGGGTCGACGCCAGTGGCCTCGCCGACCGACTCCACGGCGTGGCGGAGGGAAGCGAGCTCACTCTCGGGCTACGGCCGGAGCACCTGCGGCTCGGCGCTGCCGGTGACGAGTGGACGGTACCCGGCCAGGTCTACGCCGTGGAGCCGCTCGGTCCCGAATCGCTGGTCACGCTGAGGGTGGGGGAGGGTCTCGTCACGGCGCGCCTCTTCGGCGACGAGCCGCCGCAGGTGACGGGCGACGCGTTCTTCGCCTTCGACCCTAAGAACCTCCACCTCTTCGGCGCGGACGGGCGGCGCATCCAGGTCCCATGATCCGTTTCGAGGGGCGCGTGACCCCCGGGCAGCGTAGGCGCAGCCCGTACGTCTACCTGCCGTTCGACGTGCCCGCCGGTGCCGAGCGCGTGAGCGTGCGCTACGGTTTCGAAGACGGCAGCATCCTCGACCTGGGCCTCCTCGACCCCACGGCGGGCCCCTTCCCGTCTCTCACCGGGTTCCGCGGCTGGAGCGGCAGCGCCAGGCGCGAGGTGCACGTGGCCGCCGCCGAGGCGACGCCCGGCTACATCGCCGGGCCGCTCCAGCCGGGCCGGTGGCAGGTGGTGCTCGGGCTGGCGCGCGTGGCCGACGCGGGGTGCGCCTACCGGGTCGAGGTTGACGTCGAGCACGGCGGCGCCCGGGAGGCGGGCGCCGCGCGGGCCGCGGTCGCCGACCAGACCGCGCCGGGCGCGACCAGCCGGGTTGGTGCGGCGCGCGCCGGTGCCGGCTGGTACCGGGGCGACCTGCAGAGCCACACCTTCCACAGCGACGCCCGCGCGTCCGTGGCTGAGCTGGCGGCCGAGGCGCGGGCGCGGGGCCTCGACTTCCTCGCCGTGACAGACCACAACACCGTCAGCCATCACGCCGAGCTCGCCCGGAACAGCGCGTCCGACCTGCTCTTAGTCCCGGGCGAGGAGGTGACCACTTACCGCGGCCACGCCAACGTGTGGGGCGTGACGGGCTGGGTCGACTTCCGCATCGAGCGCCCCGGCGACCTGGACGGGCTGGTGGCGCAGGTGCACGCTCGCGGCGGGCTCTTCTCCGTCAACCACCCCAAGACGCAGCCCGGCTGCATCGGCTGCGACTGGG
>CAYNNL010000093.1:0-4511 GCA_964398765.1 uncultured bacterium | reverse complement strand
GCTTCTCGAAGATCATCGCGAGCGTCTTGTGCTGCATCAGGGCGGGCCTGTCGCCGGCCTTCCACGCGGTCTTGAGCTGAACGGCGCTGCCGATCAGCCCGGCGAACTCCTCGCGGCTCAGGTCGGCGAGCGAGAGGAAGTCCCGGCCGGCGAGGCTCCGTAGGCGTGTTGGCTCCATTCCAGCTCCAATCGTCGTGGTGGTTCCGCCCGGCTAGCGCCGAGGGGCGCCCGGGCGGCGCAACGTCGGCGCCGCGCGAGGGCCTCTTGCGGTCCTGGCGCGGCGAACGCGAGGAAGGATAACATCCGCGCGGCGACGGACGGTGCGTCGGTGGCGGCAGGGCGGGGCGAGGGTGAGGCGGGTCGGCGTTCCGGTGCCGGGGGTCAGGCCACGCCGAGCATGCCGAGGTACCAGGCGAGCACGGCGTCGCCCACGAACAGAGCTATTACGCCGCCGACCAACAGGTACGGCCCGAACGGTATGACGCGCGAGCCGCCCGCCAACCGGCCGACCACCCCGAACACCGCGCCCAGCAACACCGCGAACAGCACCGCCACGAGGAGCTTCTCCCAACCGAGGAGCGCGCCGATAGCCGCGGCCAGCTTCACGTCGCCGAAGCCCATGGCCACCGGTTCGGGCTTGGCCCGGGCCTCCTCCGCGGCGCGCGCCTCGGCGGCGGCCGCCGGTCTAGCCAGGTCGTGGAGCAACCAGTAACCCGCGCCGATCAGAGACCAGGCCCCAGCGGCGAGCACGCTCCCTCCGACCGCCGTGACGGTCGGCACGGTGAACGACGTGGTCGACAGGATGAGCGCCACGGCCCACAGGCCGTAGGCGAGGGGTTCGGGCAGACGCAGCGTGCGCCTGGTGGCCAGGTTCAGGAGGACGCTCACCGCACCCGCGGCGAGCCCCCACCACACCCCGGCCACGGCGCCGACGAGGGCGGCGACGTTCACCTGATCCAGGCTCACCGGGTGAAGCCGCTCGTCGGTGTCGGCGAAACGGCGCAACACGAGCGCCCCGATCCGGTTTATGAGCACCAGGACCCCGGCGCCCGCCAGCGCGCCGGCGAGGGCCGCCAGCGGCCGCGGCAGGTCGGGTGCTCCCGCCGTGAGGAAGGCGCCCAGGACGCCCAGGACGGTGGCGGGGAGCGTGAGCGCGTCGGGCAGGATGTAGTGGTCCACGTCGATGAGGGCGGCCATCACCAGCATGGCGAGCACCACCCACAGCGGCAGGAACGCAAGGCCGTTCGTCACAGGGGGCCACCTGAGGGCCACCGCCACGAAAACGGCCGCCATCAACGCCTCGACGAGAGGGTAGCGGGGGGAGATCTTGGCGCCGCAGTGACGGCAGCGGCCGCGCAGCGCGAGCCACGACACGATAGGGACGAGCTCCAGCGGCCCCAGCCGGTGCTGGCAGGACGGGCAATGACTGCCGGGGAAGGCGATCGACTCGCCGCGCGGCACGCGCCAGATGACGACGTTCCCGAAGGAACCTATGAGGCTGCCGAGCACGCCGGCGAAGACCGCGAAGATGGCGGTCATGGGCGGTTCACGGCGGCGGGGAGCGGTGGGGGTGACAACAGTGGCTCGAGCACGGGATGGGGCCTCGCAAGGCTTCTCATCATCCTGGTGGTAAGCTGCCCAGCGCTATGAGAAGACTCACCCTCCTAGGCCTGCTGGCGGCCGTGCTGATCGCACTGTCCGCCTCCCACCTCAGCGCTCAGTCGCGCCAGACGAAGCTCGTGTTCGTAGACTCGCAGGCGGTCATCCGGGCGCACCCGGCGGGTGCCTCGGTGGAGGCGCTGCGCGCGCAGGCCGAGAGCGAGATCGGAGACCTGAGGGAGAGCATCGGCGCGCTCGAGTCCAAGCTCGCCGCCGGCCAGACCCTCACGCCGGAGGAGAGCGAGCGGTACGCCACGCTCGTCTCGACGCTGCAGGCCGTGCAGGCCCGCTACGTCAACGACATCAACGCCGCCGCCGAGCCCGCGGTCAAGGCCACCAACGACGCCATCGCTGCCCTCGCGAAGGAGAACGGCTACACGGTGGTGATGGACCGCGTCGAGGCCGCCAACCAGCGCCTGGTGGTGTACGCCGACGACGACCTGGACATCACCCAACTGGCGATCGACAGGGTCAGCGGCAACTGACGCCTCAGCCGCCGGCGGCCTCTGCTCGCCACGCCGCTACCAGAGCGCGCTCCTCCTCCGTGAGGGGCGCGCTCTCAAGTAGGTCCGGGCGGCGGTCGAAGGTGCGCCGCAGCGCCTCGCGGCGCCGCCAGGCGGCCACCTTCTCGTGGTGGCCCGACAGGAGCACCTCGGGCACGCCGAGGCCCCGGTACACGGGAGGGCGGGTGTACTCCGGGTAATCGAGGAGGCCGGAGCTGAACGAGTCCTGTCTGTGGCTGTCGGCGTCGCCGAGCACGCCGGGTAGCAGGCGGGCGGTCGCCTCGAGCAGGACCAGGGCCGGCAGCTCGCCGCCCATGAGCACGTAATCGCCGATAGACACCTGGCGCGACACGAGCTGCTCCACGCGCGCGTCGAACCCCTCGTAACGGCCGGAGATCAGAGCCACGTGCGGCAGGCCCGCAAAGTGCTCCACGAGGCCCTGAGTGAGGGGCTCGCCCGCCGGGGAGAGCAGGACGGTCTCGCTCGGCGGCGGCGCGTCGGCCGCCAGCTCGTCGAGGGCCTGGCCGGCCACGTCCACGCGCATGACCATGCCGGCGCCGCCGCCGTAGGGGGCGTCGTCCACGCGGCCGGTCCGGTTGCCCGCGAAGCGGCGCAGGTCGCGAAGCTCCACGCTGAGTTGCCCCGCGCGTATGGCTCGGCCGAGCAGCGCTTCCCGCAGGTACGGTTCGATCAGGCCGGCGAACAGCGTGTAGATGGTGAAACGCACTGCGTCCCCGGACCTACTGTGGGTCGAGCAGCCCGACGGGGGGATCCGTGAGTTCGACGGCCGGGTCGTCCACGAGGTTGACGTAGGGAGCCGCGAGCGGCAGCAGGCAGCGCCCGCCGCCGGCCAGCGCCACCACGGCCACGGCGTTGGGTCCACCCAGGTCGACGGCCGTGACCGTGCCGACCTGCGAGCCGCCGACCCGCACAGGCACCCCGACGAGGACCTCCTCGTCGGTCGGGGCGGCGAGCGCCTCGGCAAGTTCGTCGGCCAGGCGGGGCGGCAGGGTGGCCGGGTCCAGCCAGACACCCGCGTTCACGAGGCGCTGCGCGGCCGTGCGGTCCCTGACGCCCTCCAACAGGAGGAGCGTGCCCGCCGCCCGGTTGTACCGGACGCCCCGCACGCGCACGGTGCCCAGACCGCTCACGAACAGGCTACCGGCGGCCTCCACGGCGCGCCTGAGCAGGTCGTCTCCCGAGCGCGGGTCGGCGGTCAGCTCCGCGGGGGCGTGCCAGCGCAACGCACCCTCCAACTGGAAGGTGCGTCCGAGGGAGCCGAGCGGCAGGTGGCCGGGCGGCGGCTGGTTGGCGGTGGGATCCAATGGCCCTCCGGCGCGCGTGTTGGGCGTGCCTACTCGAGGAGCTGCACTTCCACGCGTTGGCGACCGTCAGCCGCGGCGCGCGCCAACGTGCGGACGGCGTTGATGACCCGCCCGCCCCGACCGATGATGCGGCCGACGTCGTCAGGCGCGCAGGAGACCTCGATCTGCACGCTGCGCCCGTCGGTGCTGGACGTGATCTCCAGGCGTTCGGGCTCGGCGACCAGGTTCTGCAGGACGAACGTGACCAGATCGAGCGGCATGGCGCCTCCAGGGGGTCAAGGCCAGGTGGTCAGGGCCGCGCCGTCAGGCGGAGGCCTGGGCTTCTTGGCGCTTCACGAACGAGTTGCGGCGCTTGGCCAGCAGCGACTCGGGCAGCTCCACGCCGGTCTTCTGCAGCAGCCTGAGGGCCGTGTCGGTCGGCTGGGCGCCCTGCGCCATCCAGTGCTTGGCGCGCTCGGCGTCCACGCGCAGGTGCTCGGCGGTGGTCTCGCGCGGATCGTAGTAACCGATCTGCTCGATGTAGTCGCCGCTGCGCTTGGAGCGGCCGTCGACCACGACGAGGCGGTAGTGCGGGTTCTTCATGGAACCCATGCGCATCAGGCGGATCTTGACCATTCTCTTCGCTTCCTCCAGGGGCCTCTTCAAGGCCGGCTACGTTGCCCTCGGGGCTGGGTCCTCGGCGCGCCCTCGCGCGGGAACCTACTCAAGCTACCCAGTGTACACGCAGCGCCGGGTTCGCGCCACCGGTCGCTGCGTCAGCCGCGCAGGCCGCGCGCGCCGCGCCTCGGCGGCTTGCGCCCCATGCGCTTCATGAGCTTGCGCATCTCCTCGTAGTTGTTGATCAGCCGGTTCACGTCCTGCACGGTGGTGCCCGAGCCGCGCGCGATGCGCTTGCGACGCGAGGCGTTGAGGATGCGCGGGGTGCGGCGCTCTGCCTCGGTCATGCTCGAGATGATGGCCTCGACGCGGAAGATCTCGCGCTCGTCGATGTTGGTGCCGGCGGGGACGACCTTGTTGGCGCCCG
>CAYNNL010000092.1:0-4803 GCA_964398765.1 uncultured bacterium | reverse complement strand
TCCGCTACTGGCAGACGATCATCCGCTCCGGCCTCATCGGCACGCTCATGGGCCTGATCCCCGGCGTGGGCGAGGACATGGGCGCCTGGGTCTCCTACGCAGCGGCGCGCGGCTCGAGCAAGGAGAAGGAGAAGTTCGGCAAGGGCTCCGTCGAGGGCCTCATGGCCGCCGAGACGGGCAACAACGCCGCCGTGCCGGGCGCCATCATCCCGGTCCTCACGCTGGCGGTGCCGGGCTCGGCGCCCGCCGCCGTGCTCCTCGCCGCGCTCTTCATTCACGGCATCCGCCCCGGGCCGCTCATCATGATCGAGTCGCCCTCGTTCGTGTTCGAGGTCACGGCCATGGTGTTCATGGCCACGGTCGCCATGCTGGTCTTCGGCCTGCTCCTCACCAAGCCGCTCCTGACGGTGCTGCGCATCCCGCCCGCGCGCCTGATGCCGATCATCATGGTGCTCTGCACGGTGGGCTCCTTCGCCATCGCCAGCCGCGTGTTCGACATCTGGGTCATGCTCGCCTTCGGCATCATCGGCTTCGTGCTGCGCAGGTACGGCTTCCCGCTCGCGCCCCTCATCCTCGGCGTGGTCTTGGGGCCAATCCTCGACAGCAACCTGCGGCGCGGCATGCTCTTGTCCGACGGGTCGCTGGGGCCGTTCCTCACGCGTCCCATCAGCCTCGTCCTCTGGGTGGCCATCGCCATCACGGTGCTGCTCGGTATCCCGACCGTCCAGAAGGCGCTGGGCAGCCTCTTCCGGCGCCGGGGCCCCTCGCAGCGGGATGCCGACCGGACCTGACTTGATGGGGGTCGGGGGTGAGCGACGGTCGCCCGCCGCCACCCTGACCCTCGCCCTATGCAACGAGGTCGTGCGCGAGCTCGAGCTGCCCGCCCAGTTCGAGCTCGCGGCGCGGCTCGGCTACGACGCCGTGGAGCTGGCGCCGTTCACGCTCGCGGACGACCCACGCACGCTCACCAGCGCCGACGCAGACGCCATCGTCCGCGCCGCGGCCGCGGCCGGCGTGCGCGTCTCCTCGCTCCATTGGCTGCTCACCGCGCCGGCAGGGCTGTCGATCACCAGTGCCGACGCCGAGGTGCGCCGGCGGACTCTTGAGGTGATGACGGCTTTGATCCGCCTGTGCCGCGACCTGGGTGGCAGCGTGCTCGTCCACGGCTCCCCGCAGCAGCGCCGGCTCGGGGCCGACGACCCTGAGGGCGACCGGGCCCGGGCGGTGGCGGCCTTCGCGGCAGCCGCGCGCGAGGCCGAGCGTTGCGGCGTCACCTACTGCATCGAACCGCTCTCTCGCCACGAGACGGCGTTCGTGACCAGCGTGGCCGAGGCCGGCAAGATCGTGAACGAGATCGCCAGCCCGGCCCTCAGGACCATGCTCGACACGCGCGCCGCTCGCCTCAGCGAGGCGGAGCCGGTCGAGGATGTCCTCGCGGCCGGCCTCGCGAGCGGCCTGATAGCTCACGTCCACCTGAACGACTCGAGCGGGCTCGGGCCCGGCCAGGGCGCCGACGACCTGACGGGCGTACTGCGCACGCTGGCCGCGGCCGGCTACGGCGGCGTGGCCGCCGTGGAGCCGTTCACGTACACACCCGACGGCCCGACCAGCGCCGCCTTCGCGGCGGGCTACGTTCGGGGCCTATGGGCGGGCGTCAGCGCGCCCGCCACCCGCACCCGCCCCGCGGCACCGCCGGGCGGACCCCCCGGTTGAGGAGGAGCCAAGATCCACACGGTCACCGAACTTGAACAGGCCCTGGCCGCGCCGTCACAGGCGCTGGTCGACGACATGCGTTCCCTGGAGGGCGACCTGTTGCTGTTGGGCGCTGGCGGCAAGATGGGGCCCAGCCTCGCCATGCTGGCGCGCAACGCCCTGGACGCCGCCGGGAACCCCGCCCGGGTGATCGCAGTGTCGCGCTACTCGGACGCGAGCGTAAGGGAACGACTGGAGGCGGCGGGCGTGACGACCGTCTCGGCCGACCTGCTCGACGAGACCGACCTGGCCGCCCTGCCCGACGCGCGCAACGTGATCTACATGCCCGCCATGAAGTTCGGGAGCGTAGGTCAGGAGCCGCGCACCTGGGCCATCAACACCTACCTGGCCGGCCGCGCCGCGGCGCGTTACGCCGCCTCGCGCATCGTGGCGTTCTCGTCCGGCAACGTGTACCCGCTCGTGCCCGTCACGTCCGGGGGCGCCAGGGAGCAGGACCCCACCGGCCCGATGGGCGAGTACGCCTGGTCCGTCCTCGGGCGAGAGAGGCTATTCCAGCACTTCTCGCAGCAGAACGGCACGCCGGTGACGCTGCTCCGGCTCAACTACGCGGTCGAGCTCCGCTACGGCGTCCTGGTCGACATCGCGACCGCCGTGAAGAACGGCGACCCCATCGACGTTTCCATGGGCAACGTCAACGTCGTCTGGCAGGGCGACGCCAACGAGTGGACGCTCCGCGCGCTCCATCACTGCAGCTCGCCCGCCAGGGTGCTGAACATCACGGGGCCGGAGACGCTGTCGGTGCGCCAGCTCGCGGAGCGGCTGGGCGAGCTCATGGGCACGGAGCCGCGCCTCGTGGGCGAGGAGCAACAGAGCGCCCTACTCAACAACGCGTCGGTGGCGCACTCGTTGTTCGGCTACCCGCGGGTCGGCGTGCAGGAGCTGCTGGCGCTGGTCGCGGCGTGGGTGGGCGAGGGCCGCGAGCTCCACGGTCGACCGACCAAGTTCCAGGTCAGGACGGGGGCGTTCTGATGGCACGCCGGGCGCTGAGCGCGGCCAAGGCGGAGCTGCTCCGGGGCGGCACGGTCATCCCCGCCCACCCCCTCGCGCTGACCCAGGACAGGGTGCTCGACGAGCGCCGGCAGCGCGCCCTCACCCGCTACTACCTGGCGGCGGGGGCCGGTGGCCTCGCAGTGGGCGTCCACACCACCCAGTTCGAGATCCGTGAGGCGGGCCTGTTAGAGCCCGTGCTGCGCCTCGCCGCCACCGAGGCGGCCGGGGTGGCGGCAGAGCGTCCGCTGCTCCTGGTGGCGGGGGTCTTGGGGGAGGCGGAGCAGGCACTGGGCGAGGCACGACTGGCGGCGGACCTGGGTTACGACCTGGCCCTCCTGAGCTTCCGCGGCCTGGACCACCTGTCCGAGGCGGAGCTGTTGCGCCACGCCGAGCGGGTGTCGGCGGTGTTGCCGCTCGTGGGCTTCTACCTCCAGACGGCGGTGGGCGGCCGCCGCTTGAGCCTCGACTTCTGGCGGGAGCTGGCGGAGCTGCCAGGCCTGGCTGCCATCAAGATCGCGCCGTTCGACCGTTACGCGACCCTCGAGGTCGTGCGGGCGGTGGCGCAATCGTCGCGCGCCGACGACATCGCCCTCTACACCGGTAACGACGACAACATCCTCGTCGACCTCCTCACGCCGTTCGTCGTGGCCACGCCGGCGGGGGTGCGGGAGCTCCGCATCGTGGGTGGTCTCCTCGGCCAGTGGGCGGTCTGGACGCAGGCGGCGGTCGCGCTGCTCGAGGAGGTCAAGCGCGTGCGGCAGGGCACGGCGCTGCCGGCTGAGCTGCTGGCGCGCGCGGCGCGCCTCACCGACGCGAACGCGGCCGTGTTCGACGCCGCCAACGCCTTCCACGGCGTCATCGCCGGCGTGCACGAGGTGCTGCGTCGGCAGGGGCTGCTGGCCGGTACCTGGTGCCTGGATCCTGCCGAGGGGCTCTCGCCGGGCCAGGCGGAGGCCATCGAGCGCGTGAGCCGCGAGCACCCCGACCTGATTGACGACGCGTTCGTTGCCGCCCACCTGGAGGAGTGGTTGGCGCCTTGAGCCGGTCGGACGAGGTCCTGCGGCCGCTCGGCGCCGCCGACCTGGCCGCGGCCACGGCGTTGTCGACTAGCGTCGGCTGGAACCAGACGCTCGCGGATTGGCGGCGCCTGCACGCGGTGACCCCCGCGGGCTGCCTGGGCGCGTGGCGCGGACCTGACCTCGTCGGAACCGCGACTTTGGTCGATTACGGCGGCCGGGTGGCGTGGCTCGGCATGGTGATCGTGGCGGCCTCCGAGCGGGGGCGCGGGTTGGGCGGTCGCCTGGTCGAGGCGGCGCTGGCTACCGGCGGGGACCACTACCTTCCTGGTCCGGGCCGGGAACCGGCCGGCGTGATCGGGCTCGACGCGACAGACCTCGGGGCCCCGCTTTACGAGCGCGCCGGCTTCGTCACTGTGGCGACGATCGACCGGTGGCGTGGCTACCTACGACCCGACGACGGCGGGACGCCGCTGGGCGCGGCGCCGCAGACGCGGCAGTTGACGGCGGCCGACCACACCGCCGTCGCTGCTCTCGACCTGGCGGTGGCGGGAGTGGACCGCTCCGCGTTGTTGGCACACCTGCTGCGCGAGGACGACGTGGTCGTGTTCGGGGCCCACGCCGGACCGGCGCTCACCGCGTTCGCGGTGCTGCGGCCGGGCCGCGAGGCCGCTCATCTGGGCCCGCTGGTCGGTAGCGACGCCGCGGGCCGCGCGGCCGCGCTGGCGGACGCGGCGCGGTACGCGAGCGGTGCTCCCGTGCTCGTGGACGCCGTACGGAGCGAGGCCAGCAGCGAACTGCTGGCCGGCGCCGGGCTCAGCGTGGCCCGCACGCTCAGGCGGATGACGCGGCCCGGCAGGCGCGTGATGATGACGGACGGCGTGGTGGCCGCCACGGCGTTCGAGTGGGGCTGAGCCGACCGGGCTGAGCTACGCCGGTCGGGGCCGGCTCAGGCTTCGAGCACCTCGATGTCGGTCTCGTCGTCGGTGCTGGTGCTGCTGGTGGGGGTGGTGCCGACACTCAA
>CAYNNL010000091.1:0-5073 GCA_964398765.1 uncultured bacterium | reverse complement strand
CGATGGTGACGGGATGTGTCGGCGATGCGAGCATGCGGCGACTCACGCCGAGGGTCCGGCTCAGGATCAGCGCGGACGCGCTGGTGAGGCCAGTCAGGAAGACGAACAGGACGAGTTGGGAGCCGGCTCCGATCGCGAACGCGGCGTCCAGGTCGCCGCCAGATACCCCGCCCACCCACTGTTGCTCCACCGTGATCTGCGGAGTGGCAGCGGCAGCTGCGTCGACGCGGACGAACGCCTCGTCTAAGTCCCCTAACAACCCGCCCTCCACGTACCTGGCGGCGCGTACGGTCTCCGCCACCTCGGCGAGGGCGGCGCTCACCGCGTACTGGAGGGCGCCGCCGGTCCCGGCGCCGCTCGACAGGTACTGGACCTCGACGTCCTCACCTGCCGCCAGTCGCGCGGCCAGGTCGACCGGCAGGATCACGCCGGCCGCCAAGGCGCCGAGCTCCACTCGCCCGCGCAGCTCGGCGGCGTTGGCCGTGCGTTCCACGACCAGCGAGTCGTTGGCCTCGAGCGCGGCCAGGAACCGCTGCGCCGGATCGTCGAGGCCCGCCACCACGCCGACCGTGGGCTTGGCCCCGCTCCCGAACGCCAACCCGAGGATGAGGATGAGCCCGAGAGGGAACACGAACACGAAGAAGTAGTTGAAGCGGTCGCGCAGGAACCTCGTGAGGTTCGAGCCGGCGATCGCGATCACCTTGCCGAGCGCCTCGCCATTCATCGGTTCAGCCTCCGTGCGAGCAATGCCCAACCGGCGGCCCCCGTGACGAACGCGAAGAGCGCGAGGGCGGCAAGCGAGGGGAGGGTCGCGGCAACACCGCCACCGGCGGCGAGGTCGCCCATCCCGCGCATGAACCAGTGGTGGGGCGAGGCCTTCGGTAGCCACTCCATCACCCCGCTCGTCTGCGGGAGGGGGAAGAACGTTCCTCCCAGCGCGCCGAGGGTGATGGCGATGACGGCCTGCACGTTGCCGGCGGCCTCGGAGGAGCGTGCCAGGCCCGCCACGAGCATGAGGATGCCGGCGGCGGACGCCACGACGGCCAGTATCAGGGCGAACGCCCCGAGCGGCGCGCCCCACTCGGCGCCCATGATCAGCGTGCTGGCCACCGCCAGGGTCACCATGCTCACCACACCGATCACCACGCTCGATAGCACCTTGGCGGCCAGGACCGCCCCTCGCGCGACCGGGGCCGCCAGCAGGCGAGCCAGCGTGCCGTGCCGCTCCTCGTCGAGGAGTCCCATGACACCGAGCTGCACGATGAAGAAGACGAAGAAGACGGCCATGCCGGCGGCGTAGTACGTGGTCGGACTCAGCTGCCTGGCCGACGTCTTGACCGCCACCAGCGTCAATGGGTCGGGGGCGCTCGCCACCTGGGCCACCGCGAGGGCGAAGGTGACGGGGTGTCCCGCCAGGTCCAGCGCCGATGCGGCCCAGACACCCGAGCGGAGCCGGCTCACGTAGGCGGTGGTCACCCCGTTGGCTATCTGCGTGGCGAGAGTCCGGTCGGCGCGGCCAACGACGGTCACACCGAGCGCGTCGGGCTCGCTCGCAGCAGCGCCGTCGGCGGCCGGGGAACCGGTCCGGGCCGCGGCCGCCACGGCCGCTCCGAACCCGGCGCGCAAGATCACGGCGGCGTCGGCCTCGCCGGCCTCCAACCGCCGCCTGGCCTCGGGCTCGTCAGGCGCGCTCGTCCAGGTGATCACGCCGGCCTCGGCCGCGGCCGCGAGCGCCGTGCGCATGCCCATCGACATGACGGTGACGTCCTCGTCGACCAGCACCACGGCCGCCGTCACCGGGGCGGCCCGCTCGAGCGGACCGACGAGGAGCCCGAACACGAACGCCAGCGCGAACGGCACCATCAGGCCGAAGATGAAGAACGACCGGTCGCGGAGGCGCTGCCTCAGGTCGTTGAGCGCCATCCACGTCACCACAGCGGCCGTGCCGGCCCGCGGCGTGTTGGTCCCCCCGGAGCCGGCGTTCACCTCAATCCCTTAGAGCCTTGCCAGTCAGGTGCAGGAACACCGCCTCGAGGTCGGGTTCCTTCACCTCCACGCGCGCCAGGTCGGCACCGGCGGCGCCGACCGCGTCGACGAGCCCCGGCAAGAGCCCGGCGGCCTTGCCGGCCACCACGTGCAACCGACCCTCCCCCACGTCGACCGTGCGCACGCCGTCCAGCAAGCGGATGGCCTCCGCCGCCCGCGCCAGGTCACCGGTGGCCTCCACGTCGACCACGTCCTCGCCCCCGATGGTCTCGACGAGCTCGCGCCGCGTGCCCTCGGCCCGCAGAAGTCCACCGTCGATGATGCCCACGCGGTCACAGAGGCGCTCGGCCTCCTCCATGTAGTGCGTGGTGTAGAGGACGGCCATCCCCTCGCGCGCCAACGCCTCCACGCTCTCCAGGATGGCGTTGCGCGACTGCGGGTCGACGCCCACGGTGGGTTCGTCGAGGATGAGCAGCTTCGGCCGGTGCAGGAGGCCGACGGCGATGTTGAGCCGGCGCTTCATGCCCCCGGAGTACGTCCGCACGAGCGAGCCCGCCCGGTCCGACAACCCCACCATGGCGAGCAGGTCGGCCACGCGGCCCTTCAGTTCGCGTCCGCCGAGGCCGTAGAGCCGCCCGAAGAAGGCGAGGTTCTCGCGGGCGCTCAGGTCGGGGTAGACGGCGAGGTCCTGCGGCACGAGCCCGATGGCTCCGCGCCCGGCGGTGCTCGTCGCCGACACCGGGACCCCGGCGATGGTCACCGCCCCGGCATCGCGCCGCAGGATGCCGGCCACCATGGAGATCAGGGTCGTCTTGCCAGCGCCGTTGGGCCCGAGCAGGCCGTACGCCTCGCCCACGGCGACCTCGAACGACACGCCTCCCACCGCCTGGCGCTCGCCGAAGCTCCGCCGCAGGTCGTCGACGATAAGTAACGGTTCAGCCACGCACCCCACCCTTCAGCCACCTCAGCGGCCGACGTGCCACTACAGACGCAGCATCACACGTCCGGCCTGGGCGCTCCATACCTTTCCGGCACCGTCACCCAGGAACCGCACGGCCGACCGGCGACCGTCGGGGTAGGCGACCGCCACCTCGTCCGGGCCGGCGACGAAGGCAGGCAGCGTCGCCTCGGGCCAACCGGCCACCACGCGGAGGCCGCCGTCGGCGTCGGCCAGCAGGCGGAGCCGGCCGTACGGCTCGCCCGACAGGTACTCACCGATGAGGTCGGCCGTGCCCGCCGCGCCAGGCTCGGCCTGGGCCACGGGCTCCGGCGCGTACGGCGCCCCGCCGAGCGGCAGGTCGGCGCACGCGTTCACCACGTCCACGAGGAGTTGCTCGGACGGCACACCGCCGAGGTTGCACAAGACGACCACGCCCACGCCGAGCTCGGGCACGAAGCCGATGGCGCTCGAGACGCCCTTCAGGCTCCCCCCGTGCTTGACGATGGTCAGGCCGTGGTAACCCCCGATGATGGCGAGCCCCAGGCCGTAGCTCGCGTCGGGCGCGCTGCTGACCCGCGGCCGCGTCATGGCGCTCACGAACGGCCCCCCCGCCATGAGGTGCCTCACGTAGGCGCGCAGGTCGCGCAGGGTGCTCTTGAGCATGCCGCCGCCCTGCATCACGCCCGTCGTCTCCCACGCCGGCGAGGGCGTCACACCGCCACTACCTTGTGCGTAGAGCGTCGAGTGATCCGGGTCGGCCAGCACGCCCTCCAGGTCGAAGCGCGAGCGCGTCATGCTGAGGGGGCCGAGGACCTCGCGCCGCGCCAGGTCGGGGAACGGCGCGCCCGCCACGCGCTCCAGCATGCCGCCCACTAGGCAGAAGGCGTCGTTGCTGTACGAGTAGAGCTCGCCGGGCGCGGCCAGCGGGGTGGCGCTGCGGCCGAGCCAGCGGGCCATGCCGCCGAAGGTGCCAACCTCGGTCGCCAGGGCGCGGAGCCGGGTCAGCGCCTCTTCATCGGGCATGGAGGCCGCGGCAGCGTCCACGGCGTCCAGGCTCAGCTCGCCACCCGCGGCCGGGTACATCCCGATGGTCCCGGGCACGAGCGTGAGCTTCGCCTCCTCGAGGGCCGAGCGGTGCGTGACCGGGTCGTTGAGCTGACTGGAGTAGCGCAGCCACGTCATGGTCGGCGTGGCGGGCAGGCCGCTCGTGTGGCCCAGGAAGTCGGCCACCGTGGGCTCCCCGCGGGCCCACAGGTCCCCGAAGTCGAGGTGACGACCGACCGCGTCTCCCAGCCCGATGAGGCCGCGCTCCTGGAGCGTCAGGGTGGTGAGGGCCGTGACCGACTTGGTGATGCTGGCAACGCCGAAGATGGTGTCGGGCGTGACGGGCAGGCCGGCCTCGCGGTCGCGGGTGCCGAAGCCGCGCTCGAGCAGCACGTCGTCGGCCGTGAACACGCTCAGCCCCAGGCCAGGCGCGCCGGTGCGGGCGAGCACCCCGTCGACCAGCTCGGTCAGGGTCTTGGTCAGGTCGGGTGGGAAGGCTGGCATCGACCAAACGTACCGCGCCGCGCCGCGTCCCGGACGCGGTTACACCGCCGGAAGCGGCGACCCTTACAATGGATCGTCGTGCCCGGGCAGCCGGGCTTCGCGCGGCCTGCCTCAAATGACCTTAGAGACGACCCTACTACCCGTCCTGGCACTGCTGCCTTTCGTAGTCAGCGGGGTGGTCCTGCTCCTCCCGCGCCACGCCCGCAACGCCGCGGCGGCGCTGGCGGGCACCACGGCGCTGGCGGGCCTCGCGGCGAGCGTCTACCTCTACCCGAGCGTCACGGACGGCCGGGTGCTGCAGCACACTTGGCGCTGGCTGCCCGAGCTCGGCCTGCAGCTCACGTGGCGGCTCGACGGCCTGAGTTGGCTGTTCGTGCTCCTCGTGACCGGCATCGGCGCGCTGGTGGTGCTCTACTCCCGCTACTACATGGCGCCGGAGGACCCTGTCCCGCGCTTCTTCTCCTACCTGCTCGCGTTCATGGGTTCCATGCTCGGCTTGGTGCTGTCGGGCAACCTCGTGCAACTCGTGATCTTCTGGGAGCTCACGAGCATCCTGTCGTTCCTGCTCATCGGCTACTGGCACCACAACCAGAACGCCC
>CAYNNL010000090.1:0-6288 GCA_964398765.1 uncultured bacterium | reverse complement strand
ACGCGCCGGAACGCGAAGACGGCCACCCCGCTGCTACCTGCTTACTTGCTCATCGTCGGGAAGTTGTACATGTCGACCATCATCGGGTTGAACACGTACCCCTGCACCCGGTCGCGCATCGCGATCTGCTGCGTCTTCTGGTAGAGGTAGACGTACGGGGCTTCGTCGACCACGATGTCCATCGCCTGCAGGTAGAGCGCCAGACGCTCGTCCTGGTCAGACAGCACGGCCGCGCGGCGCACCAGGTCGTCGACTGTGGCGTTCTGGTAGAAGGCGCGGTTGCCCGCCAGCCCGCCGTTGTTAGAGTCGAACCAGTAGTTCATGAACATGAACGGGTCGGCGAAGTCGGGGCTCCACCCGCCGAGGGCCAGGTCGAACTCGCCCAGGTCGAGCCGCTCGCGCATCGTGGCCCACGAGTACTGCTCCAGCTTGACCCGTACGCCGACCGCCTCGAGGTTGCTCTGCAGGTACTGGGCGAGGGCCGGCCACGTGGTCGTCTGGTCGGCGAACATGAGCCGCAGCTCGCGGCCGTCGTAGCCCGCTTGGGCCAGCAGTTCACGCGCCTTGTCCGGGTCGTAGCTGAACTGGAAGGCGTCCGGGTTGTAGCCCACGAGGCCCACGGGCACGGGGCCGCGCATCTGTTCGCCCTGCCCCTGTTCGATGGAGGCGATCACGCCCTGGTAGTTGACGGCGTACGAGAGCGCCTGCCGCAGGACGGGGTCCGTCAGCGTCCGGTTGTTCAGGTAGACGTACTGCACGGAGAGCGAGGGGTGGACCTCGATGCGCACGCCGGCGGTGTCGCGCACGGCGTTCTTCTGGTCGTTGGTCAGGTTCTCGGCGATGTCGACCTCGCCGCGCTCGAGGAGGATCCGCTGGGTGCTCGGCTCGGGCACGATGCGGATCAGGACCCGGTTGAGCGCCGGGGCGTCACCCCAGTAGTTGGGGTTGGCGGTGAGCTCGATGCGCTCGCCTTCCCGCCAGGTGGACAGCACGTACGCGCCCGACCCGGCCGTCTCGCGCGCCAAGAAGTCGCGGGCCCACGGGTCTGCGTCCGTGGCGTGCGCCTTGACGACGTTCGGGTTGACGATCGCCCCGCCGGGGTCGGCGAGCGTGGAGAGGAACGGCGCGAACGGCTCCGAGAGCTCGAAGCGCACGGTGGTCGGGTCGACGACCACGACGTTCTCGAGAGTCGGGAAGACGTCGCTCGGGCCGGCACCCACACCGAGCAGCCGGTCGAACGAGTACTTGACCGCTTCCGCGTCGAGGGGCGAGCCGTCGGCGAAGCGGACGTCGTCACGCAGCGTGAAGGTCCACTCCGTCTCGTCATCGGAGACCACGTACGACGTGGCCAGATTGGGCACGACCTCGGTGGAGGCGCCGTCGTAGCGCATCAGCCGGTCGTAGGTGTAGTACGACACCATCCAGGCGTGGTTGTCCATCTCCCACGCGGGGTCCACGCTCTGCGGGTCGTTGCTGGTCGCCACCACGAGCACATCGGCGGGCGGTTGTTGGGCGAAAGCGGCGAATGCGAAGAGCAATGCCACCAAGAGCGAAAGCTTCCGTACCACTGTTCCCACTCCTTCCGGTCGTCGCGCCCTGGCGCGGCCGCGGCCGGTCGGGTCCACGGGTGCACTAAACAACAGGGGCGTCTGCAGAAGCCTACCAAGTCGGCGAATGCCGTAGGCGGGCGGGTAGTCGGCAGCTGGCGTGTTACCATCGGCATATGGCCACGCTGGCTCAACCCCTCAACTCGGGAGAAGCGATCGCCGCCATCAAGGCAGGCTTGCCGTACGAGGCCTTCGAGGACCTCGCTGCTAGCCTGGGAGTGGGCTCTAGCGAGCTCGCCAGGACGATCTCAGTGTCGCCCCGCACGCTGCAACGCCGGAAGGGCGAGGGCAGGTTCCAGGTCGACGAGTCCGATAGGCTCTTCCGCATCAGCCGGCTCATGGCGCGCGCGACCGAGGTCCTAGGGTCTTCCGCCGCCGACTGGTTAACGACCCCGAAGCGGTTCCTCGGCGGCCAGACGCCTCTCGCCTTCGCCGACACCGAGCCGGGCGCGTGGGAGGTCATGCAGGCCCTCGGCCGGCTCGAGCACGGGGTCTTCCTCTGAAGGCTTGGCGCCTCGTACATGCCCGGTGGCAATCGACCGCGCTGTCAGGCGACGGTGCCGCCATGTACCCCGGCCGCTGGAACAAGCCAGGGAGCAGGATGGTCTACCTGGCCGATTCCTTCGCTCTCGCCGTGCTCGAGACCCTCGTCCATCTGCAAGCCGAGGCCACCGAGGAGCCCTACGTCGGCATCGAGCTCTCCATACCAGACGGCCGCATGACCCGGTTGACCGACCTCCCGGCGGACTGGGAACAGAACCTCACGACCACCCGTGACCTTGGAGACCGCTGGCTCACCACACGTCGGACGCTGGCGGCGCAGGTGCCTAGTGCCCTCGTACCCGACGGGACGAACCTTCTACTGAACCCGGCCCACCCATCGTTCGGCGAGGTCGGCGAACTGCGCCGCGTCGAGTTCCACTGGGACGCACGGCTCTTCTGACCGGATCGATCGATCCCGCCCCCAGCACCTAGGGCGCAGCGACCGGTGCCGCTCGACGAGAAGACTCACTTAGGCCGCGCGAACACCATCGTCCAGTAGTTCCCCGCCCGCCCGGCGCCCATCTCGGTCACGCTCGGGTTCATGATGTTGGCGCAATGCCCGGCGCTGCCCAGCCAGCCGGCCATCACGCTCGCCACGCTGGTGTAGCCCACGGCGGCGTTCTCGCCCCACGTGGCCGCTTCGTAGCCGGTGCGGGCTATCCGCTGGCCCGGGTTGCTGCCGTCGGCGCCGGTGTGCGAGAGGACGCCCCTCGCCAGCATGTCCTCGCTGTGGTCCTGCGCGGCCCTCACGAGCAGCGGGTCAACCTTGAGCGCGGGCACGGGAGCCTTCCACTCTCCCCCGCACGTGGCGCCGGCCGTGCGGGCGGCGTTCACCTCGCGCAATAGCTCGTTGGCGGTGGCCATCTCCTTGGGCGTGGCGCCGGCCACGCCGCACGAGGCGAGGAGCGGCGCCAGCAGAGCGGCCACGAGGAGCAGCGTCAGGAGCCTAGACCTCATGCTCGAACGGTAGACGCTTGTCACCCGAGGGCGCTGTGCGGAAGCTCCCTCGCGGTCCACCGCACCGTGCTCGCCGCGGCCCGTCACGGCGCGCGTGTCTCCCGCGCGCCACACTTGGTCGGGTCGGCCCGCGCCACGGGTGGTCCAGAGGAGGCGGTCATGACGCCCGAACCCCGCACGCCCGACGAGCACGCGATCCCGACCGTCACCCCCAACGCGCTCGCCTGGCTGGACTCCAACTGGCCGTTCGCCGGCACCGTGGCGGCGGCGTTCCTGGCTTGCCTCCTGCCGCTCGTGGTGGGCGCGTGGCCCAGCGGGCTGACCCTCACCTACCTGCTGCTGTTCCTCTACCTCGTCCACCAGGTCGAGGAGCATTACCGCGACCGCTTCCGGCGCTTCATCAACCTGCGCGTGGCGGGCGGGGCCGACGCGCTGACGCCGCGCGCCACCATGTGGATCAACGTGGGCGCCGTCTGGCTGCTGAGCGCGGTGGTGCTCCTGCTGGCCGGCCTGGTGGACGTGGGCTTCGGACTCATCCTGATCTACACCACGCTGCTGAACGCCGTGCTGCACATCGTCATGGCCGCCGTGCTGAGGAGTTACAACCCGGGCCTCTTGACGGCCGCCGCGCTGTTCGTGCCTTTCGGCACATGGGCGCTGGTGGTGGTGGCACGAGCCAACGGGCTCGGGTTGGCCGGGCACCTGCTCGGGCTGGCGGTGGCGGTGTTGGTGCACGCCGCGATCGTCGTGCTCGTGCGGCGACGGGTGGGTCGGGGTGGGGACGCTGGAGCCGAGGCCCGTCCGTGACGCAGCGACCACCGGCATCGATGACCCGACTCACGCCTCCCAGTCTTGGGTGACGAGCCCGACGACGCGGGCGAACTCACGGGTGTTGTTCGTGACGAGCACCAGATCATTGGCGACGGCAGTGGCCGCGATGAGCAGGTCGTTGGCGCCGATAGGAACACCCTGGCGCTTCAGTTCGGCGCGTATCCGCCCGTAGTGGTAGGCACACGCGCTGTCGAAGGGGACTATCGTGAACGGCTCGAGGAACCGCAGGACCACGCGTAGGTTCTCTCCAGCGTGAGCAGAGTTGTAGGCGCCATATGCCAGCTCGCCCTCCACGATGGCGGGCACACCCAACTCGGTTGGAACCCTTAGCGCTAGACGCTCGATAAGGGCGTGCGACGTGCCGTTGATGAGACGGATGCAGGCGTTCGCGTCTAGGAGGAACCTGAGACTCATCGCTTGACCCGCCTACCCGAGGGCGGTTCTCTCTTCGAGGGGAAGCTGCTCGGGGCGCTGCAGCGGCTCGCCAACCCACGCACCGATCACTTCGGCGAAGTACTCATCGGGCCAGCCGACCGCCACCTCGCGCTCCACTATCTGTGCGAGGTACTTCGAAACGCTTAGGTCTCGCGCTTTCGCCCGCTCGCGCAGGCGTTCGGCAACGTCTTCCGGAACGTACAGATGGAGTTGCGGCACCTCGACCTCCGTGGCAACTATAGCACATATATGTGTGGTGTTTGCTGTGGGTCTTCGCCGATCATCTGGCGCGAGGTTCACTTCCTGCCAACTCGGCTACATTGACCCATGCCCACCTACGACACCATCGTCATCGGCGCAGGCGTCATCGGCAGCGCTGCCGCGCGCACCCTCGCGGGCGCCGGCTCCGTGCTGCTCCTCGAGCAGTTCCCGTTCCTGCACGAGCGCGGCTCGTCGCACGGCGGGTCGCGCATCTTCCGGCACGCGTACGTCGACGAGCTTCACACCCGCCTGGCCGTCCGCGCCGACGCGCTCTGGCAGGACCTCGAGGCCGAGACGGGCGAGCGGCTCCTCCACCGCACCGGCGGCATCGACCTCTTCTCGGCCAACGACCCGCAGGCCACGGCCATGCTCGCCTCCCTCGCGGCGGCCGGCAGCCCGGGCGAGCGCCTCAGCGGGAGCGAGCTGCGCGAGCGCTTTCCCGTCTTCGCCGTGCCTGACGACAAGACGGTGGTGTACCACCCGGCCAGTGCCGTGCTGCCGGCCACCCGCGCGGTTGCCACACTGCTGCGCTCCGCGGCGGCGAGGGGCGCCACGCTGCGCGAGTCGGAGCCCGTCTTGAACGTGGCGGCCGAACCCGGGAGCGTGACCGTCACCACCGCAGCTGGCACCTATCACGGAGGGCGTCTCGTGATCGCGGCCGGCGGTTGGCTGGCCGGACTGGCGGACGGGGCGCGCCTGCCGCTCGTCGTCGAGCAGCAGCAGGTCATCTACCTGCCCGTCACGGGTGACCTCGCTGCCCACCAGACTGGCCGCATGCCCGTCTTCATCGAGCGGGTGGCCGACGGCAATGGCGGCATCTACGGCTTCCCGGCCTTCGAGTACCCGCACGTCGTCAAGGTGGCCGACAACGGCGGGGCCCGCGCCGTCCCGAGCGCCGACGAGCGCAGCTTCGAGGTGAACGCGGCCCTGGCGCAAAGCACCATCGCGGCGACCACGGCGCTCCTCCCCGGCGTGGGTGCCACGCCCACCAGCGCCGCAACCTGCCTCTACACGAAGACGCCCGACGAGCGTTTCGTGCTCGACCGCCACCCGGCCCACCCCAACGTCGTCCTGGCGGGCGGCGGTTCGGGCCACGCCTTCAAGTTCGGGCCTCTGTTCGGCGAGTTGATCGCCGGGCTGTTCGGCGGCGCCGACGCCATCCCGGAGTTCAGCGCGACCAGGTTCGGTTAACACGGGCCCGCGCCGCCACGCCGCGGCGGGACCTCCGCCCGCGTAGCACCGCACCCTTGGAGCGTCACCGCCTCAGAACAGCCGCCCCGCGCCCCCTCCGAACGCCTTGCTCTCGTGGTCGAGCAGCCAGCGCTTGCGGTCCAGGCCGCCGCCGTAGCCTCCCAACCCGCCGCCCGTGTTGACCACGCGGTGGCATGGCACCACGACCGCCAGGCGGTTGGCGCCGTTGGCCTGCGCCACGGCGCGGAACCCCTTCGGGTTGCCCACGGCCTGAGCAAGCTCCAGATAGGAGATGGTCTTGCCCGGCGGGATGCGCAGCAGCTGGTGCCACACGCCTAGTTGGAAGCCGGTGCCGTCCAGCCGGAAAGGCGTGGCGAACGTGCTGGAGGTACCCGCGAAGTAGTCGTTCAGCTCGCGCTCGATCTGGTCGATGGGTGCGGTGCGCCCCTCCCTGATCTCATGC
>CAYNNL010000089.1:0-6463 GCA_964398765.1 uncultured bacterium | reverse complement strand
CCGGGCTTGACGGACCGCGGCGCTGCGGAGTTACACTTGCCTCGACCCCACCCCCCCGGGGGGTGGGACACCAGCGACCGCAGGCCACTCAGGCCGCGGCCCATGAGGAGAGACAGATGACCAAGCTCAACGTCACAGGCATGTCGTGCGGCCACTGCCAGAAGGCCGTCAAGGAAGCCTTGGAAGAGGTCCAGGGGGTCAGCACGGTCGAGGTCGACCTGGCCGCCGGCACGGCCACAGTCGAGGGCGCTGCGCCGCTCGACGCCTTGGTCGCCGCCGTGCGGGAAGCCGGCTACGAAGCGGCCGTGGCCTGATGGACGCCGCCGGGCTCGGCGCGACCGCCGGGTCGGCCCACGCCGCTCACGACTGCAAGCACCTGGACCACGACACGCGGCTCGACGCGGCGCAGAGGCTCAAGAGCGCCCGCGGCCACCTCGATGGGGTGGTGCGCATGCTGGAGGACCCGAGCGTCTACTGCGTGGACGTCCTCAAGCAGCTCAAGGCCGTGCAAGGCGCACTAGCGAAGGTCAACGAGGCCGTGCTCCGGTCACACGTCAGGGATCACGTCGTGACCGCCTCCGAGCGCGGCGACGCCGACCAGATCGTCGAGGAGCTGATGGAGGCGCTCAGGTACCGCCCCTGATGGGTAGTGCGGGCGGCGCCGGCGAGGGGACGAGATGAAGACCATCCAGATAGGCGTGCAGGGCATGACTTGCGCCAGTTGTGTCGCGCGGGTGGAGCGCGCGCTCGACAAGGTGGACGGGGTGAGCTCCTCGAGCGTGAACCTCGCCACCGAACGGGCGAGCGTCAGCTACGACCCTGCCACGGCTGACACTGAGGCGCTCCTAGGCGCGGTCCGCAAGGCGGGGTACGAGCCGGTCGTGGCGGAGGTCACCATGGGCGTGACGGGCATGACCTGTGCCAACTGCAGCAGCCGGGTGGAACGGGCCCTCGCCAAGGCCGACGGCGTCGCCTCGGCGGTCGTGAACCTCGCGACCGAGCGCGCCACCGTCCGGTACCTGCCGGCGGTCACCGATCCCGGGCGACTGCGGGGCGTCGTGGAGAAGGCAGGGTACGGTGTCCTCGACGCCGGCACGTCGGAGGAGCGTACCGACCTGGAGCGCGAGGCGCGCGAGCGCGGCCTGGCGGCGCTGCGCCGCGACCTGATCACGGCAGCGGCGTTCACGGTGCCGCTGTTCCTGCTGGTCATGCTCCCCATGCTGATCCCGCCGCTGGAGCGGGCGCTCGCGGCGCTGGTGCCCACCCGTGTGATCTACTACGTGTCCTTCGCTCTCGCGGCCGTGGTGCAGTTCGGGCCCGGCATGCGCTTCTACCGGCCCGGGTGGCGGAGCCTCAGGAGCGGCAGTCCCGACATGAACAGCCTCGTGATGATCGGCACGAGCGCCGCGTTCGGTTACTCGGTGGTGGCCACGTTCCTGCCGTCGCTGCTGCCGGCCGGCACCGCGCACGTGTACTACGAGGCCTCCGCGGCCATCATCGCCCTCGTGCTGGTCGGCAAGTACCTCGAGGCGATCGCCAAGGGCCGCACGAGCGAGGCCATCAAGAAGCTGATGAACCTCCAGCCAAGGACCGCGCGCGTCGTGCGGGACGGTGTCGAGCTCGAGGTGGAGGTCGGCGCCGTCGTGCCGGGCGACCTGGTCGTCGTCCGCCCCGGTGAGCGCCTGCCCGTCGACGGGGTGGTCGTCACTGGTTCCTCGTACGTCGATGAGGCCATGATCACGGGGGAGAGCGTCCCGGTCCGCAAGGACGTGGGCAGCCCCGTGGTGGGCGGCACGATCAACAAGACCGGCGCGTTCCGCTTCGAGGCGAAGGCGGTGGGCGCCGATACGGTCCTCGCGCAGATCATCCGCATGGTGGAGGCGGCGCAGGGCAGCAAGCCGCCAATCCAGGCGCTCGCCGACCGCGTTGTGGCCGTCTTCGTGCCGGTCGTGCTGGCGCTCGCCGCCATCACCTTCGGCGTGTGGCTCTACTTCGGGCCGCAACCTGCGCTCACGTTCGCGCTCGTCAACATGGTCGCCGTGCTGATCATCGCTTGCCCGTGCGCCATGGGGCTGGCCACGCCCACGAGCATCATGGTCGGCACGGGCAAGGCCGCCGAGCTCGGCGTGCTCTTCCGGCAGGGCGACGCGCTGCAGGCGCTGCAGGAGACGCAGGTCGTGGCGCTCGACAAGACGGGAACCCTCACCAAGGGCGCGCCGGAGCTCACCGACCTCGAGGTCGCGCCGGGCTTCGAGCGCGGCGCGGTGCTGTCGCTCGTTGCCGCCGCGGAGTCAGGCAGCGAACACCCCATCGCCGACGCCATCGTGCGCGGGGCGAGGGCCGCCGGTGCGACCCTGCCGGCCTCGGCAGAGCTTGAGGCGGTGCCCGGCTTCGGGGTCACGGCGCTGGTGGACGGCAGGCGAGTGGCCGTGGGCGCCGACCGCTTCATGCGGCGCCTCGAGGTGGATCCCGCCCCGTTCGCGGGGGAGTCGGAGAGGTTGGCGCGGGCGGGGAAGACGCCGATATACGCCGCCGTGGACGGCCGCCTGGCTGCCGTCCTCGCGGTGGCGGACCCCATCAAGGCGTCGACGCCGGCGGCCATCGCCGCGCTTCACGCGCTCGGCCTGCGCGTGGCCATGATCACCGGTGACGACCGCCGCACCGCGCAGGCCATCGCGGACCAGTTGGGGATCGACGAGGTCCTAGCGGAGGTGCTACCAGACGGGAAGGTCGCCGCCGTCAAGGACCTGCAGGCGGCCGGCCGCAAGGTCGCGTTCGTTGGCGACGGCATCAACGACGCCCCCGCCCTCGCGGCGGCCGACGTGGGCCTGGCGATCGGCACCGGCACCGACATAGCCATCGAATCGGCCGACGTCATCCTCATGTCGGGCGACCTGCGGGGCATCCCCAACGCGTTGGCGCTCTCGCGGGCCACCATGAACAACATCAGGCAGAACCTGTTCTGGGCTTTCGCGTACAACACCGTGCTGATCCCCGTCGCAGCGGGCGTGCTCTACCCGAGCCTCGGCGTCCTGCTGTCGCCCATGCTCGCGGCTGCGGCCATGGGCTTCTCGAGCGTGTTCGTGTTGAGTAACGCGCTCAGACTGCGGCGGTTCACCCCGCCCATGCGCGACGCGGCCGGCGGGGACGCCATCCCCAGCGGACGGCTCGCTGCGGCCTGACCCTCCGGTCTGCTGGGTGACGCTTCGCTACACCTGAAGCGTCACCCAGCAATACAGTCTTGGAGTGCGCCTCGGCAACCCGCTACGCCACCCCCTCTCCCTCCTCGGCCCGGCGTTCGTGGCCGCCATCGCGTACGTTGACCCCGGCAACGTCGCCGCCAACGTCACGGCGGGCGCCCGCTACGGCTTCCTGCTCCTGTGGGTCCTGGTCGCCTCGGACCTGATCGCCGTCGTGGTGCAGTACCAGTCCGCGAAGCTGGGCCTAGTCACCGCCCGCACGCTGCCGGAACTGTTGGGCAGCCGCATGCGGCGCGGGCCGCGGTTGGCGTTCTGGGTCCAGGCCGAACTGGTGGCGGCCGCCACCGACCTGGCGGAGGTGCTGGGCGGCGCCATCGCGCTCAACCTCCTGTTCGGGCTGCCCCTCCTGGCGGGTGGGATCCTCGTCGGCGCCGTCTCCATGGTCCTGCTCGAGGTCCAGAGCAGGCGCGGGCAGCGCCCGTTCGAGTTCGTGATCATAGGGCTGCTGGTCCTCATCACCGTCGGTTTCGTGGCCGGCCTGTTCGTGCGGCTGCCCGACGGGGCCGGCGTGCTGGCCGGGCTGGTGCCGCGGTTCGCAGGTGTCGACAGCGTGGTGCTGGCCGCCAGCATGCTCGGTGCGACCGTCATGCCGCACGCCATCTACGTCCACTCGGCGCTGACGCGCGACCGCCACCAGGTGGTCACGCCCGCCACGCTCCCCATGCTCCTTCGCGCCACCCGTAACGACGTGGTCGGTGCGTTGGGCGTGGCGGGTTTCGTGAACATAGCCATGCTGCTGCTCGCCGCCACGAGCCTGCAGGGCGTGGCGGGCACCGACACGATCGCCGGGGCGCACGCCGCGATAGCGGAGGCGCTCGGACCGGCGATCGGCGTCGTGTTCGCGGTGGGGCTGCTCGCGTCGGGGCTCGCGTCCACCTCGGTGGGTTGTTACGCCGGCGCGACGATCATGGCCGGACTGGTCCACCGCCAGGTGTCGCTGATGGCGCGGCGCGCCATCACCCTCGTGCCGGCGCTGGTGCTCCTGTCGGTGGGCGCCGAGCCGACCTGGGTGCTGGTCGTGTCGCAGGTGGTGCTCAGCTTCGGCATCCCGTTCGCCATCGTGCCGTTGGCGCTGCTGACGAGCGACCGGCGGGTGATGGGCGAGGCCGCCAACGGCCCGTTTGCGCGAGCGGTCCTCGCCGTGATCGTGACGACCGTGGTGGCGCTCAACGCGGCGCTACTGGTGTTACTGGTGAGCGGTCGCTCCTGAGGGGCGCCGGGTCACTCCTGGTCAATCGATGCTCGTCATCACCGCCAGTGGTGTGCAGTCGTCCATCGGCTGGAGGGCGCTGGGCAGGTGATAGGTGTAGCAGAGGTTGGTGGTGCCCTCGTGGACCCCGGTGATGGTGTGGTACGGCTGCGCCACGGGGTCGGTGGTCAGCTCGAGCTGGACGGAGGTCGAGTCGTCGTCGGGTTCCCTGTCCTCGAGGCGCCATTCTGCCTGCAGGGTGCGGTCCAGGGTGGCGCCGCCGACCGGCGTGACCTCGAGGGTGACCTCGGCGGTCTCACCGATCAGCAGTATGCCGGCGGCAGCGAACGTCGCCTCGCCGTCCGGCACGGTTGGGGTCATGACGATCAGGTACTTGTTGTCCTGGTCGTCGTACTTAGCGCAGGCGGTGAACAGGGCGGCCCCGGCGAGTAGCAGCACGAGGGCGAGGATTAGGCGCGGTGACCGGCGGGGGGTGGCGTGAGCGGCGTGGCGTTGGTCGTTCGGGTTCGTGTGCATGTGCTCCCCTTGGGTGCCGGCGCGACCGGCGCGCGCCGGCACGGTTTACCTCCTTCTAGTATGCCTGACGCGCCGGCGTGGCGGGGTGGCCGCTGTCAGGGGAGGGGTGACGGCACCTGCGTGACGGGGCGGCGGGTGCGGGCGCCGACCGGCCGGGTGGCCGGGGCCTGGCTCGCACCCGGGTCGGGTTCCGTGGGCGCGAAGAGGGGGACCGCGGCGGTGGGTGTGACCGGAGGCGCGGCCGGCGGTTCGGCGCCGGCTCGTGCCGCGCGCGCCGCGGACCGCGGCGCGCGCTTGGGCGCTCCGCGGCAGGCGAGGTCGGCGGTGGCGTACGCCCCACCCGCGTCCGCGTACCCCTCCCACCGCCACGCCAGGTCGGCGGCTTGGGCGTGCGGGTCGCTCCACACCACGCGCTTGGGAGCGGTGGGGAAGCGCTCCAGGGTGGCCTCCAGCGCCCGCTCGCGCTGCTCGCGGTGCCCCGACCAGATGCCCTCTTGAGCCCCCAGCCGCTCGGGCGCGCTCAGCTCGACGGTGAGGCGCTCGACGGGGCGACCCTCGGCGTGGCTGTCGTGCAGCGCGAAGAGGGCCTGCTGACGGATGTGGCGCGCCTGTTGCAGGGGGCGCTTGGCCAGTCGGCTGGCCCGGCGCTGGCCGCCCGGCAGGGTGGCGGTGAGCGTGAGGCGCCGCGCGGCGCGACCGGCGAGGGCGCGCTCGAGCTCGGCGGCCAGACGGTCGATGGCCGGGAGGAGCTGGTGAGGCTCGCGGACCGGGTCGGGGAACGCGAGGGAGCGCTGCACCGTGAGGGGGAGGCGGTAAGGCCTCAGCTCCGTGCGGCGCGGGCCGTGGAGGTGAGCGATGACCGAGTCACCCTCCCTACCGAGGTACGCGCGGATCTGCGGCGCGCTCCAGCGCGCCAGGTCGGCCGCCGCGGCGAGCCCCAGCCAGCTCAGGCGCGTGATGTTCGCCTCCGACACGCCCACGCCCTTGAGGAACCGCAACGGCAGGCGGGCCAGGAACTCGCCCTGCTGCGGCGGCGCCACCTCCCTGACCGCGCCGGGTCCGGCCGACAGCGCGGCCAGCTCGGCCGTCTCGATGTCGGGGGCGAAGCCGGCCCTGACGCCGTAGGCGCGCGCCACCTCCTCGACCTCGGCGCGGTCCAGCCGCGCGAAGACGCGGCCGCGCGGACCGCTCTCCAGCCAGGGGGTGATGTCGTTGAGCTCGCGCAGCAGCGCCCCCCAGGCGTGATCCAGGTCGGGCTCTGAGAAGGCGCGTTCCTCCAGGGCGGTCACGCGCATGCGCGCCCCGGTCAGGCGCATGCCGGGGGTGACGCCGTGCCGCCTGGCGGCGGTGTTGGCGTGCAGCACGCGTTGCTCGGCGACCATCACCAGGGGCACCCGCCCGAGCTCCGGCTCGGCGCGCTGGGCGAGGTAGAGGGGGAACGGACCGAACTCGAGGGCGGCTAGCACGGGCGGTGCTC
>CAYNNL010000088.1:0-6611 GCA_964398765.1 uncultured bacterium | reverse complement strand
TTTTCAAGACCGCCGCCTTCGACCGCTCGGCCAACCCTCCGGTCAACCTGCTACCGACTTGCTCGCGGCAGCTCCCCGTTAGCCCGTCCGAGACCCGCCGTGGTGCGTTGACGGGGCCGTCCGTACGGTCAGCGTCGGAAAGTATACGCAGGCCCTCTCGGCACTGTCAACGCGAGTGAGGGGTGGGTGTGATGGTTCATCTGCCACGGTGCTTTCGCCTTGGCGCGCCTATGGTGAGTGGTCAGACGCACCCCACTTCACCCGACAGTGCGCCGTGACGGAAGGCGGTGGCACGTGAAGTCGTTACTCGTCATCAGCAACGGCAGGGGCATCATCGCGGAGGCCGACGACATGGGGGCGCTGCAGGCTGCCTACGACAAGGCGGTGGAGTACCACCACGCTCACATAGACGAGCACCGGCCGAAGCTGGAGCAGCACTGGCCCGCCTTCGGCAGCCTGACGGAGTGCCACGAGGAGGGCGTCACGGGCGCGGTGTGCATCATGAGGACGGACACCCTGCCCAACGCGGCCAACCAGTACTACCAGGCGGGGTTCGTGAGCTAGACGGGATCATCCGGCGCGACCTCGCGGTTCAGTTGTCCGGGGTCGCGCCGTGGGTGGCCGCTTCGGCCACGGCGGCCGCGACGCGGGTGGCGAGCTTCTCCACCAGCTCGGCGTCCGCGCCTTCGACCATCACCCTCACGAGTGGTTCCGTGCCGCTGGGGCGGAGCAGCACGCGGCCCGAGCCGGCGAGCTCGGCTTCGGCGGCCGCAACGGCCGCGGCCACGGTGGGGTCCGCGGCCACGTGGTCGCGCGTGCCAGGCGTGACCTTCACGTTCTTGAGGACCTGCGGGTAGACGGGGATCTCGTCCATCCAGGCCTCCAGCGACTTACCGGACTTGCGCACGGCCGACAGCGTGATCAGCGCCGTGAGCATGCCGTCGCCCGTGGGGGCCTTGTCGAGGAACAGTAGGTGCCCCGACTGCTCGCCCCCGAGCGTCAGCCCGAGGCGGAGGAGTTCCTCGAACACGTAGCGGTCGCCCACCTTGGCGCGGTGCATGGTCACTCCCCGCTCCCGCAGGTAGGTCTCGGTGCCCATGTTGCTCATCTGCGTGGCCACCAGGCCGGTCTCGCCGCGCGACAGCGCCGTGATGGCGAGCATGTGATCGCCCGTCACCACGCGGCCCTTGCCGTCGATCAGCAGGGCCCGGTCGGCGTCGCCGTCGAACGTGACGCCCACGTCGAAGCCGCCTTCCACCACGTGCTTCATCAGGGCCTCGGGGTGGGTCGAGCCGCAGTCGACGTTGATGTTCACGCCGTCAGGCGCCGCGTTGAGGACCTCGAGGCGCGCGCCCAGCTTGGCGAAGAGCTGCGGCGCGATCAGGTGGCTGGCGCCGTGAGCGCAGTCGACCACCACGCGCAGGCCGTCGAGGTACGGAGCGCTGTCCAGCAGGTGCTTCACGTAGAGGTTGAGAGCGCTGGCGTCGGCGCCCGTCGCGGCGCCGTTGGGGTCCCATGGGCGCGCCACCGACACGTTCCCGATGCCGCCTCCGGTGACGGTGGGAAGGTCGTCGCCCGCCTCGCCCAGGTGATCGACCATCGCCTCTATCTGGGACTCGATCTCGTCGGATAGCTTCTCGCCGTTGCGGTCGAACAGCTTCAGGCCGTTGTCGGGGTATGGGTTGTGGCTGGCCGAGACCATCAGGCCGGCGTCGGCACCGAGGGCCCGCGTGAGGAACGACACGCCCGGCGTGGGGAGCACGCCGAGCCAGGTGACCTGCACGCCGCGCGACGTCAGGCCCGCTGCCGCGGCGTGGGCCAACATGAGGCCCGAGCGGCGCGTGTCCATGCCGATGAGGACGTGCGGTTGCTTGCCGTCGGCCTTGGGTAGCGTCTCGCCCACGGCCATCCCCAAGCGCAGCGCGAAGGTGGCCGTCATGGGGTGGACGCCCGCCACGCCCCGGACGCCGTCAGTGCCGAAGTATCGCCTTGCGAACATGGGCAGCATGATAACCGGGGTCGAGTGGGCCCACGGCGGCGGCTTCGTTACTTCGCGTCCAGCCAGTTGTGCCCGAGGCCCACGGCGGCCTCGAGCGGCACGGCCAGCTCGACAACCCCCGCCATGATGCGGCGCACGTCGGCCGCCGCGCGTTCGGCGCTCTCCTCAGGCACCTCGGCCACGATCTCGTCGTGGACCTGCAGCAGGAGCCGACCACCATGCCCGCTCAGTGCGGGCGCCAGCTCGAGCATGGCCAGCTTCATGACGTCGGCGGCGCTGCCTTGGATGGGCATGTTGTAAGCCACGCGCTCGGCGGCCTCGCGCACGCTGCGGTTGGGGCTCAGGAGGTCGGGCACGGCCCGGCGGCGGCCCATGATCGTCTGCACGTAGCCCGTCTCGCGAGCCGCGGCGAGCGTGCCGTCGATGTAGGCGCGCACGCGCGGGTAGCGCTGGAAGTACGTCTTGATGAACGCGTCGGCCCGGTCGTAGCCGATCTCGAGCTCGCGGCTGAGGCGCTGCGCCGACATGCCGTACAGCACCCCGAAGTTGATGACCTTGGCCACCCGGCGCATGTCGGACGTGACCGTGTCGGGGCTCACCCCGTACACGCCGGCGGCGGTGCTGCGGTGGATGTCCTCGCCGGCCTTGAACGCCTCGATCAGGGCGGGCTCGTCGGCTATGTGCGCCAGCATGCGCAGCTCGATCTGCGAGTAGTCGGCCACCAGCAGCAGTCGGCCGGGCGCAGCCACGAAGGCCCGCCGCACCTCGCGGCCGCGCGCGGTGCGGACCGGAACGTTCTGCAGGTTGGGGTTCACGCTTGAGAGGCGGCCGGTGGCCACCACCGCCTGCTCGAAGGTGGTGTGGATCCGCCCGTCGGCGTCGGCCAGCGTGGGGAGCGGGTCCAGGTAGGTGCCCTTCAGCTTGGCGATCTCGCGGTGCTCGAGCACCAGGTCCACGGCCTCGTGCTGGCCCCGCAGCGGCTCGAGGGCGGAGAGCGCCGTGCTCTGCTTGCCGGTCGCCGTGCGGTGGCCGGCCGCGAGGCCGAGCTTGTCGAACAGGAGCCACGCCACCTGGTCGCGCGAGGCGACGTTGAAGTCGGTCACTCCGGCTATCTGCCGCAGCCGCCCCTCGAGCCCCGCCAGTTCAGCCTCCGCCTCGGCCGAGAGGCGCCCCAGCAGCTCCGTGTCGAGCAGTATGCCCGCCACCTCCATGTCGGCCAGCACGGCCTGGAGTGGCCGCTCGATGCGGGTGTACACGTCGCGCTGAGAGCCCTTGAGGCGCTCGTTCATGACGCGCAGGAGCTCCGCCCCGACCACCGCGTGCTCCCGGGCGGTCGTGCCCCACTCGCCCGCCCCCAGGCGCCTGGCGAGCGTCTCGGCGCTGGCGCCCACCGAATCGAGCAGGTAGGCCATGAGCAGCGGGTCGTCGCCGGGCACGGCCGCCACGCCGGCCATCCGCGCGGCCACCACGAGGGCCTTGGCGTCCGGGGCGTTGACGGCACCGGTGAGGTGGGAGGCGAGGTCGCCGCCCGGCGGCACGGGCGCTACGGCCACGAGGTGACCGTCGTCACCGCCTTGCGCATCGACGGCGAGCGCGAGGTCCACCACGCGGGCCGCGGTGGGGCGGGCATCGCTCAAGCGGTAACCGTACGACCAACCGGGCGCGTCCGCAGCGGCGGCGCGGACCTCGGCCCACGGCCTGGCCCTGAACGACACGCGCTCCACGAGTCCCAGCTCGTGAAGGATGCTCCCGAACTCGAGCGTGCGCAGCGCCTCCGTGAGCTCAGCCCGCCGCACGTGGCGTTCGCTCGTCGGCGTGAGGTCGAGATCCACAGGGGCGTCCGTGACGATGCGTGAGAGCTCGCGCGACAGCTCGAGGTCGGGAAGCGACGCGCGGATGGCCTCGGCTTGCGAGCTGCGCGGCAACGAGCCCAAGTTGGCGAGGATGCCGTCAACGTCGCGGTACCGCTCGAGCAGAGCGCGGGCGGCCACCGGACCTATGCCCTTCACGCCCGGGATGTTGTCGGAGGCGTCGCCGGTGAGCGCCCGGTAGTCGACCCACTGCTCGGGCGTGACGCCGTACTTCTCGCTCACGCCCTCGCGGGTCATGCGCTGCTTGCCGTCGGGGCTCACCACCGTGACGCGGTCCGTCACGAGCTGCAGGGCGTCGCGGTCGCTCGTGACGATCTCCACCAGCCAGCCGGCCGATGCTGCCGCCGTCGCCAGGGAGCCGATCAGGTCGTCCGCCTCCAGCCCCGCCCGCTCCACGCGCGTGACGCCCAGCAGGTCGACGAGCGACTTGATCGAGTTGAGTTGAAGCGGGAAGTCCTCGGGCGTGGGTGCGCGGTGCGCCTTGTACTCCTCGAAGCGCTCCTTGCGGAAGGTGCGAGCGGGCGCGTCGAACGCCACCACGAGGCTGTCGGCCGGACCGAGGCCCTTCAGGAGCTCGAGCAGCGCCCTGAGGAAGCCGAAAACGGCATTGGTGGGCATGCCGCCCGAGGTGGATAGCTCACGGATGGCGAAGTAGGCGCGGTAGGCGAGCCCGTGACCGTCGACGAGCACGAGCCGCCGCTCCGCCCCCGCTTCCGCGGGCGGCTCAGGCGCGCCGCCGAACAGCGACGGTTGCTCGTGTGGCTTGCCGCGGCCCGCCACGTCACACGTTCCAGCCGCCGGCCACCTCGAGCGTCGTGCCGGTCACGTAGGCGGCGGCGGGGCTGAGGAAGTACCTGACGGCGGCCACCACCTCGTCGAGCCGCCCAAGTCGCCCCATGGGGATCTCGAGCCTGGGGGCCGAGACGCTGTTCTCCATGACGCCGGGGCTCACCACGTTGACCGTCAACCCCGTGGCGGCCTCCGACACGGCGAGGGCCTTGGAGTAGAGGATGACGCCCGTCTTGGCGATGCCGTAGGCCGCTATGCCGGGCCGCGCCTTCATGAGTTCGGCGCCGGCGAAGCCGATGTTGACGATGCGCCCGCCGCCGGGCGCCAGCCGCAGGTACGGCACGGCGCGCTGACAGGTGTAGAAGGTGGAGTCAAGGTTGCTGGCCAACATGTGGTGCCAGACCTCGCCCGACATGTCGGCCAGCAGACCGTGGTGGTAATCGCCCACGTTGTTGACGAGCACGTCGAGCCGGCCGTGGAGGCCGTAGGCCGCGTCGACCAGGTCGCGCGCCTCGGCTTCCACCGTCACGTCGGCGGCCAACGCCACCGCGTGGACGCCGAGGGCAGAAGCCGCCGCGGCGACCGCCTCCGCCTCCACGCGGCTGCGGCGGTAATGCACCACCACGTCGTAGCCGTCCGCCGCCAAGGCCAGGACGATGGCCTTGCCGATCCCCTTGGCCGAACCGGTCACCAGCGCCGCGGGCCTGACGTGCGCCGTGGACCGAGGCCCGGCGGAGGGCTCGCCGCCAGGCTTGGCGCCCTTGCTCACGGCGCCACCCCCGCTCGCCGGAACCGCGTGACGCGCAGGGCCTGGACGACCAGGAGGTAGGGGACGAGCAGCCAGGCGAGCACGACCCAAGCGTAAGGCATGCCCAGCCACAGGGCCACACCAAGCGCCAGGTACTGCGTGCTCAGGCCGAGGTTCACGAGCGCGCCGGTGGAGAAGACGTCGGACCAGCGGCGCCGCTCGACCGGGCCGGCCTCGGCCCACGGCTTGCCGGCCGCCAGGCGGAACAGGCGCCTGTCCGCCGCCTCGAGCGCGCGGTCCTGCGGCGCGAGCACCGCGCGGTAGAAGCCGCGCACCAGGGTCAGCGCCCACGGCCACGCGCCCGCCGGGACGCTCGGGGCCTGGCGGTCCGCCTGCGCGTCACCCGCCCGCCCCGAGTGGGCCTGACGGTGCAGCCGCTCGGCGTTGAAGTCGCCCGAGAGGGCCAGGGTCAGAGACAGGAACCCCGCCAGCGTCCCTAGCCAGGGCCCATGGCGCGCCAACGCCCAGAACAGCGCCGCGTTCACGAGCAGGTCGCACACCGTGTCGAAGTAGCGGCCGAACTCGGTCACGCGGCCGGTTGCGCGCGCCAGCCCGCCGTCGACGTTGTCGAGCACCGTCTTGACCTGCAGGAGCAACGCGGCCCACAGCCAGGCGGCCGGAGCCGGGCTCGAGACGAGCAGCGCGGCAGCGAAGCCCACGAGCGTGTGGAGTGCGACCACGTGCCACGGCGCGACGGGCGTGCGCGCCAGCCGCGCGACCAGGCGATCGGCCAGCGGCTGGACGAGGAGCATGACCACCTCGCGCCTGGGCCGGGGCTTCGCGGCGGGCCGCATGCTGTCAGGCTAGCAGGTGCGCGAAGACCCACGGTCGCCGGCGGTTATCATCGTGGGCAGCGGTCAGACAGTCGAGCAAGGTCACCTGGAGGGCAGCTGACATGGACGTCAACTTCAAGCTCATCACGTCGAACAGCGTCGAGCACTTCGAGAGGCGGCTCAACGAGTTCATCGAGGGACTGAGCCGAGACGACGTCGTCGTCGACGTCAAGTTCTCCACCGCCAGCTACGGCACGGGCGTCGAGTTCAGCGCCCTGGTGCAGTACCAGACGACGAGCGGGTGGCACGAGTGACGTGCAGGGCGCACGGGCAGGGCCTAAGGCGCGCCCTGCACGTCACCTCTAAGGGTA
>CAYNNL010000087.1:0-7033 GCA_964398765.1 uncultured bacterium | reverse complement strand
CGCCGCGCCGCCCTCGTGGAGGGGCTCCGCGGGGGGTTGGTGGTGTCGTGCCAGGCCCCCGCCGGCTCGCCACTAAGGCACCCGGAGCACATGGCGGCCATGGCGCGCGCCGCCGAGCTCGCGGGCGCCGTGGCCATTCGGGCCGACGGGCCCGCCTTCGTGGCCGCCATCCGCGCGGCCGTGAAGCTGCCCATCATCGGCATCGACAAGCGCCCCGACATCGACCCGGTGGCGTACATAACGCCCTGCCTGGCGTCGGTCACCGCGCTGGTGGCCGCCGGCGCCGACCTGGTGGCCGTCGACGGCACCGCCCGGCCACGCAGTGCCGGCGCCGCCGCCACGCCGGCCGAGCTGATCGCCCAGGTCCGTGCCGCGCATCCCGACCTGCCGGTCATGGCCGACGTGGCGGAACTGGCGGAGGGCGTGAGCGCCGCGGCGGCAGGAGCCGACATCGTGGCGACCACCCTCTCGGGCTACACGGGCCCGCCGCCGCCACCCGCCGGCCCGGACCTGGTGCTCGTCGAGGCCCTGGTGGCGTCGCAGCCGAGGCCCGTCATCGCCGAGGGCCGCTACGCGACGCCCGAGGAGGTACGAGCCGCCTTCGCGGCCGGCGCGCATGCCGTGGTGGTGGGGACCGCCATAACCGACACGCTCGCCCTGGCCAGGCGCTTCGTCGCGGCTGCCGGCCTGCCTCACTGAAGCGTCGCGAGCTCGAAGTAGGCCGATACGCTCCCGAGCCCCACCCGCTGCTCCTGGGAGAACCGGACGAGCCACCCCGACGCCACGTCGTACACGAACGTCTTGACCTCGGCGTTGCTCTGCTCCACCACCGTCACGCTCGCGCCGTCCGCCTGCGTGACGGCGGTCTGAACCCCCGTCACGGGGTCGCCGCCGAGCGTCTGACCGGGCCTCAGGCTGGCCAGGTAAGCGGGCGACGCGAAGAGACCCCCATGCCCACCGCTCCCGATCAGGTCGGTGCTCTGGCTCGTCAAGGGAGCGCCCATCCCGCTCGCGACCTGCACGAGCGTGTCGACCTCGAGCCAGTAAGGCGTCCTGCGCCTCACGGTGACGTCGAGTTGGCAGGGTACCTGGACGGTGCCGGCCCCAGGCACCTCGGTCAACTGGGTGCAGGCGTAGCGCATGTAGGAGAGGTCGGCCGCCTGCCGGGGCAAGGCTTCGGCGATGGCCAGTCCCGGGACGTCGCGAACGTCGAGCAGCTCGCTGTAGGTCTGCTGGACGCCCGCCGCCCCCGCCGCGAGGCCCCCACCGGTGACCACGGGGACCTTCGCGCCGGGCGCGCGGGTGCTGTTCACCAGGAGGAGGCCGGTCGCCGCGTCGTAGACCGAGTGGCTCGCCCCGCTCGCGCCAGAGGCCGACAGGCTCACCGTCTGGAACGTCCGGCCGGCGAGGGTGTAGGGCCCCCTGTCGACCCTGCGGCCGCCCGCCACCTGCCCTTGCAGGGCCGCCAGGCTCGCCGGGTCCTGCCAGTAGTCGTTGCACCCGCCGGCAGTGACGCCCCCGCCCGCCATCGCGGTCAGGACGGCGCCCGTGGTGGGGTCGAGGGTGTAGCTCGTCAAGCGCACCGCGCACCACTGAGCGTCGAGGTACAGGATGTCGATCCGGGTGAAGCCCTGGCCGCTGGCCCAGCCCTCGTCGCGACCGTATGTCAGGCCCGTGGTCGGATCGGTCCAGCAGTCGCCGTAGCGCGGGTCGCAGTCGGGCTTCCACACGGCCTCGCCGAAGGGCCCCGGCACGCTGGCGGCCGAGGCGTAGAACGTGAGGCGCAACCCGGCGTGCACCCACCCGTCGCTGGGGGACTGAGCGTGCCCCCAGGCGAGGAGCACCGCGGCGCCCACCGCCACGAGCTTCAGGAACGGTCTCTCGCTACTCCTCGCCATCTCGGCCCTCCCGACCGCGGCGGCCGAGCCTCCCGCCCGGCTCCCGCGAACCCAGGCTAGGGACGGTGCGCTTAGTCGACGATTAACGGCGCCTGGTGCCCCATGGGCGCGGTGCTAGCATCTACCCACACGATGGACCGGGCCCCGGCGCGTGCAGCTGACCACGAAGTGGAGCGCATGCGGTTGCTCTCCCGCCTTCCGGATGCGCCCGGCTTCGTCGTGCACCTCCGCGCTCCGTACGGTTTCGGCAAGACGTGGTTGGCGCGCGCCCACCTGCGCCGCCTCGCAGCCGCCGGTTGGCGGACGCTGGAGGTGTCCGTGGACGGACGTGGCGTGCGCCCCGCCGTGGCGGCCGGCCTCGACCTCCCGGTCGACGCGCCCGCCGCCGCCATGCGCGACGCCCTCTGGCAGGGCCAGACGGTGGTGCTCCTTGACGACGTGACCCCGGCCGACATGCGTGACGAGGTGTTGGGCCGCTTGCTGACGGAGCCGGGCGGAGTCCTGCTACTGGCGTCCCGTGGGCCCCTGGCACCGCCTGAGTTCGCGCGCCTGAGCGCGCGGGGGCGCCTGCTGACGCTGACGGCCGGTGACCTCGCCTTCGACGCGGCCGAGGCCACAGCCCTGTTCGGCGGCGACAGGGCGCGCGCGGCGGCCGCCCTCGAGAGCTGCGGCGGTTGGCCGCTGCTCCTGGCCCACCTGGCCGTCACGGGTCATGGACCGGACCACTCCCTCGTCGCCGCCGCCGCCGAGAGCGCGCTCGAGGAGGACGCCTGGGGAGCGCTCCTTCAGCTCGTCGCGGTACCGGACGCCCCGGCGGCGGCGTTGGGGCGCGGAGCGGAGGCGCTGCTGGCCTCCGGCCTGGCCACCGAGGAGGGAGGCCGCCTCCGGCCGATACGCGCGGTCGCGACCGCCTGCCTCCACGCGCGGCGTACGGAGGCGCTGGCCGTGGTCTCACGGCACCGGGACTCGTTCAGCGCGCTGCAGCTCGCCACGGCTTACGAACGGCTGGGCGATCACGACCTATTGGCCGCCGTGATGGACGCGGCGGACGAGCCGCTGGCGCGCGAGGACCCGCGGGCCGTCCTCCGGTGGTACGAGCTCATCGGCGACGCTGGGGGAACCGAGCAGGGTGCCCGCCGGCGTCTGCTCGCAGGCAACGCCCTGGCCGCGGTGGGACGCACGGAGGAGGCCGGGGCCATGCTGGCCGCGCTCGGGAACGACCCGGACCTGGCGCCCGACCTTAGGCTACAGGCCCTCGGCGACGCCATCTACGTCCTGGCCGGCGACCCGCAGCATCACGCCACCGCGCGCACGCTCCTCGCGGCCGGCAGCGCGCTCGCCGCCGACGCCTCGGCCGAGCGGCGCGGCCTCTTCTTCAGCACCGCGTCGGTCCTGGACTTCCGGGCGGGCGACCTCGCCGCCGCCAAGGGCCTGGTGGAGCGCGGCTTGCGGGAGCTGCCGGCCGCCACCCCGCTGCGCTTCGGGCCCCTCATCAACCTGGCCGTCCTGTCCTGGAACCTCGAGGGCGACCTGGAGGGCCGCATCCGCCTCGAGGAGAGCGGGCTCGAGCTCTGCCGGAAGCACTACCCGGATCACGTGGTGGGGGTATGCCGCGACCTGGCGCACCTCTCCCTGTACCTTGGCCGCGTTGAGCGTGCCCGCGCCTACCTCGAGGAGGCGCACTCGTTCGGCACCTCCCGGCCTATCTACCTGCTGGACGTGGAGGCCATGACGGCCGGTCTGGACGGCGACCTCCCGCGGCTGCGCGAGCTGGCGGAGAAGGCCGCGGGCTGCGGCGACGCGAGCATGGCCGACGCCATCGCCTGGCGTTACCTCGGCGCGGTGCGGGTCGCTCGCGGCGCCGACGAGGCCCTCGCCGCAGCGGCCGCGTTCGCGCCCCTCGGGCCCTTCGCCACGGTCGCGGCCGCGCTCGCACACCTGGACGCCGGAAGGCCGGCAGCCGCGGCCGAGCTCCTCGAGAGCGTGCGCCCGGAGCACGCCGAACGCGAGTTCCTGCTCGAGTGGACGGCGGCTCGCTACCTGCTGACCCGGGCGGAGGCGGACCTGGACGCCCTGGTGGGCCTCACCAGGAGCGGCGCCGCCGTACTGCCTGCGCTGGTGCCGCTGGCGGCCCTCCCCCGCCGCCGCGCCGACCTGGCGCGCTACTACCCGCTGCCGGAGGTGTTGCGCTCGGGATGGCGCGAGGCGGCCACCGCGCGCTCCGCGGAGCTGCCACCCCTGCGGGTCGATTACCTCGGCTGCACGGAGGTGACGGCGGTGGGGACGGTCGCGCCCGTCAGCGGGCGACCGCGGGATCTCCTGGCGCTCCTGCTCTTGCGCCTCAACCGGCGCGAGATCGGTGCCGCCTTGTGGCCGGACGCCGACAAGGCCAAGGTGCGCAACAACCTCGCGGTGCAGTACAGCCTCCTCCGGCACGCGCTCGAGCCGTGGGGCACCCGCCGCTACCTACCGGACGACGCACTGGAACACGTGGACGCGGACGTGTGGCGCCTGCAGGCGGCGCTGCGCGCCCGCGACGCCGACGCGGCGCTGACCCTCTACCGCGGCCCGTTCGCGCCCGGCGTCGACGTGCAGGCCGTCGACGACGCCAGGACCGACCTGGAGCGCGCCGTCGTCGATCTGCTGGTGGAGCGCTCGCGCGACGTCGACCCGGAGACGGCGGTCGGTTACCTGCGGAGGGTCATGGAGATCGACGGTCTGAACGAGCCGGCGCTCGAGCAGCTCCTGGACCGGCTGGTCCGCACCGGACGCGTGGGCGAGGCGGAACTCCGCTACCGTCGCTTCGCCGCCGACCTGATGAGGGAGGTCGGCGCCGAGCCGCTCCCGTCCACGCGGGCCCGCCTGGATCAGGGCCGCTGACAGTAGCCGCCCTGGTCAGTAAGTCACCTTCACCTCCACGATCATCCCCTCGAAGCGCCCCTGCATGAGGGCCTGGTCGTCGGCCGGCGGCGGCCCCCACTCCCCGGTGATGAGCTGCTGGTACTCGCCGCCCTCTAACCGCTCCGCGGGACACGGGTTCACGCTCGGGTCGGTGGGTGGGGGCACGTAACCCGCCGTGTAGGGGACGGTGACGGAGGTGCCCCAGGAGTAGGGATCGTAGAAGTAGCTGCCGGTGGCGTGGTAGGTGCGGCCGTCCGGCACCAGCTTGATGGCCAGGTAGATCGCCTGGCACACGCGCGGGTTGCCGTACGCGTCGGCGAACTCGTGCGCCTCGTAGAACCACCGCCCCCGGAACAGGTCCTGCCTGTCCTTGCCTATCACCGTCCCGGTCGCCTGCGCCACGAGCGGCGCGCCGGTAGGCACCTTGCCGGAACCGTCGTCCCGGTAGACCTCCACCCGTACGGTGTCCCGTAGCGACTCCGTGATGGCCGTGGGTTGGTTCGTCATGTACAGGACCTGCGCTCGCGTCGTGTCGATGCTCTTGCCCTCCTGGCCGAGGTAGTCGTACAGGTAGCCGTAGTCCCCGCTCGTGGACCACCGGTACACGTAGCTCCCCCCGTCCAGCGGGGCGTCCACGATCACGTTGAGGTCCACCGACGGCTCGGGCCGGCTCACCTGGCCCTCCTGCGGCGCGAGCTTGGCCGACACTTCCGTGCGAACCACCTCCCACGAGGCGCCCTCGGGGTTGTCGGCCATGTCGGCCACCACGGCGAGGAGATCGGCGCTCTTCAGGACGGCGGTGACGACCTTCAGGATCCCGCCGGCCGAGCTGAGGGCCTTTGCGAAGCTGCGCGGGTCGAAACCCGGGGCGGGAGGCTGGGCCGCGGCGTCGAGAGCGTTCCTGGCATGCTCAACCAAGGACCAGTAGACCTCCGCGTCCTTGCCGCGGGCGGCCTCCTCGAGCATGGCGGTGAGAGCCCGCGCCCGGTCGCCGCTCATGGGGTACTCCACCCCTATGGGGGCGAGGATCGGGAGGCTGAGCCCCATCACCTTGAGGGCGGTGGCGCGCACCGCCTCGTAGTCGACCTTGCTGATGGCCATCCCCAGGCCCACGTTGACGATGACCGGCAGGAGCACGTTCGACCAGAAGGCCTCGAAGTCGAGCTCGAGCAGGACCCGGTCCCACTCCTCGCGGTAGCCGAAGAAGCGTGGATCGGTGAAGACGGACGGCAGCTCGGGGTTCAGGGACGGGGCAAGCCCCACGACCGTGTAGTAGGTCCGTGTGGTGCCCGGCACCAGCGGCAGGTCGACGGGTTCCGAGTAGCTCGGGGCGAGGGGTGCGTTCACCACGTCACCACTGACGACAGCGCGCAGGCTCGCGGCGAACTCGAGCGAGTTGGAGGGTGGTACCGCCAGGGTGGGATCCACCGGGGTGGGCCCGACCTCCACCACCGGCCCCTCACCCACCTTCACGCCGGTCTGGTAGAGGAGGAAACGGGCCGGCCTGCGCTTGGAGTTCTTGGCGTAGATGCCGGTGCCGCTGTCGGCCAGCAGCGCCTCGAGCCCTGCCTCCTCGTGCGGGTCCATGATCACCACGTAGTTCTTGTCGGCCTGCGCCCGGAGCCAACTGACGACCAACGGTGCGGCGGCGGGGCGCCCCCCAGCCGCCGAGACGGCCGCGCTGCGCATGGCTATCCGGTCGCGCGCGGCCATGACGGCGTCGACGAAGGCGTCGGAGCCCGTGGCCAACGCACCCGGGTCGTCGGCCAGGACGACGCTAAGGTCCTCAGCGAGCGTGTCGACCTCGGGTTCGGAGGTGAGGGCGGCGAACATGAGCTCCTGGAGCCAGGCCTCCTGGAACTGGCCACCCAGCGCCATGTAGAGGAACGCGGCCGCGGTGCTGCGAGCGGAGAGCTCGCCCTCCTCGTCGCGCGTCCCGAGGAAGCCGAGGAGGGTAGGTGTGTCGTCGGGCCCCACCAACGCCACCAGGTTGAGGCCGTCCGTGCCCACCCCCAGCGCGAAGCCGCCGTCGGCGCCGAGCCCGGTAGCGCCAACGGCACTCATGACCCGCAGCGTGGTCGGGTCGAGAGGGCTGCCGGGCGGGAGCAAGACCTTCCCTTCCACCACGAGGTCGCCGTCCGGCTGCACCGGGCCTGGCCCGCTGCAGGCCGCCAACCCCACCAACGCCAGTAGCACCTGGAAGCCCGTCACCGCCGCTCTTCTCACCGCCATGG
>CAYNNL010000086.1:0-7040 GCA_964398765.1 uncultured bacterium | reverse complement strand
GCCGTGAACCTCGCCGCGCTCGACCTCGTCAAGGACGGCGTGATCGACGCGCTGGTTCTCAACCAGGACGACACCGTGGAGTGGGGGCTCAACGTGCTCCACCGCCAGCGCCTGGAGCGCGAGGTGCGCCGGGCCCGGCTGGAGGACCGCGTGCTCGTCTACCCGGGCGCCGACGAGGTGGGCCAGGTGCTGCTCGCGCGCCTGGCGCTCGCGGCGGCAGGCAGAGCGCCGCGCGTGGGCAGCTTCTACTCCTCGCGGCGCGGCGCCGACGTGCGGACGGCCTACGAGGACCGGCCCCTCGGGGACCTGGTGACCGTACACCTGCGGGCCGCGGGGGCCGTGCAGGTGCCGCCGGGGGCGCCGGTCGACCTGTGGTTGGCCCTCAACAGCCCCAGCACCGCGCAGGGGCAGGGCGGCGTGAACCACGCGCTGGCTCACGCGGCCGCTCATCCAGGGGTGCTGAGCGACGAGGAGCTGGCGGCGCTCGAGCGCACGGAAGCGCCCGTGGAGGGGCTCGACCGTTCGCTCCCGGCCTTCCGCGCCACGCTAAGGGCGCTACTGGAGGACGGTGAGCGCGTGACCCTCGCCGACGTGGCTCACGTCAACGGCGCCGACGACGTGCTGATGACGGGCCTGGCGGGCGACGGCATGTTGGGCGGCGTGTTGGGCGGCGTGCTGGGTCGTCTCTCGGGCTACGGCGGCTGGAACACGGCCGGCAACTCGCTCGGCTCGGCCGTGGCGCTCGGCTGCCTGGCCGCGGCGGGGGCCGACGAGGCGAAGCTGCGCCTGGCGGTGGCCGCCCGGCTGGTCGACGATTGGCTCTACCAGGCGCGCACGCGCACCAGGTTGCTCATGGACCCGGAACTCAAGTCGCTGGGCCTGGGCGGTTTCCTGGGAGGCGATCAGCTGGAACCAGTGGCAGAGCGGGCGCGGCGCTCGGTGAACGACGAGCTGCAAGCGTTCTCGCTCCCCTACCGCCTCACGCGCCTCTCGTTCCCGTGGCGGCGCGTGTTCGAGATCGACTACGAGCTGGTCCCTACGGACACGGCCGAACTCGCCACCGGTACCGCGGCGGCCGCGGTCCGGGGAGGCGCGGCGTGACCGCGCCCGCGACACGCGCGAACCGCGTGGAGGAGCTGCTCGCCGGCATGCGCGGTGGCCTTGTGGTGTCGTGCCAGGCTCCAGAGGGCTCGCCGCTGCGGCGGCCCGAGCACATGGCGGCCATGGCGCGAGCGGCGGAGCTGGCCGGCGCCGTGGGCATCCGCGCCGACGGTCCGGCCTTCGTGGCCGCCATCCGCGCCGCCGTGAGCCTGCCCATCATCGGCATCGACAAGCGCCCGGACATCGACCCGGTGGCGTACATAACGCCCTGCTTCGAGTCGGTGAGCGCGCTCGTGGCAGCCGGCGCCGACCTGGTGGCGGTCGACGCCACCGCCAGGCCCCGCAGCGGGACGGGTGCGAGCGGCCCTGCCGAGCTCATAGCGCAGATCCGGGCGGCCTACCCCGGCGTTCCGGTCATGGCCGACGTGTCTGCGCTCGGCGAGGGCGTCGCCGCCGCCGCGGCTGGCGCGCACGTGGTGGCCACCACCCTGTCGGGCTACACCGACGGCGGCTCACCACCGAACGGACCGGACGTGGCTCTCGTTCGTGAACTGGTGGCGTCGCAACCGCGGCCCGTGATAGCCGAGGGCCGTTACGCCACGCCCGAGGAGGTCCGGGCCGCCCTCGCCGCGGGTGCGCACGCCGTGGTCGTCGGGACGGCTATCACGGACACGCTGGCCCTGGCGCGGAGGTTCGTGGCGGCGGCGTCTACTGGCTTGTGAGGCTGGGGACCGGCACCCACCCACTGGCACCCCGGCCCCAATCTTGATAGATTCGCTCGGGATTCAGCCGAACGCAGCCCCCGAACGCAGCCCCCGAACGCGACCCCCGAACGGAGCCAGCCATGACCTCGCAACCCGCATCCGAGCCAGTCAGCCCGAACCTCACGGGCCAGGTGCAACGCCGCCGCGTCGAGACGCTCGGGCGGCGCCTACTGACCGTCAGCCGCGTGGAGGACCTCACGCCCAACTACCGCCGCGTTCACCTGGTGGGTCCGGACCTGGACGTGGGCTTCCCTTACGTCCGCCTCGCCGTGGGCGACCACGTCAAGGTGCTGTTCCCGCAACCCGGCAGCAAGGACGTGACGCTGCCCGAACCCGGCAGGCCGGTCCGCGAGGCGGCTGACGGCGCGCCACGGCCTACCATGCGCGATTTCACCGTGAGGGGCTGGGACGAAGCGAAGCGCGAACTGGTACTCGAGTTCGTGCTGCACGGCAGCGATGCCGACGGCTCCGCGGGCGTGGCCTCCAGCTGGGCGCGCGCCGCGCAGGTGGGCGACCGTCTGGGCGTCCTGGGGCCGCGCGGCAACAGCGTCTACCCGGAGAACTACTCCTGGTACCTGCTGGCCGGCGACGAGACGGCGCTGCCCGCCCTGAGCCGGCTCGTCGAGGAACTGCCCGAGGGCGCGCGGGCGCACGTGGTGATCGAGGTGGCCGACGAGCGCGAGGAGCGCGGCGTCACGGAGCGCCCCGGCTTCGAGGTCACCTGGGCCGTGCGGGGCCACGGTGGCGCCGGCGCACTTGCCAAGGCGGTGCGTGCGGTGGCGCTACCCGAGCACGACGACTGGTTCGCCTTCGCCGCCGGCGAGGTGAGCGCCATGAAGGCCGTCAGGGACTACCTGAGGCTCGAGCTGGGCCTCCCGGCGCAGCGCGTGAGCGTCGACGGTTACTGGAAGCGCGGGGTGGCGGACCTCGACCACCACGCCATCAACCTAGACGAGGCCTGACCACCAGCAGAGCGGGAACCACCAGCAGAGCGGGCGCTACACACAGGGCGGGGACCACACGCCGCGCTGGTGGCGATGCCAGATACCTCACAACGCCGGGCGGGGCAGAGTGACGAGATTGGTGACATGAGGCAACTCTTCGATCCGAAGCGCGTCTTGACCCTTGTCGCCCCTCTCCTACTGCTGGTCGCGTGCAGCGTCCCCAGTTCCGTGACCGGAGTGAGCGTGTCCGTCGACCGGACCGACCTGCTGGTCGGCGACCAGGTGGTGGCCACCGCCACCGTCTCGGCCACCGGCAGCGCGGCCTCGACCGTGACCTGGTCGTCCTCCGCTCCCGCAGTGGCCACGGTCAGCGCAGCAGGCCAGGTCGTCGCCTTGCAGCCCGGCACGGCGTTGATAACCGCGACCAGCACGTTCGACGCGACCCAGCGTGGCGACGTCACCGTGACCGTTACTCACCCGCTCGCGGGGCGCACGGCCCTCTACTACGTTGACAGCACGGCCTGGGACGACGACGGCAATCCGATCGACTTCGTCCAGTCGGCGCTGGATGCGGCCGGCGCCGCACATGGGCTCGACGTCTCCAGCACCGACGTCGAGGCCACGTTCCTCACCGCCCTCGGAGAGCAGCCCGACCTCGTGGTAGTCATGCTCCAGGGGAATTACGCCAGCGACGCCCTCGCCGACGCGCTCGTGGCCCACGTGGAGGCCGGGGGTTACCTCGCGTTCACAACCTGGGACAACGGCGGCGGCTCCGAGTCGATCCTCGCTGCCCTGGGAGCCGACCGGAACGGCGAACAGAACCTGGTCGCCGTGTCGATCGACGATAGCGGCTTGGCGGCCGCGTTCGGCGCACCGACGGCCACCCTGACGAACTACAACGGGAACTGGGGCGTGTTCAGCCAGGGCCTGACGGCCCGCGCCGGCGCGACGGTCCTGGCAACGTTCACCGACGGGGACCCGGACGCGGCTGCCGTCGTCCTCGGGAACGACGGCCGGACCGCGGCCATCGGCTTCCTCGCCGACTCCCTACTCGACTCGGGCGGGGACGCGGCGGCGTTCTACGAGGAACTCTTCTCGCGGCTGATGTACGACCTCGCGCGCAACTGAGCCCGGCCAACGACCTGGTGAGCGGCCGCGTCCGGCGCACCGTCCGGGCGCGGCCGCCGGCGTCTTCCCCGGCCGTTGCCCCCGCTTCACGCCGTCCCCCACGGTCACGGGAGTGCAGACTCATCCCTGTTGACAACGGCTGTTGCAAGAACGTATCTTCTTACAACAGAACGTGTACACAGGTCTGCGTCGCGCCTCGAGGGGCGGCCCATCACCCACCGCCCAGGCGGTGGCAGAAGGAGGACGGCATGCACCGATCTAAGTGGCTGTTGGCCGCGTTGGCTGCGCTGGTGCTCAGCGTTGCGGGCGCCCAGAAACTGACGTTCGTGTTGGACGTCACCGATAACCGCGCCGACGAGGGCCAGGCCATCGTCGCGCAGCTGCAGGCGATCGGCATCGACGCCTCGCTGCGCATCTGGCAAGCCAGCGTCCTGAAGGACGAGATGATCGCCGGCAACCGCACCGCCTCGACCAGCGACTGGGGCAGCGCCTACTTCGACCCGTTCGACCTGGCCATCCCCAAGCTCCGCACGAAGGACCGCGGCAACTACTCCTTCTACTCCAACGCCGACGTGGACGCCGCGTTCGACACGGCCTCGACCTCCATCGACGACGCCACGCGCCAGGCCGCCTACGAGCGCGCCCAGCGGGGCATCTACGACGACGCGGCCCTCGGGTTCGGCCACGTGCTCCAGAACATCGAGGCCGCGTCCGACGCGGTCAAGGGCTGGGAGCCCGCCGCCGACAACAGCGAGAACATGCACGAGGCGTCCGTAGACGGCTCCGACACCCTGGTCCTCGCCACCCGCACCAACGCGCTCGTCACGCTCGACCCGGCCATGTACCGCGACCGCGAGACCGAGGCCGTGCTCCGCAACATCTTCGACGCCCTCACCATCCCCACGGCACAGGGCCAGATCCAGCCGCACCTCGCCACGGCCTGGCGCGTCGTCGACCCCCTGACCTACGAGTTCGACCTCCGCGACGCCGTGAGGTTCAGTAACGGCGAGGTGCTCGACGCCGACGACGTGGTGTTCACCTTCGACCGCATCCTCACCGAGGGCGCCATCGACGGCGCCACCAGCCCGCGCGCGGGCCTGCTCGGCCCCATCGACCACGTTGAGAAGGTCGACGCGCACACGGTCCGCTTCGTCTACAAGGAGACCTTCCCGCAGGAGCTCGTCCTCCAGGCGCTCAGCCACTTCCAGATCGTCCCGCAGGATTACATCACCACGGTCGGAGTCGCCGCCTTCACCAAGGCGCCCATCGGCTCCGGGCCGTTCGTCTACGCCCGCGGCGCCCTCGACGCGCAGGTCGTCCTCGAGGCCAACCAGGACCACTGGAACGGCGCGCCCAAGCTCAAGGCAGTGGTGTTCCAGATGATGCCCGAGCCGTCCACCCGCATCGCCGCCCTCCTGGCCGGCGAGGTGCACGTCATCCAGGCCGTCCCGCCCGACCTCGTCGAGCTCATCTCGAGCGTGCCCGGCGTGAGCGTCCACACGGCCCTCGGAACCCGCTCCTACCAGATCGAGCTCAACAACGCCACCGCGCCCTTCAACGACGTGCGCGTGCGCCAGGCGTTCAACTACGCCATCGACTGGGACAGCATCCTGACCAACATCTACCTGGGCTACGGCGACAGGCTCTCCACCGTCTTCCTCCCCAGCGGCTTCGGCTACGACGCTGACCTGGCCCCGTACCCGTACGACCCGGCGAAGGCCAAGCAGCTCCTGCAAGAGGCCGGTTACAAGACGAACTGAGGCACTTATCCTGAGGGCGCGGCGCCGCAAGCTGCCGCCCGCGCCCGGACCTGACCCCCGATAGGGCCCGCCGCGGAGCCAGAAGCTTGGCTCCGCGGCGACCACAAGGTTGACAGACAGGTAGACGGAAAGACGGATGCGACTGACGAAGCTACTCGAACGCGTTCTCTCCGCCATCCCCGTCGCGCTCGGCGTGGCGGTGCTGGCATTCATGTTCCTGCGCTTCCTGCCGGGCGATCCGGTCGAGATCATGCTGGGCGAGTCCAACGTCACCCAGCAGCAGATCGACGTCCTCCGCAGTCAGCTCCACCTCGACAAGCCGCTCCTGACGCAGCTCGGGCTGTTCTTCCAGGGGCTCTTCAGGGGCGACCTGGGCGTCAGCTTCATCAAGCACGTGCCCGTCTCGGAACTGATCCGCGACACCCTGCCCGCCACCATCGAACTCACCATCGCCACCATGCTCGTGGCCATCCTCATCGCGCTGCCCGTCGGCATCATCACCGCCGTACGCGCCGGCTCGTGGCTGGACCGCACCGTGCTCTCCGGCGCGCTCGTGGGCGTGAGCATGCCCGCCTTCTGGTTCGGGCTGCTGCTCATCCTCCTCTTCTCGGTGGAGCTCAAGCTCCTGCCCACGTCGGGGCGGATAGCGGCGACGCTCGTGGTCGACAGGGTGACGGGCTTCATGCTGATCGACACCCTCCTCGCCAAGGACCCGCGGGCGTTCCTGGCGGCGCTCAAGCACCTGGTGCTGCCCGCCCTGACGCTCGGCGTGGTCTTCGCGGCCGTTCTCGCGCGCGTGGTGCGCGCCTCCATGATCGAGATCCTCGGCAAGGAGTTCATCACCTCGGCCCGCGCCAAGGGGGCCAGCGAGTGGGCCGTCATCATCAAGCACGCGCTGCGCAACGCGCTCATCCCCGCCATCACCGTCACGGGCCTGCAGTTCGGCGAGCTCCTGGGCGGCAACATGATCGTGGAGACGATCTTCGCCTGGCCCGGCGTGGGGCGCCTCGTCGTCAGCTCGATCTTCGCGCGGGACTACGTGGTGGTGCAGGCGGCGGTCATGCTGTACGCGCTCACCTACGTCGCGGCCAACCTCGTCGTGGACGCGCTCTACACCATCCTCAACCCCAAGATCACGCTATGACGGCCTCGCGTCGTCGCCCTGGCCTCATCGCACTGGCGCGCAAGGTCGTCGCCACGCCGCTTGGGGCGCTGAGCGTCGGCGTCATCGTCGTCTACGTGCTGCTCGCGGCGTTCGCGCCACTGGTCGCCCCGTACGCCCCCGACGCCACGGCGCTCGGCCAGCGCCTCAAGCCTCCTTCCGCGCAGCACTGGTTCGGCAC
>CAYNNL010000085.1:0-7140 GCA_964398765.1 uncultured bacterium | reverse complement strand
GACCTGGCCGAGGCAGTGGCGCACGTCGGCGTCGATGCTGGCGTGCAGCGGGCAGCCCGGCGTGGTGAGGGTCATCTCGATGGCCACGTGCGAGTCGACGACGGCCACCGTGTAGACCATGCCCAGGCTCACGATGTCGAGCCCCAGCTCGGGGTCTATCACGGCGTGCAGCGCCTCGAGCACGTTGCGCGCGGGCACGGCCGCGTTGATCTCGGTGAACTCTGTCTCGGTCATGCGTGTGCGTCCTCCATCTTGGCGCGCGCCGACTTGGCGGCGGCGGCGGCCGCCAACCGCCGTTTCGAGCGCACGGTCACCACCACCACGTGCCAGGCCTGTGCGAACAGGGCCGTGCCGGCCAGCAGCATGGCGCCCCCGGCCACGGTGGCCAGCGCGTCGACCCGCCACACGGCCGCGGCCGCGAGGGCCACGGCGGCGAGGGCGAGGCCCCATGTGATTATGGGCTCAAGCTCGTCCTTGACCAGGTCGCGCAGGAGCGGCGCCCCGCCCGACACGCCCCCGGTGGTGGCCGCGGCGAACTGCCACGTCCAGGTCAGGAACGAGAGGATCTTGACGAGCATCCCGCTCACGGCCAGGCCGACGAACCCCACCAGGAAGAGGATGACGGCGGCGTCGCCGCGGCCCAGCAGGAGCGCCAGGCCCGCGAGCGGCAGGAAGCCGTGGGCCAGGACGTAACGGCGGATCGGCGCCTCCAGGCGCTTGCGGAGGCGCCGCTTGAGGATGGCTAGCACCTCGAGCGTCTGGAGGGCGCAGCCGGCCGCTAGCAGCAGCTCCGCGACCGTCAGGAGAGGCAGCTTGGCGAACGCGGCCAGCGCCTCGGCCACGACCGCCAGCGTGACGGCGTAGGTGGCCCAGCGGACGCGCCACTGCGCGCCCCCCTTCGACAGCGCGAACATGGACAAGAGCTTCTGGCCGGAGCCGACGATGCCGAGCAGGAAGGCGCCGAAGAGGCCGACGGTGAAGTGGAGCTGTACCGGGTAGCCGACGCTGGCCGCCACACCGGGTGAGGTGCGGGCGCTGGCCAGCGTGAAGCCCAGGACCACAGCGAGCGCCAGGAACAAAGCCGACAGGAGCAGCGCGTGGCTGCCTGCGTCCTTGGGCCAGCGCTGCCGCGCCGTTCCGACGAGCTGCACGAACAGCAGCACCCAGACGCCGCTCACGACGGCGCCGCCAACGGCGAGCCAGGCCGGGTCGAACCCGCGCGCGAAGCCGATCACCACGGCCAGGCTGCCCGCGAACAGGAGGGGCAGCGTGACCCAGCCGAGGCGGGGCCACACGAGCTTGGTGACGAACATGACGGCGGGTAGCTGCTGGAGCGTGCCGGCGAACACCATGCCGACGAACAGCAGCGTGAACACGTGGTTGAGGGCAACGACGCGCGGCGTCCCGAGGTAGCCCGTTAGCGCGGCGGGGGCCACGAGGACGAGGAGGCCTAGGGCCACGACCGCGGCCGCCCCGATGAGCAGCGACGCGATGGGCAGGACCGGCGGCGCGCCGTCGGCCCCCAGACGGGGCATCACGTCCGGTCAGGCTCCCTTGGTGATGCGCACCTTGGCGCTGCCGTCGGGCTGCTCCTGCACCTCGTACTCCGCGCCCTCGTCGGCGAGCTGCGGCAACAGGTAGATGGGCACCCGGTCGTTGTGGATCACGAGCACGTCGCCGGGGGCGAGCGTCTCGAGCGCCTCGAGGGTCCGGATCATGGGGTTGGGCGGCTCGAGCCCGCGGTTGTCGAGGTGAGTCTCGGCCATGGCTCCAGCTTCGACCGCGCGGCGCGCCCCGGCCAATGACCTACGTCATGGTGGCGGCGCGCGCGGCCTTGCGAGGCTTGGGGCGTGGTGAAGGACAGCGGACCCGCCAACGCCCAAGGTCGGGCGCCCAGGACCCCCTCCGAGGCCGAGCGTCAGGTCCTGCTGGGCTCCCGGGTCTCGGCGATCATCGACGCGCACGAGGACGCGCTGGCGACCCTCATCGAGCACGGCTTCACGATGCTCGCTCAGGCGCCCTTGCGCTGGGCCATGGCGCACACCGTCAACCTCTCGCAGGCGTTCCGGCTGCGCTCGCTCGAGGAGGCGGACCAAGACGCCCTCCTCGCCGACCTTACGGGGCTCGGCGTCCCGGAGCGACTGAGCCGGGGCGTGCGGGGCCAGGGACCCGATGCCGGCGTCGTGGTCGACGACGAGGGGGGAGCCTGACATGGCGCTCTTCAAGACCTCACAGGTCGCCCGCTTCTCCGAACGCGGGCCGGTGCCGAGACCGCTCAAGGTTGGAGAGCACATGGCCGTCATGCTGCTGTGCCTCCAGAACGGCCAGGAGATCGTGGCGCCGGACAACGACCGCGCGGAGACCATCTTCACCGTCCTCGAGGGCGTCGGGGTGGTCAAGGAGGACGACGAGGCACACCAGGTCGGCCCCGGCGACGTGGTCCATATCGCCCCAGGTTCGCGCAAGTCGCTGGTCGCTGGCGACGGTCAGTTCAAGGTCGTCGGCGTGCGGCAGTTGGGGGGAAAGCGTGGCTCTTAGACCGAGCGAGATGTACGTCGACGCGGAGGTCTGCATCGAATGCGGCATCTGCGACGAGATAGCGCCGGGCATCAGGGACGACCCTGATCACGTGCCCGTTACGAGCCTCACCATAGAAGCCATGGCCAACTGCCCCACAGGGGCGATCAAGTGGGCCGAAGGAGGAACCGATGAAGCAGATCGACGTGCGTAGGGTCCCGCCGCGTGAGCGGCACCCGCTCCTGTTCCAGACCTTCGACGACCTCGCCGCCGGCGAGTCGTTCGAGCTGATCAACGACCACGACCCCAAGCCGCTCTACTACCAGTTCCAGGTCGAGCGTGCCGGCACGGTCGAGTGGGAGTACCTCGAGCAGGGCCCCGAGACCTGGCGCGTGCGCATCGGCAAGGTCAACTGACCAGGACCAACGTCGGCGACGGGTCGCGTGACACCGCCTCCACGCGGTGACCGCGGCCCGTCTCGTCGGCTGCCGCACCGAGGTAGTGTCGGACCGTGAGCAACTGGCAAGTCGCCTTCCTGCGCGCCGCCCTCGGCTGGCTCGTCGCCACCGCCCTCTTGGGCGTGGCGGTGAGCATCTGGCCGGCGCTGGCCGGCCCGTTCCGGCCGACGCACGCCCACATGGGGCTGATCGGCTTCTTCCTGGGCATGGTCATGGGCGTGGCGTTCTGGATGCTGCCGCGACCCGGCGGGATCAAGCAGACCGGTTGGGAGGGAGTGACCTTCTTGCTCCTCCAGACGGGCCTGGTTCTGCGCGTCGTCTGCGAGCCGTGGTGGCGCTCCACGCTCTCCGAGGTCGCCAAGGTCGGTTTCGTCGCCAGCGGCATCCTGCTGCTCGCGGCCATGATCACGTTCGCGGGGGCCATGAGCCGGCGCGTCGTGACGATAGCCACCATCAGGGAGATGGGGTTGGGGCGACGCCGGCCGGCGTCGCCCCAGGAGAAGTTCGGGGGGGACAGGTGAGGACACCCGCCTATCGGGCCCCCGGTGCCCGGTCCTACGAGTCCGTCTCGATGACGTGCGTGCCCGCGAAGCGGTCGCCGTACCGGCGCCCGTCCGGTGATGTCAGCACGAGGTAGATCTCGACCAGGCCGACGACCGCCCCGACCAGCGTGAACAGGATGGACAGGGCGATGAGCCCGAGGAAAGGCGCGTACACCACCAGGAAGCCGAGCGATCCCAGCGCGAGCGTCCAGTTGCGCTTGATCGACGTGGTCAGGTCCATCGCGCCCCCGTCGTCGCGGACGGGCCGCAGCTTCATGAGCTTCTTCCCGAGCGAGCGCCCGTCCATGAACTCGAACGAGAAGCCGTCGCGTGTCAGGATGTAGGCGAACCCCAACAGGCTGCCGATGGCGGGGATGGCGCTCAGCACCGCCGCCACGACGGCGTCGATGACGTAGGCGACCACGCGCTTGCCGACGTCGGGCTTCGCCGCCGGCTGCGCGCCCTGGCCCGGGGGTGGGCTCGTCGGCCCGGCCCCCTCCGGGTTCAGCGGCGGTAGGGGCGCGCTCCCCTGACCCGCGCCTGCTCCCGTGCCCCTGGCAGACTCTTGATCAGGCATCGGCCGCTCCTTCCAGGGCGCCCTAGACCGTAGCGGGGCGTCCGGTGAGGCATTCTAGGGCGCGGCGGGCGGCGGCGCTGTGGCGCTTCCTGCGCCGCGCGAGCGCCGACGGATGGGCGGGCCACCGGTCCCTCTGCTGCCGCGGCCCGTAATCGTAAGGTGGTGCTGGAGGCGCCGCCAGCGCGGCGATCGTCAACATGGCATCTGCACGCGGTTTCTTCGTCGTACCCACGGGGCCAGGGGTCGGTCTCACCTCGGTCTGCCTCGGCCTCGTCAGGGCTCTCGAACAGGGCGGCCTGCGAGTGGGGTTCATCAAGCCCATCCGGCAGCCCGGCGACGACGCCGGTCCGGAGCGCTCGACCGAGTTCGTGCGGAGGGGCGCGCGGATCGAACCTGGCCAACCGCTCGCGTACGCCGAGGCCGAGGGTCTCCTCACCGCTGGTCGGCGCTCCGAGCTCCTCCAGGCGCTCGTCGGCCGCTTCGAGGCGGCGGCGGTCGGAGCCGACGTGGTGGTGGTCGAGGGCCTGGCCGCCACCGCCGAGCATCCTGGCCTCGACGACCTCAACGCGGAGATGGCCAGGGCGCTCGACTGTCAGGTCATCCTCGTCGCCACGCCCCAACCCACCCTGCAGGCCCTCGACGACAGGCTCGAGTTGGCGGCCCAGCCGTTCGGCGGGACGTCGAGCCCGCACGTCGTCGGCGTGGTGGTCAACCAGTTGAACGCGCCGGTGGTTGACGTGCCCGGCGCGACGCGGACGGGTCTTCGGCGTCCCGCCCTCACGCTCGACGCCGGGAAGCTCGGCGAGTCGCTCAAGGTCCTGCGCCACCCCGGCTTCAGCCTGCTCGGCGCGATCCCTTGGAGCCCGGCGATGGTCTCGCCGAGGATGCTCGACGTGGCCAAGCACCTGGGCGCCACCGTCGTCAGCGCGGGGGAGCTCGCCACGCGGCGGGTGGTGGACGTGTCGTTGGTGGCCCGCACGGTGGCGCACATGACGCACCGACTACGGCCCGACGCCCTCTTGATCACGCCCGCCGACCGCGACGACGTGATCCTCGCCGTCTGCATGGCGGCCCTGAACGGTGTCCCGCTGGCTGGCCTCATCCTCACGGGCGACATGGCGCCGGACGCCAGGGTGATGAAGCTCTGCGAGAAGGCGATCGCGACCGGGTTGCCCGTGCTGGCCGTCCCGACCGACTCGTACGTCACGGCCGCCCGGGCGGCCGCCATGAACCTCGAGGTCCCGAGCGACGACGTCGAGCGGATGGAGCGGGTCATGGCGGCGGTGGCCGGTCACCTCGACGTGGCGGCGCTACGGGCCAAGGTCGGGAGCGAGCGGGCCCTGCGCCTGTCGCCGCCGGCGTTCCTGCACAGGCTCGTCGAGCTCTCGAAGGCCGCCGGTAAGCGGGTGGTGCTGCCCGAGGGCGAGGAGCCGCGGACCGTCAGGGCCGCCGCGGAGTGCGGCGCGCGCGGCATCGCGACCTGCGTCCTGCTCGGCGACCCCAGCGAGATCAGGCGCGTGGCCGAGGCGCAAGGCGTGGCGCTCGACGTCGGCGTCGAGATCGTGGAGCCGACCGACGCGCTGCGCGAACGCTACGTGGCCCCCATGGCGGCGCTGCGGAGCCACAAGGGGCTCACTCAGGACGGCGCCCGCAACCAACTGCGCGACAACGTGGTACTCGGCACGATGATGCTGGCGCTGGGGGAGGTCGACGGCCTCGTGTCGGGCGCGCTCCACACCACCGCCAACACGGTTCGGCCGGCGCTGCAGCTCATCAAGACGCACGAGGGCGCCAAGCTCGTCTCTTCGGTGTTCTTCATGTGTCTGCCCGACCAGGTGCTCGTCTACGGCGACTGCGCCGTGAACCCCGACCCCGACGCCTTCGAGCTGGCCGACATCGCCATCCAGTCCGCCGACTCGGCCGCGGCCCTGGGGATCGAGCCGCGCGTCGCGCTGCTCAGCTACTCGACGGGTACGTCCGGCGAGGGCGCCGACGTCGACAAGGTGAGGGAGGCGACCCGCATAGCGCGCGAGAGGCGACCGGACCTCGTGCTCGACGGCCCGCTCCAGTACGACGCCGCCACGGTGCCCAGTGTCGCCAGGAGCAAGGCCCCCGGCAGCGCGGTCGCCGGGAGCGCCACCGTGCTCATCTTCCCGGACCTGAACAGCGGCAACGCCACCTACAAGGCGGTCCAGCGCTCGGCCGGCGTAGTGTCCGTGGGCCCCATGCTGCAGGGTCTGCGCCGCCCGGTCAACGACCTCTCGCGAGGCGCGCTCGTCGACGACATCGTCTACACCATCGCGCTCACGGCCATCCAGGCGACCGCCACGCCCACCGGGGCCGAGGGCGGTTCGGTGGAGGAGAGCTTGCGCGCCGGCGGCTAGCCGGGGCCGGCGGTCACGGGTTCGGAAGGCCGGCGGCGGCCGCCGCGCGCGGGTACGCCTTCAGGTAGCGCAGCCAGAGCCCCTGCAGCCAGCCGTACCGCTCCGCCAGCTCGCGGGCCGTGCCCCGCGCCGGCGTCAGCCCCCGCAGGTAGAGGTCGCCGACCGCCGAGAGCGCGCCGGTGTCCAACCACGGCACCCGCTCGTAGCGCCCCAGGCCGCGCCACATGACCTGCTCGGCCGACCACGGCCCCAGCCCTGGCAGGCCGACCAGCCACCTGAACGCCTCGTCGTAGGGCGCCGACCTGAGCCACGCCTCGTCCACGCCGAGGAACGCGTCAGCCAAGCCGCGCAGCCTCTCCACCTTGCGCAGGTTGTTGGTGGCGGCGAGCAGCTGGGGGCGCGCCTCGTCGCCCATGTCGGCCGGGGCGGGGAACAGCCTTAGCTCCGGCGCGCCAGCAGGTCCCAGCGGCCCGGGACCGAGGAGCGCGGCCAGGCGCTCCATGGTGGCGTGAGCGAAGCTCGGCGGCGTCCTCTGGCGGACGACGGTCCAGCAGGCGGCCTGGAAGACGCTGGCGATCAGGGGCGGATGGAAGCCGCGCAACAGGGCGGCCACCGGGGCGAACGCCGGATCGGCCGCCGCGGCCGTCTGGAGGGGCGCCGTG
>CAYNNL010000084.1:5530-7222 GCA_964398765.1 uncultured bacterium | reverse complement strand
CGCTGGCTGGCGCGCATGACCTCCCCGAGCTTGTGGGTGATGATGATCACGCCCAGGCCACGCTGCGTGAGCCCGTCGAGGGTCTCGAAGAGGCGCTCCGCGTCCCGCGGCGTGAGCACGGCGGTCGGCTCGTCGAGGATGAGGAGCCGGCAGTCGCGGTGCAGGGCCTTCAGGATCTCGACGCGCTGTTGCGCCCCGACCGACATGGCGCGCACGCGCGCCCGCGGCGCGACCCCCAGGCCGTACCGCTCGGCGGTGGCAACCACCTCGTCCTCCAGGCGGCGGCGGTCCAGCACCGCGCTGCCCTCCCGGCCGAGCACAACGTTCTCAACGACCGTGAGGCTCGGTACGAGCGCGAAGTGCTGCGTCACGAGGCCGATGCCGCCGGCGATGGCGTCTGCCGGCGACCGCAGGCGCACCGCCACGTCGCCGAGGCGGACCTCGCCCTCGTCGGGTTGGTACAGGCCGTACAGCACCTTGGTGAGGGTCGTCTTGCCTGCACCGTTCTCGCCGAGCAGGGCGAGGACCTCGCCGGCCCTCACCTCGAGGTCCACGTCCGACAGCGCCGTGAGCGCGCCGAACCGCTTCGTCACGCCGCGGAGGCTGACGAGCGGCGCGGGCGCGCTCACGGCATCACGTTCCCTCTCGGTGCTCGCGTTACCGGGTCACCGGGTGGTGGGCGTGTCCTCGTTGATCGGCACGCGGAAGAGGCCGCCCACGATCTCGTCCTCCTTGGCCTGCACGAGCGCTATGAGGTCGGCGGGTAGCGTGGCCTCGAAGCCGTGGAACGGCGCCAGGCTGGCGCCGCCCTTGCCCATCATGGTGAAGTCCTTGAGGTCCTGAGCGGTGAACGAGCCCTTGCTCACCTGGTCGACCACGTACCTAACGAGGGGCTCGAGGTGCCAGACGGGGCCGGTGATGACGGTGGCGGGCGCCAGGCTGTTCTGGTCGCTCATGTTGCCGAAGGCGTACGCGCCGCGTTCCGCCGCCGCCTCGATGACGCCGAAGCGTTCGGCGAAGAGCATGTCGGCGCCCGCGTCGAGCTGCGCCAGCGCGGCCTCCTTGGCGGCCGGCGGGTCGAACCACGAGTTGATGAAGCTCACCATGACCTTGGCGTTCGGGTTCGCCTCCGTGACGCCCACGATGAACGCGTTCACGATGCGGTTGACCTCGGGCACGGGGTAGCCGCCCACCACGCCGATCACGCCGCTATCACTCACGGTGCCGGCGATGAGGCCCGACAGGTAGGCCGGCTCGTGGATCCAGTTGTCGAACACGGCGAAGTTGGGTTCCACGGGGCCGAGGCCCGAGCCGAACACGAAGGCGATGTCGGGGTAGTCGCGCGCCACGCGCCTGACGGCCTCCTCGTTGCCGAAGGCGTCGCCGAAGATGGCGGCCGGAGCGTTCTCCTCGGCCACCTCGGCGAGGACGCGCTCGAAGTCGCCGGCGTAACCCAGGTCGTCAACGAACTCGTAGGTGATGAGCCCCGCCTGTTGGGCGTCGAGGAGGGCCGCGTGGATAACGCCGTCCCACGGCTCCTCTATCGGGGTGGCGTACACGGCGTACACCTTGAGGGGGGCCTGAGCGTTGGCGAAGGCGAGAACCGCCGCCACAGCTACCAGCATTCCGACCGCGAGCCTCTTCATGTTCACGCCCTTCCTGCCGGCCTGGGGCCAGCTCCCGACTTGTTTT
>CAYNNL010000084.1:0-5430 GCA_964398765.1 uncultured bacterium | reverse complement strand
GGCCACAACCGCCGCGTGCAGGACGACGACCCCAGCAGCCACGGCGAGACGGACGCCTTCCGCAACGCGGGCCGGCAGCGTAGCTACAAGGACACCATCATGGTCACGACGCTCGAGCCGTGCTGGTACTGCAGCGGGCTGATCAAGCAGTTCGGCATCGGCACCGTGGTGATGGGGGAGTCGCGCACCTTCCAGGGCGGCGCGGAGTGGTTGAGGGAGCAGGGCGTGAACGTCATCGACCTCGACGACCCCGAGTGCGTGCAGCTCATGACCGAGTTCATCGCCGCCAGGCCGGGGCTCTGGAACGAGGACATCGGCGAGGAGTGACGGGCGCTGGTCGGGCACGGACCGTCGAGTGGCCCGATCCGCGTCCGCCGCTCGCGCTTCCGACCCGCGCGCTCCCGCCCGCCGCGGCCGCGCGTCAGACCGAGAACAGGTCGCCCGACAGGTACTTGAGGCCCGTGTCGGCCGCCACCGTGACCACGGTGCTGCCGGCGCCCAGCTCGGCGGCGAGCCGGATGGCGGCGGTCACGTTGAGTCCGGTCGACAGCCCGGCCAGGATGCCTTCCTCGCGCGCGAGCGCGCGCGTGACGCGCCTGGCCTCCTCCTCGTCGATCGCCCGGGACTCGTCGAACAGGGCGTCGTCGAGGAGCGGCGGCCGGATGCCCGCCGCCACCCCGTCCACGCGGTGCGGCCCCGCCCTGCCCTCGGTCAGGACGGGCGAGCCGGCCGGCTCGAGCGCCACGACGCGGCAGGCGGGCGCCTCGCGCCGTAGGACCCCGGCCACGCCCATGAGCATGCCGGATGTGCCGACGGCGCCGCAGAAGGCGTCGATCTTCCCGCCCGTCTGCGTCACGATCTCGTGGCCCATGGCGTCGTAGCCGCCGAACGCGTCGTGGTTGTGGAACTGGTTCGCCGCGTAGTGTCCGGGTAGGGCCGCCAGAGCGGCGGCGCGCTCGATCAGGCGCGGCACCAGGTCGGGGGTGACCACCCCACCGTCGCTCGGCACGATCTCGAGCTCCGCCCCGAACGCGCGCATGCTGCGGAGCTTCTCGGCCGCGAACGCGTCCGACGTCACGATCTTCAGCCCGTACCCCTTGCAGGCGCACACGAACGCCAGCGAGGTGCCGGTGCTGCCGCTCGTCCACTCCACGATGGTCATGCCGGGGCGCAGGTCGCCGCGGGCCTCGGCCGCCTCGATGATGGCGCGGGCCATGCGGTCCTTGTACGAACCGGTGGGGTTGAACTGCTCCAGCTTGACGAGCACCCTGCCCCCTCCCGGCGGGGCGAGGCGGCGCAGCTCGACGAGCGGCGTGTTCCCTATGGCGTTCAGAACGTGCATGCTCATGCGCTCAAGTCTAGTCGGTGCCCGTCGGCAGGCGCCTTGCGCGCGCGGCGCACGCCTGGGCGGGGCTGGGGCGCATCGTCTTCGCTGCGGAGCTCAGGGAGCTGCAGCGGCGCTACCGCCAGGCGCCTGCCTGACGCTCGTCAGTCGCCCCGCCACCCGTCCGCACCGTCGCCGGTAGGGGCGGGCGGCGCGTCGTAGAACGGCTCGAGCGGGTAGATGTAACCCAGCGACCAGTAGGGTTCGTAGCCCCAGTAGTCGTACACGCCGGACCAGAAGCTGTGATGATCGGCCCTGGCCTGCTCGGGGTCGTACGACGGGGACGAGTCGATCTTGCGGTAGTCGGCGGCCAGGTGGAGGCCCTCTGCGTCGGAGCGCTTGACCTCGTCGACGGGGATGAGGTAGCGCTTGGCGCCCACGCCGAGGAGACCAGCGCTTCTGACGTGAAGGAACCTAACCTTGTGTTCCGGCCCGCCCAGGAGCAGGTCGTCGACCTCTCCGATGTGGTGGTGGGCGCCGTCGAACACCTTCTTGCCGCGCAGGTCGTTGCCGGGTTCGTTCGGCGCGAGGCCGGCCTCGTTGGCGCTCTGCAGCGCGTCCAGGCCTTCGGGTACGTGACCGCTCATGAGGCGCTCCGTTCCGGACCGAGACCGCGCTCGGTCCCGTCACAACGGTAAGCTTCGCGTCACTGCCGGTCGCGCTCAACCGTACTTGGTCGGCGACCGACCCCGGGAGCCGCTCGAGGCACGCTCACGCGCCCTCGCGGTAGTCGGCGCCGCGGAGCCGCCCCTCCTCGTCGATCACGTTGGTCTCCATGCCAGGCACCACGTCCGTGTTCTGCGCCGAGGCGCAGCTCCAGCCGTCCGGAGTGCGGTGGACCACGAACGAGAAGACGGTGGTGCGCTCGCCCGGACGCGTCACGCCCTCCGCCGGGGTCTGGCCCGTGAGGTGCATGCGCGCGTGCACCACGGCGACATCGTCCCGCAGCCGTTTCACGCGCACGCCGCCCAGCCGCAGCGTGGAGTCCGGGAAGATGCGCGTGAGCCCGTAGGCGTGTGCCTCGCGGATGGCGGCCCGGTCATGCCACCAGAGGCCAGTGACGTTGACGAACTCCGCGCCTTCGTCGAACAGGGCCGCGATCGCGTCCGGGTCGCGCGCGTTCCACGCCGCCACGAAGGCGACGGGGACGTCGTCCGGACGGTCGAGCATGTGCTTCAGGGCACGAACGCGGTGACGGCCACTGGCGAACCCGAGCCGTCCTTGAGCCTCAGCACCCCGATGACGAGCGTCGTTCCCGTGGCGGGCAGCTCCTGGAGGTTCGTGAGGTTCTCGAGCACGATGCCGCCGCGGGCGAGCACCTCCGTGTTCGTGGCGTACTCCTCGTCGAGGCCGGGGTCGACGCCGTGGGTGTCGATGCCCACGCCGGCCACGTCGCGCTCCTTGAGCAGGTAGAGCGTCGTCTCGCCAGCGAAGCCGGGGAAGTGCATGTTGCCGTCCGGGTCCTCGTTGAAGAACGCCGCGGCGTCGCCCCACTTGTCCTGCCAGCCCGTCCACATGATGACGACAGCGCCTGCGGGCACGGACCCGTGCCGGGCCTCCCAGGCGCTCACGTCGGCCAGGCTCAGCTGGTAGTCGGGGTCGGCTGCGGCCTGGGCGCGCGCGTCGATGACCACCGCCGGAACCACCAGCGAGGCGGGAGCGTAGGAGTCTATCCCGGCCGCGCCGTCGTGGAAGCTGTTGGGGGCGTTCATGTGCGTTGCGCTGTGCTCGCCGATCGAGAAGCGGCGCAGGTAGTAGCCGTCGTCCTCGAAGTTCGCCACGGGCTCCAGCTCGACGGGCGGGTCGCCCGGCCAGAGCGGGATGTCGACCGAGATCACGTGGCTGAGGTCGACGACCTTCGAGTAGTGGATGGTCGACTGGGCCAAGACGGAGCCTCCCAGCAGCAGTGCGACGATCAGCGTGACGTTCCTGAGCATCCGGTTCCCTCCCACGAGGCGCCGGGGCCCCCTTGGCGGGGGCGCCGGGCTGTTAGGCCAGAGTGTACGCGGGCTGGCGGTCGCCGCCGTCAGGCCAGCATCATGAAGAGCTTCTCGACCTCGGCGACCGTGAGACCGGTCTCGGCCTCGGCCCCGGCCGGGTCGGCCACGCACTCCCGCATGGCGCTGCTGAGCAGCACCACGCCGGCGCGGTCCATCGCCTTGGAGGCGGCCGCCAGCTGCGTGACCACGTCACGGCACGGCTTGCCCTCCTCCACGGCGGCGATGACGGCGCCCAGCTGCCCGTGGGCGCGCTTGAGCCGGTTGAGGACGCGGCGGCTGGTGTCGTCGTCCCGTGTCTTCACAGGGCAGCCTGGTCGGCCCCCTCCGCCTTCTGCGCCTGCGCGGCCACCTCGGCGTGCACCTCTGCCATGTCGAGGTCGCGCACCGCGGCGATGACCTGGTCGAGCTGCGCGCCGTTCAGCGCGCCGGGCTGGGCGAAGACGAGCACCTTCTCGCGGAAGGCCATGAGGGTCGGGATGGAGCGGATCTGGAACGCCGCGGCCAGGTCCTGCTGCGCCTCGGTGTCGACCTTGCCGAACACCACGTCGGTGTGAGCTTCGGCGGCCTTCTCGAACACGGGCGCGAACATACGGCAGGGGCCGCACCACGAGGCCCAGAAGTCGAGGAAGACGATGTCGTTGTCGGTGATGGTGGAGTTGAAGTTCTCGGCGGTGATCTCTTTGGCGAACATGCGCGGAGTATACGCCCTGGGGTATGCCGCGAGTGGTAGCTCAGGGTCGCCCCGCCGATACGACGGCGCCGCCGTACGGAGCCGGTCGTGGCTGGCCATGACGGGTGGGTTACTTCCAGATCGTGAGCAGCGCCCCGGCCACCATGAGTGCCGCGCCGAGGCCGAGCTTCCACGACACCTGCTCTCCAAGCAGCACGGCCGCCAGGACGATGGTGAAGGCGAGGCTCACCTTGTCGATGGGGGCGACGCGGGAGACGGGCGCCATCTGCAGCGCCTTGAAGTAGGCGAGCCACGAGACGCCCGTGGCCGCGCCGGAGAGCACGAGGAACAGCACGGAGCGCGGCCTCAGGGCGCGCAGGCCCTGGTGCTCCTGGAACGCGAAGACCACGCCCCAGGCGAAGAGGAGCACGACCACCGTCCTGATGGCGGTGGCCAGGTTCGATGGCACGTCCTTCACCCCGACCTTGGCGAGGATGGCGGTGGCGGAGGCGGCTAACGCAGACAGCAGCGCGTAGAACCACCACGGCATGGGGCGGGCCTCCCTCCAGCTTGGGCGCTCGGCGACGGCATGGCGTCAGACTACAGGTACCGAGGCGCCTACCCGCGAGCCCGGCCTCGGCCGCCGGCAACGCTGCGCCGAGCACGCCCGGATCGCCCGACCCGTGCGAGAGTCTTGGAATATGAAGAAGATCGGTTTCCTCTCGTTCGGGCATTGGACGCCGTCGCCCTACTCGCAGACGCGGACCGCGTCCGACTCGCTGCTGCAGGCCATCGACCTGGCCGTCGCCGCCGAGGAGCTGGGGGCCGACGGCGCCTACTTCCGGGTGCATCACTTCGCGCGCCAACTCGGCTCGCCCTTCCCGCTGTTGGCGGCCATCGGCGCCAAGACGTCGCGCATAGAGATCGGCACCGCCGTGATCGACATGCGCTACGAGAACCCCTACTACATGGTGGAGGACGCCGGCGCCGCCGACCTGATCGCGGGTGGGCGGTTGCAGCTGGGGATCAGTCGCGGTTCGCCAGAGCAGGTGGTGGACGGGTGGCGCCACTTCGGCCACGTGCCGCAAGAGGGTGAGGACGAGGCCGCCATGGCGCGGCGCCACGCCACGGAGTTCTTCGACCTGCTGCGCGGGGAGGGGTTCGCGCGACCCAACCCGCGGCCCATGTTCCCTAACCCGCCCGGCCTCCTGCGGCTCGAGCCGCACTCCGAGGGCTTGCGCGACCGCGTCTGGTGGGGCTCGGCCACGAACGGCACGGCCGCGTGGGCGGCCGGCCTCGGCATGAACCTGCAGAGCTCCACGCTCAAGTTCGACGAGTCGGGCAAGCCGTTCCACGAGCAGCAGGCGGAGCAGATC
>CAYNNL010000083.1:0-7407 GCA_964398765.1 uncultured bacterium | reverse complement strand
TCCTCGAAGAAGTAGAGGCCCGTGCGACCGGGGCCGCGCTTCACGAACGAGGTGTCGACCCCGTGGCGATCGAGCTCGCCAAGCACGCGCTCGCCCAGCTCGCCGTCGGCCACCGCCGAGTACCAGCGCGCACCTAACCCGAGGCTCGCCAATCCTGCCGCCACGTTCGCTTCGGCGCCGCCGACGTGGACGCTCAACTCGTCGGCGAGTCGCAGCGGCAGTGCGCGGGGTGCCGAGAGCCTGAGCATCGCCTCGCCGAACGTGACGACCGTCGGGCCCGGCACCGTTCCCACCTTCCTCACGCCTCGCGGGCTCGGAACTTCGCCACCGCGGCCGTGAGCGCCTCGCAGCGGCGCGTCAGGTCCTCGAGCTCGTGGGGTGCCAACCGCCCCCGCCGGATGAGGTCGTACCCGAGACCGATGGCGCGGGCGCCCGCGGCCAGCCAGGTGGCGACGGTCTCCGGGGTGGCGCTGAGGCCTCCCGTGACCATGACGTGGCAGGGGACGGGCGCCAGCAGACTCTTGAGGTAAGAGGGGCCGAGCGCACCGGCCGGGAAGAGCTTCACGGCCTCGGCCCCGGCCTCGGTGGCGCGCCACGCCTCCGTGGGGGTGGCGACGCCGGGCACGAAGGGGACGCCGTGCTCCAGGCTCCAGGCGAGAACGCCGCTCGCGAGGACGGGGCTCACGAGGAACTCCGCGCCGGCCTCGACGAACGCCGCCGCCCGCTCCGGGTGGGTGATGGTGCCCGCGCCCAGCATCATGCCGGGCAGCTCCGCGTCGACGGCGCGTCTGAGGGCGCGGAAGACGTGGAGGGCGTCCGGCAGGCGGTCGGTGAACTCGAAGAAGCGCACCCCGCCGGCGTAGCAGGCGCCCAGCGCCTCGACCGCCGCGACGGGGTCCTGCTCGGCGTGTACCGGGACCAGGACAGTCTGCCCCAACCTCTCGACGAAGCTCGGCTCGCTCACCGCCCGCCTCCCTTGCGCGTCAGCGCGTCGTGTATGCCCTGCAGGTACATGATGCCGAGCGAGCGGTCGTAGAGGCCGTAACCGGGGATGCCCGTCTCGCCCCAGATCATGCGGCCGTGATCGGGCCTGAGCGGTCCGGTGAAGCCGACCTCCACCAACGCCGCCATGACCTCCACCAGGTCCACGCTTCCGGCGCCCCGCACGTGGGACACCTCGTGGAAGTCTCGCCCGCCGCGCCGCTTCACGTTGCGCAGGTGCGCGAAGTGGATGCGCGGTCCGAAGCGCCTGACCATGGCGGGCAGGTCGTTCTCTGCCAGCACGCCGAGCGAGCCGCTGCAGAAGGTGAGGCCGTGGGCCGGGTCGTCCGAGCAGGCCAAGATGGCGGCGAGCGCCTCCTCCGTCCCCACGATGCGGGGCAGACCGAAGATCCGCCATGGCGGGTCGTCCGGGTGGATCGCCAGCCTCACGCCCGCGGCGCTGGCCACGGGCGCGACGGCCTCGATGAAGTAGCGGTAGCGCCCGCGGAACTCCTCGTCACTGACCCCGGCGTAGCTCTCGAACACGGCCTGAAGCTCGGCCGCGGTGTACGCCTGCGGCCACGCCGGCAGTTTGGGGAGGCCCTTGCTGAGGTCGATGGCGTCGAACTCCGCCTGCGAGTAGGAGACGACGGAGGAGCCGTCCGGCAGCCGGTAGTCGAAGTCCGTGCGCATCCAGTCGAACACGGGCATGAAGTTGTAGCAGACGGTACGCACGCCCGCCGCGCCGAGGCGCGTCAACGTCGTGGCGTACGCCTCTATGTACCGGTCGCGCTCGGCACTCCCCAGCTTGATGGACTCGTGCACGGGCACGCTCTCCACCACGGTCCACTCGAGCCCGGCGGCGCGGCACACGCGTTGCCTCTCGGCGATGGCTCCGGCGCTCCACGCCTCGCCGATCGGCACGTCGGAGAGCGACGTCACGACCGTGCGGACGTTGGGTACCTGCGCGAGGTCTTCCATGGCGACGGGGTCCTCGGGACCCCACCACCTGAAGTTGAACTCGATACTGGGCTCGGCGTCAGCCACGGGCACCACCGGTTGAGTGACGGAGGTCTGACATCGGCGGAGTCTACCACCGGCGGTTGGTTCCCCCTCTGGCACCGTGAGCCGTGCGCGCGTCCACGACGGGGATCCTGGACGCAGTCCCTTACTCACGTGGGTGATTCTTCCCTCCAGCGCACGAAGTCCGGTGCTACGGTTCCAGCGAGTAACCATCCGAGGTCCTGGAGGCGCCATGAGAGTCGAGTCGGGCCGTGGGCCCGTGAACAAGCTGGCCCGACTGGCGCTTGCGGTCACGGCCGTCACCTTCATCGTCGCTGGTTGCGGGCCGAGCGGGGGCGGCAACCTACCGGAGCACGGCGAGCCGTGGGGCGAGGGTCACACCCTGGAGCACGCCCCCGGCGTGCAGGGCGAGGTCAGGGCCGTCACGGTCCCCGGGCCCGACGGCGGGCCGTTCACCATCTGGTACGAGGTCATCGGCGACCTCGCCGTGTTCCAGGGCGACATGATCCTCGGCACCGCCCAGGAGCTGGCGGCCCTGGAGGGAGCCGACGGCATCGAGGTCCAGAGCTCCGTCTTCCACTCGAGCCTCTGCTGGACCTTCCTCGGCATCACGGTCGAATGCCGTCAGTACCGTTGGCCGGCCGGCGTGGTGCCGTACGTGTTCGCTGACGACTGGGACGACCCTGCTTTCGCAGGCGACGAGAACGCCGACATGCACGCCGGCGTCCGCGCCGCCATGGACGAGATCGAGCGCGTGAGCTCGGTGCGTTTCGTCGCGAGGACGACCGAGGCCGACTACGTCCGTTTCAAGAACGGCGACGGTTGCTCGTCCGACGTCGGGCGGCAGGGTGGGCGCCAGGACGTGGAGCTCAACTACGGCTGCAGGGACACGTTCACCGTCGCGCACGAACTCCTTCACGCCCTTGGCTTCAACCACGAGCAGTCGCGCCGCGACCGCGATTCGTACGTGGAGATCCAGTGGGACAACATCGACCCCGGCAAGCGCCACAACTTCGAGATCACCAGTCACTCCTACGACGTCGGGCCTTACGACTACGGTTCGCTGATGCATTACTCGGGAAGCGAGTTCTGTCGGCGGGACCAATGGGGCTGCACCGGTCGCACCATCGCCACGATCCCGGCTGGCACCTACATCGGGCAACGTGCTCGACTTAGCGCGGGCGACGTGATGGCCCTCAACGTGGTCTACCCTGGGCTCCCTCCCACCATCTCGGTGATCTCGCCGGCGGACGGCTCGACCTTCCCGCGGGGCTACCCCGGCATCTACCTGGAGGCGACGGTGTACGACCCGGAGGGGAGACCCCTGACGGTCACCTGGTCGAGCGACGTCTCCGGCGTCCTCGCGTCGGGGACCACGGCCGTCGTCGACAGCCGCCGCTTCGCCTACGGGCCCCACGTCCTCACGGCCCAGGTGGTGGACCAGCAAGGGAACTTCGCTACCGCGAGCGTCGAGCTGACGATCAGCAACGAGCCGCCGACCGTGACGATCCTGCGTCCGTCGGCGGGCACCTTCTGCTCCGGTGAGGTCGTCGAGTTCCAGGCTCGAGCCGTGGACGTGAACGAGGTGGGCTACGTCCTACCAGGCGTCGGGATCGCCTGGCGCGTCGGCACCGCCGCCCCTTTCGCGTACGGCGGCACCGTCACTCGCGCCTTCGCTACGCCCGGCACCTACGAGGTGTTCGCCAGGGCGATAGACGATGCCGGCGCCGTCGGGGAGGCGTCCGTCGCCCTGACCGTGGCCGACTGCGGTGACGCGCCCCCGACCGTGCACGTCGACGCGCCCGCCGACAACACCTCGCGCGTCTACGACGGGTTCGACGACGCCAAGGGGCTCTATTACGCCGACGTCGACCTCGCCGGGCACGCCTCCGACCCGGAAGACGGCGCCCTGAGCGGCGCGTCGCTCGTGTGGCGGACCGGCCAGACCACCCTTCAGCCGGCACTTCTCGGGACGGGCTCCGGACTGTCGGTCCGGCTCTACGGCGACCAGTGCGGCGGCGTCACCCACACGCTGTCGTTGACCGCGACGGACTCGTACGGCAACGCGCGGGTCGACTCCGTCAGGCTGTTCATCTACACGGTCTGCTGAGGCGCGCGGAGGTGCCGGGCGACCGGGTAGAGTCTCTCAGCTTGGACGACACCCTTAGAGACGGCGTCAGCGGCATCGGGATCTGGTTCGACGCGACGGTCGAGGGCTGGGCCTCGCTGGGACCGTTCCTGGCGTTCGTGCTCGCCGTGGCCCTGCTCGCGCTCGGGGCCGGCCTGGTCTACGTCATCGTCGACCGAGGGCTGCGGTTCGTGTCCAACCGGACGCGCAGGCTACGCGACGCGGGCTGGAGCGAGCCGGCGCGCGCCAGGCGCCTGACCGGGCGCGTGGCGTTCCTGGCCGCGCTGGAGGTCCTGAGGGCCGGCCTGCCGCACCTCCCGTCGCTGCCGGACGGCGTGGTCACCCTGCTCCAGCGGCTCGTGGCCATCATCCTGGTGTTCGCCACGGCGCGGGTCCTTGCCACCCTCCTTGCCGCCGCGAGCGACAGGCACGATGCCCGGCAGCAACCGGGTCAACGCCCCATCAAGGGGTACATGCAGGTCCTCACGCTCGTCGGTTACCTGCTCGCGTTCGTCGTGTCGCTCGGTATCCTCCTCGACCGCGACCCGCTCGTGCTCCTCACCGGCATCGGCGCCGCCTCGGCCGTGCTGCTGCTCATCTTCCAGAACACGATCCTTAGTTTCGTGGCCGGCATCCAACTGACCGCTGATGACCTCATCCGGGTCGGCGACTGGATCGAGATGCCCGACATGAACGCCGACGGGAACGTCAAGGAGATCGCGCTCAACACGGTCACCGTCCAGAACTCCGACATGAGCCTGACCATCATCCCCGCTCACAACTTCCTCGGCGAGGCCTTCAAGAACTGGCGGGGCATGCAGGACGCCGGGGTGCGGCGCATGAAGCGCAGCATCGACCTCGACGTCTCCAGCATCCGCTTCCTGACGGACGAGGAGGTCACGCGCCTCGGCAGGTTCGCCCTCCTCGAGGAGTACCTGGCCAAGAAGAAGGCCGAGATCGCGGAGTGGACCGCCGCCAACCCCGCGGCGAAGGACGACGTGGTCAACTCGCGCCGCCTCACCAACGCCGGCACGTTCCGTGCCTACATGACCCGCTACCTCCAGGCTCACCCTGGTTTCGCCAAGGACCAGACGCTCCTGGTGCGCCAGTTGCAGCCGGGTGCTACCGGGCTGCCCATGGAGATGTATGCCTTCGTGAACGACACCAGCTGGCCCGTCTACGAGAGCGTGCAGGCAGACGTGTTCGACCACTTGATCGCCATCCTGCCCGAGTTCGACCTGAGGCTCTTCCAGGCGCCGAGCGGGAGCGACGTGCGGGCGGCGAGCTAGGCCCTGACGACACCCAGGCGACCCTCCCGGCCCTATCATCCGAGCCATGCGCAAGCTGACGTTCCTCGCCACCGCCCTGGCCGTCCTGTTGGGCGCGACCAGCCTCAACCCGACGGCGGCGCAATCGTTCGTCGGCTCGACGCTGGCACGTGAGTTCCCCGCCGGGCTCGACTGGGTCAACACGAGTAGGCCGCTCACCCTTGCCGAACTGCGCGGCAAGGTCGTGGTGCTCGACTTCTGGACCTACGGCTGCATCAACTGCATCCACGTCATCCCGGACCTGAAGGCGCTCGAGGCGAAGTACCCGGACGAGCTCGTCGTGGTGGGTGTCCACTCCGCGAAGTTCCTGAACGAGGCCGAGACGGTGAACATAGGCCTCGTGGCGGAGCGCTACGGGCGCACGGAGCCAATCGTCAACGACGCCGCCTTCGAGGTGTGGCGCGCCTACAACGTGCGGGCCTGGCCCACGCTCGTCCTCATCGACCCCGAGGGCAACGTCCTCGGTCGCCACGAGGGAGAGGGCGCCTTCGAGCCGCTCGACGCTGCCATAGCAGGCATGATCGCCACCTTCGACGCGCGCGGCACCCTGGACCGGACCCCGCTCGACCTCGGGGGTCCGGACAACACCCAGCCGCGGACGGTCCTACGCTTCCCGGAACAGGTGCTCGTCGACGCGGCCGGGGGCCGGCTCTTCATCGCGGACAGCGGCAACGACCGTATCGTCGTCACGGACCTGGGCGGCGCGGTGCAGGACGTGATTGGCGGCGGCGCCACCGGCATGGTGGACGGCCCGTACGAGGATGCCGCCTTCGACTGGCCGCACGGCATGGCGCTGGCGAGCCCTACTCAGCTCTACGTGGCCGACACCGGCAACCACGCCATAAGGCTCGTGGACCTCGAAGCGCGCACCGTCACGACGGTGGCTGGGACCGGCGAGCAGGCCTACATGTTCAACAGGAGCAGCGTCGACGCGAGCAGCGGGCTCAACTCGCCGTGGGACGTGCTGTGGTTGGACGGACAGCTCTACGTCGCCATGGCGGGTCAGCACCAGGTGTGGCGCTACGACCCGAGCGTCGGCGCCCTGTACCTGGTGGCGGGCAGCGGCCGCGAGGAGTTGCGTGACGGCGCGGCCACGGCCGCGGGCCTCAACCAACCCACCGGGCTGGCCACCGACGGCGAGGCGCTGTTCGTGGCCGACAGCGAGGCCAGCGCCGTGAGGCGCGTGGACCTCGGCCCGAGCGGCCAGGTGACCACCGTGGTGGGCACCGGCCTGTTCGACTTCGGCGACGTCGACGGCGTGGCCGACGCCGTCCTTCTGCAGCACGCCCAGGCGCTCGACTACTCGGAAGGCGTCCTGTACGTCGCCGACACCTACAACAACAAGGTGAAGCGGCTCGACCCGGTCACGCGCGAGAGCATCACGCTCCTCGGCACGGGCGAGGCCGGTTGGGTGGACGGTGCGGAGGCCGAGTTCCACGAACCCGGCGGTCTGAGCGTCGTCGGGCGGCTGATGTACGTGGCCGACACGAACAACCACCTCATCCGGGTGGCGGACCTGGGCACCCTCCAGGTCCGCACGCTGGCCCTGACCGACCCGGCCGGCGTCCTCGCCCGGACGATGGTGGCGGACGCGGGCGGCGCCTCCGAGGCGGGCGCGGGCGCCGGGCCGGAGCGCTTCGACGAGGTGGTCGAGCTGCCCGCCGCCACCGTGGCCGCGGGCGCCGGCGTCGTGTCGCTGACCCTCACGCTGCCGGCCGGCTACCAGGCGAACGACCTGGCCCCGCTGCAGGTGCGCGTCACGAGTGGTGGAGCCGCCGCGGTGATGGACGCGCCGGCTGCCACCTCGGTGACCGGACCGGAGTACCCGCTCACGCTCGAGTTCCCCGCCAACTTCACGGCGGGCGAGGCGACGCTGCAGGCAGACGTGGTGGTCTACTACTGCCGCGCGGTGGCGGCCGAGCTCTGCCTGATCCGCCAGGCGCGGCT
>CAYNNL010000082.1:0-8337 GCA_964398765.1 uncultured bacterium | reverse complement strand
CGGGCGCGCTACTCACCTGCTGGGATTGGGCGGGGGGGGCGCCCGGCTCCCACCCCATGCGGCGGCCCCGCACATGCCGGGCCCCGCCTCTTCTCGCTCATTCAGGTCGCAGGGGTCGTCGAGCCCCGCTGTCCAGACTCAGGCGCGTGCCGGCTTCGTGACAGCCCCCTTGCTGGGGTCGTCGTCGAACTCGCCGTGAGGAGCGCCGAGCAGGGGCAGGACCCAGTAGTCGAGCCCGTAGTAGCCCGCGATGCGCCAGGCGAGCACGATCCAGGTGGCCAGCAGGAACATGATCGGGTTCGTGCTGAGCGTGCCGGCGAGCAGGAAGGCCACGTTCATCAGGCCGCCGAAGAAGGCCGCGGCGCCGGTGAGGAAGCCCAGGACAAGCGCGATGCCGACGAAGAGCTCGCCGAAGGAGATGACGTAGCTCATGAAGGTGCCCAGGGGCAGGAAGAAGTTCTCGATCATCCAGGCGTACCAGCCGGTCACGCTGGGCGCGTCGCCCTGCGACAGGCTCACGGCGCGGTTCAGGAACCCCTTGATGGCCGTGCCCGCGTTCGCGCCAACCCATGCCGGGTTGTTCACCTTCTCCCAGCCGGCGTGCAGCCACAGCCAGCCGAGGTAGACGCGGACGACCGTCCAGAACGGTGCCATGTACTTCGATGCGAACAGGAACTTACTGATCTGCGGTTCAGGATAGTAAGTGGTGCTTCGTGCCATGCTCCTCAACCCCTTTCATCGCCTAGTATCTTGGCAGAACGGCCGGGTCGCCAGGGACAAGCGACCTAGGACTTTAGTCCTGGACGCGATACGGCCGGAACGAGGTGAGCGGTGACGACGATCAGTGGAGCGCTCGTGCTCCCGCACGGGGTGGTATTGGGGCGCATCGGGTTCGGCGAGCGCGTGACGGAGCTGGAGGTCACCGGAGCCTCCTGGCGGGACGCCCAATGCGTGATCGTCCCCGGCTTCGTGGACACGCACGTGCATGGTGGTGGCGGCGCCGACACGATGGACGGCCCCGACGGCGTGCGGGCGTTGGCGCGGTTCCACGCGCGTCACGGCGTCACGACCCTGCTTCCCACCACCATCACGCACCCGTGGGCGAGCGTCATGGCGGCCCTGGCCGGCGTGCGGGAGGTCATGGCAGAGGACCGCGAGGCGGGGGCAGCGCGCGTGCCGGGCGCCCACCTGGAGGGACCTTTCATCAACCCGCGCCGCCTGGGGGCTCAGCCCCCGCACGCCGTCCTGCCCGAAGCTGAGCTCGTGGAGGAGGTGCTCGCCACCGAGGTCGTCCGGGTGGTCACCCTCGCCCCCGAGCTCGAGCACGCGGCGGCCGCGGCGGCGCGCTTCGCGGCCGCCGGCACGCGGGTCTCGTTCGGGCACACCATCGCCGGCGCCGCCGAGGTGGCGTCGGTGGCGCGCGCGGTCCGGGCTGGTGGTGGCGTCGTCGGCTTCACGCACCTGTTCAACGCCATGACCCAGATGGTCGGTCGCGAGCCCGGCGTGGTGGGCGCCGCCCTGGCCGACGAGGACGCCTTCGCGGAGCTCATCTACGACACGCACCACGTGGCGCAGGCGAGCTTCCGGGCGGCACTGGCCGCCAAGCCGACCAGGCTGCACCTCGTGACCGACGCCATCCGCGCCTGCGGCCTAGGCGACGGTGCGAGCGAACTGGGCGGTCAGCGCGTGGTGGTGAAGGGCGGCGCCGCGCGCCTGGAAGACGGCACCCTCGCGGGGAGCGTCCTCACGCTGGACCAGGCGCTGCGCAACGCCGTGGGCGCCGGCGTGCCCCTCCACCGTGCCAGCCGCGCGCTGTCGGGCGTGCCGGCCGCCTACCTGGGGCTGGCCGACCGCGGGGAGCTGCGGCTCGGGGCCCTCGCAGACCTGGTCGTGCTGGACGCGGACCTTGCGGTGCGCGACGTGTTCGTGGGCGGTCGCCCGGTCGGCTGACCGTCGCACCGCGGGTCGATCCGCGGCGCACGGGTTCTCGCCGCGGATGGCCGCCGGCGCGTGGCGCCGCGTCGCTGCTAGTCGGCCAGCGCCTCGTCGACCAGTCGCCGCACCGTCTCGGGGTCGGCACGGCCCGAGGTGGCGCGCATGACCTGGCCGACGAAGAACCCCTTGAGGCCCAGCTTGCCGCCGCGGAAGGCCGCGAGCTCGTCCGGGTGCCGTGCCACCACGTCGGCAACGGCGGCGCGCACCGACGACTCGTCACCCAGCATCGTGAGGCCGCGCTCGGCCACCAGGGCGGCGGGCGAGGCGCCCGTGCGCAGCAGCTCGGGGAGCAGCTCCCTGGCGGAGCGGGCGGTGACTGTTCCGTCGTCCACGAGGCGCACCAGCTCGGCGAGCCCGGCGGGCGTCAGCAATGCCGCCTCCGCGCCGTGCTCCTTGAGGGCGCGGGCGACGTCGTTCACCACCCAGTTGGCGGCCCCCTGTGCGGGCGCCCCGTTCGCGACCGCCCCCTCGTAGTAGGCGAACAGGTCGGGGCGCGCGGCCATGAGCGCGGCGTCGTTGGCCGCGACGCCTGCGCCCGTCAGGGCCTCGAAGCGGCGCCGGTTCTCGGGCGCCAGGTCGGCACCGGCCTCCGGCTCCACCGGGGCGGGTTCCCTGGCCGGAGCGGCGGCGGCGACCGCGGCGACGGCCGCTCCGGTCGGCGCCGGTGCTGTGGCGGCACCTCTGGGGGCGTCGCCGCTGACCTTGGAGCGGGCATCCTTGAGAGGCACGATGCGGTTGAACACCGGAGCGTCAGGCGTCAGGCCGTCGACCGGGTCGCGCCAGAAGTAGCCGAGGCGTTCGAACTGGTAGCGGCGGTCGGACGGGTCGTTCACGACGCTCGGCTCGACCCAGCCCCTCGCCACCACGAGCGCGTCCGGGTTCACGTGGTCCAGGAAGTCGCCCTCCGCGCCGTCGGGGTCCGCCACCGTGAAGAGCCGGTCGTAGAGCCTGGCGGTCATCCGCACGCCGTGGCTGGCCGACACCCAGTGGACGGCGGCCCAGACCTTCACGCCGCTCGGGTTGGCGCCCAGGCTGTCGGCGAAGGCGTGAGCGCGCAGCTCCGTCACCTCGCCCGCTGCGTCCTTGACCACCTCGTCGACGCGGATGACGGGCCCGTGCCTGAGCCTCACCGCCCGGCCGGGCGCCAGCCGCTTGAAGCCGGCCGGTGGCGTCTCGGCGAAGTCGCCGCGCTCGACGTAGATCTCGCGGGTGAGGGGAACGGCGCGGCTGCCCTCGCCAGGCACGTCGGGCGGCCAGTAGGGGGCGTCCAGCTCCGTGACGCTGCCCTCGGGCACGTTCGTCAGGACCACCTTGAGCGGATCCAGCACCGCCATCACGCGCGGCGCCACCGCGTTCAGGTCGTCGCGGATGCTGGAGTCGAGGAGCGCCAGGTCGGTCCGGCTGTTGGCGCGGGCCACGCCGACCCTGTTGGTGAACTCGCGGATCGCCTCGGGCCTCACCCCGCGGCGCCTCAGGGCCGAGATGGTGGGCATGCGCGGATCGTCCCATGAGCTCACCACCCCCGCCTGCACCAGGCGGATCAGCTTGCGCTTGCTGACCACGGTGTAGTCGAGCACCAGGCGGGCGAACTCGTACTGGTGGGGTCGCGGCCGGGTGACCAGGCGGTCGAGCACCCAGTCGTACACCTCGCGGTTGTTCTCGAACTCGAGGGTGCAGAGGCTGTGCGACACGCCCTCGATGGCGTCCGACAGCGGGTGCGCGAAGTCGTACATGGGGTAGATGGGCCACTCGTTGCCCGTGCGGTAGTGGGCGGCATCGACGATGCGGTAGAGGATGGGGTCGCGCATCTTCATGTTGGCCGCGCTCATGTCGATCCTGGCGCGCAGCACGTGCTCGCCCGGACCGAACTCGCCGTCGCGCATGCGCGCGAACAGGTCGAGGTTCTCCTCCACGGTCCGGCCCCTGAACGGGCTATCGCGGCCCGGTTCGGTGACGCTACCGCGGTAGTCGCGGATCTGCGACTCGCTGAGGCTGTCGACGTACGCGTCGCCCGCCTTGATCAGGCGCACGGCGTAGTCGTACAGCTCACCGAAGTAATCACTGGCGTGCCGCACGTCGTGCCACTCGTAGCCGAGCCAGCGCACGTCGCGCTCGATGGCCGCCACGTACTCGGGGTCCTCGGTAACGGGGTTGGTGTCGTCGTAACGGAGGAAGGTCACACCGCCGTAGTCGCGTGCCACCCCGAAGTCGAGCTGGATGGCCTTGGCGTGGCCGATGTGGAGGTAACCGTTCGGTTCCGGCGGGAAGCGCGTGACGACGTCGGCGACCCGCCCGGCCGCCAGGTCGCCCTCGACGATGTCGGTGATGAAGTTGGGGGCGACGGCGCGCGCCTCGGTCTCGGGCGCGCTCGGCTTGGGTTCGGCTTCCACGTCTCTCAGGGCTCCTCGGGCGGCGCGCGCGGGCGAGGCTCACCCTCGCCGCGGTCGGCGCGGCGGCAACCACTCTACCGCACCCCCGGCAGGGTCCGGCGGCCCGGTCAGCGCAGGATGACGAGCGTGACGAAGAAGTAGGTGACCGGGAACGCCACGAGCGCGCTGTCGATGCGGTCGAGCACGCCCCCGTGGCCGGGCAGGAACACGCCCGCGTCCTTCACGCCCGCCCAGCGCTTCATGAGCGACTCGAACAGGTCGCCCAGCTGCGCGGCGCTCGAGACGAGCAGGCTGAATAGGAGCCCGTCGTAGACGTCGACATGGACGCCGGTCCTCTGCTCAAGGAACACGAGGGCGCCGCCGACCACGGCGGCGGCGAGGACCAAGCCGCCCACCGAGCCCTCGACCGACTTGTTGGGGCTGATGCCCGGCGCCAGCTTGCGCTTGCCGAAGAGCGTGCCGAACGTGTAGGCACCCACGTCGGTGGCCACCACCGCCAACGCGGGGAGGGTCAGGTACCAGAGGCCCAGCACGCCGTCCGGCGTGTAGCGGAGCGTGATCACGTAGCCGAAGAGCCACGGGATGTAGAGGTAGCCGAAGAACGAGAACACGACGGCCTGAAGGGAGTTCCGGTTGGGGTTGGCGAGCTCGAGCGCCACGAGGTAGAGGGCGAACAGCCCGATGAGGGCCTCGCGCCAGCTCACGCCGGCGACGAGCGGCTGCATGCCGGGGTAGCTGATCGGCAGGGAGGCCGGCAGGGTCAGGACGGCGGCCACCCAGAGGCTCCGCTTGCGGATGGGGATGCCGCGGCGGTTCATCAGCGCCGTGTACTCCTGGATCGCCACGAGAGTGAGGATCAGGTAGGTGGGCGCGAGGAGGGGGAGGCCAACCCACAGCACGAGCAGGGTGACGACGAAGGCGACGAGCGCCGAGACGACCCGCGGCAGGTGCTTGCGGGCGCCCGCGACGTCGTGCGACGCCCCGGCCGGCTCCCCCTCGCCAGCTTCGGGCACGAGACGACTCACACCGCTAGGATGTCGGTTTCCTTGGACTTGACGCGCACGTCGATCTTGGTGGTGAACTCGTCGGTGATCTTCTGGACGTCCGTCTCGGCACGGCGGAGGTCGTCCTCGCTGAGGAGGCCTTCCTTCTGCTCGGCGCGGAGCTCGGCCAGCACGTCGCGGCGGATGTTTCGCACGGCCACGCGCGCCTCCTCCGCCAGTTGGTGGACGTTCTTCACGAGGTCGCGGCGGCGCTCGTCGTTGAGCGGCGGGACCGTGATGAAGATGCTGTCGCCCTGGTTGCTGGGGTTGAAGCCGAGGTCGGCCTCGAGGATGGCCTTCTCTATGCCCTTGGCCACGCTCTTGTCGAACGGCGTGATGAGCAGCGTGCGCGGGTCGGGGGTCGAGACGTTGGCGAGCTGCGCCAAGGGCGTCAACGAGCCGTAGTACTCGACGACCACCCGCCCGAGCACGGCCGGGTTGGCGCGGCCGGTGCGGACCGTGGCCAGGTTGGATTCGAAGGCGTCGACGCTCTTCTGCATCCGGTCACGCGTGTCGTTGAGTGTGTTGTGCATCCTGCCCTTCACCTCCGGGGCCTGGTGGACCTTTCTGGAGAGTGTACCGCGCCCCGCGAGTCGCAACGGCGAGGCTCGCGGGGCGCGGCGGGCTTGTGTGGTCCGGGGGGGCTACGCCTGCTGGTCGGCGTACTCCGTGACTACATCGGAGGCGATGTAGGTGCCGACGCGTTCGCCGGCGAGGAGCCTGCCGAGGTTGCCCGACCTGAAGATGTCGAACACGGTCACGGGCAGGTCGCGCTGCATGCACAGGCTTACGGCCGTGGCGTCCATGACGGCCAGTCCGCCGTTGAGGACGTCGAGGTAGGAGAGCGTGCGGTAGCGCCGCGCCCCCACCGTGGCGTTCGGGTCGGCGTCGTACACGCCGTCCACCTTGTTCTTGGCCATGAGGACCATGTCGGCGTCGATCTCGAGGGCCCGGAGCGCGGCCGTGGTGTCGGTGGTGAAGAACGGGTTGCCCGTCCCGCCGCCGAAGATGACTACGCGCCCCTTCTCGAGGTGACGGAGGGCGCGGCGCCTGATGTAAGGCTCCGCGACCTCCTGCATGGTTATGGCCGTCTGGACGCGCGTGTCCACGCCCTTGCGCTCGAGTGCGTCCTGCAGGGCCATGGCGTTCATCACGGTGCCCAGCATGCCGACGTAGTCGGCCGTCGCCGGGTCCATGTGCTTGCCGTGCTGTGAACCGCGCCAGAAGTTGCCGCCGCCCACGACCACGGCGAGCTGAACGCCGCGGCCCAGGGCCGCGGCGATCTCGTCCGCGAGGGCGCCCGTGGCTTCGGGGGACACCCCGAAGCCACCGGGCCCGCCGAGGAACTCGCCGGAGAGCTTGAGCAGGACGCGCTTCAGCACGCTGCTACTCGCCGATCGCGATGCGAGCGAAGCGGCCCACCTGGATGTTCTCGCCCAGGGTGGCGGCGACTTCCTTCACGAAGGCGTCGACGGACTTCTTGTCGTCCTTGATGTAGGCCTGCTCGAGGAGGACGATCTCGGAGAAGTACTTGTTGAGGCGACCCTCGACGATCTTCTCCGCGACGTTGGCGGGCTTGCCTTCTTCCTCGGCCTGGCGGAGCAACGCGTGCTTCTCGGCGGCGACGACTTCCTCGGGCACGTCCTCGCGGCGCGTGTACGCCGGGCTCGCCATGGCGATGTGCATGGCGAGGTTGCGGGCCAGCTCCTGGAACTTCTCGTTGCGCGCCACGAAGTCGGTCTCGCAGTTAACCTCCACCAGCACGGCGATCCTGCCGTTGTGGTGGATGTAGGACCCGACGAGTCCTTCCTTGGCTTCGCGGTCGGCCTTCTTGTCGGCCTTGGCGATGCCGCGCTCACGCAGCAGCTCGGCGGCCTTCTCGAGGTTGCCGGCGGCGTCCTCGAGGGCCCTCTTGACGTCGAGCATCCCCGCTCCGGTCATGGCCCGGAGCTTCTTGATCAGGTCGGTCGTTACTGCCATCTCGCTTCTTCCCTTCGGTCCCGCCCTCGGGCGGGGCGCACCCGCAGCAGGGCGGGGCTGTCACGGCGGGGCGCTGGGGGCGCACCCACCGGTCGATCACTTGTCGCGCGCGGCCGGCGGCCGGGCGCTCTACTCGGCGGCCTCGTCGCCTGCGTCTTCGGGGGCCTGGGTGACTTCCTCAGACGCGCGGGGGGCGGAGACCGGCACCGCGGATGTGGAAGCTCCATCTTCGGCGGCGGCAGCCGCCTCCTGGATCATCCGCTCCGGCTCCGACATGGGCATGCTCAGCGTCTCCTGGTCGGTGGCCGGTTCCTCCGCCGCGGCGACGTCCTCGCCGCCGCGCATCTCGATGATCACGTCGGCCAGGCGCGCCGTCACCAGCTGGATGGAGCGGATGGCGTCGTCGTTCCCCGGGATGATGAAGTCGAGCACGTCGGGGTCGGAGTCGGTGTCGGCCAGGGCAACGACGGGGATGTCGAGCTTGTTGGCCTCCTTGACGGCGATGGCCTCCTTGGCCGGGTCGATGATGAACAGCGCGTCGGGCAGCCGGTTCAGGTCGCGGATGCCACCCAGGTAGCGCTGCAGGCGCTGCAGCTCCTTGCCGAGGTCGATCTGCTCCTTCTTGGTGAAGCGGAGGATCGACTCGTCCTCGAACATGGCCTCGAGCTCGCGGAGGCGCTCCACGCGCGTGCGGATCGTCTTGAAGTTGGTGAGCAGGCCGCCGAGCCAACGCTCGTTGATGTACGGCATGCCGCAACGCTTCGCCTCGGCGGCGAGGATCTCCTGCGCCTGCTTCTTGGCGCCCACGAACAGGATCGTCCCGCCGCGGCCGGCCAGGTCGCGCAGGAAGTCGAACGACTTCTCGCTCTCGACGAGGGTCTTCTGCAGGTCGATGATGAAGATGCCGTTGCGCTCCGCGAAGATGTAGC
>CAYNNL010000081.1:3946-8550 GCA_964398765.1 uncultured bacterium | reverse complement strand
ACCCCTTCACCTGCGCCGACGCCGAGTACTCGGTAGAGCGGGCGCTGCTGGCCCGTGACCAGCAGGACGCCGACCTCTCCAGTGGCTACCTGAACGCTCACGTCAGCGGCACGGCGGCCTACCGCCTAGTGTCGTGGGTGCCGGGCGAGCGGCTGGTGGCCGAGCGCAACCCGGACTACTGGGGCGCCGCGCCGAGCGTCGAGCGGGTGGTCTACGAGGTGGTCGAGGACGAGGACGCCCGCATTGCCGCGCTGATGGCGGGTGAGGCCCACCAGATCGACCTGCGCTTCACGCCCGTCGAGGAACTGGTGGGGCGGCCGGGAGTGCGCCTGATCGGCGGGACGGAGGGGCCCGAATCGCCGTGGCCGGTGCGAGTGGTGGGAGCCATCTTCTTCAACCAGGACCTGAGCGCCGCAGGTGGGCTCATCGGGAGCGGGAAGCTCGACGGGCACGGGGTCCCGCCCGACTTCTTCGCGGACCCGGACGTCCGCAAGTGCTTCGCGTACGCGTGGGACACGGGCGAGGACGCCCCGGAGAACGCGGGGACCGACACGTTCTACCCGTCCATGCTGCTGCTCCCCTACTACGGGGCCTACGATGCGAGCGTCCCGCACTACAAGCTCGACCTGGCGCGGGCCGAGGAGCACTGCCGAGCCGCGTGGGGCGGTCAGCTGTGGGAGAACGGCATGTACCTCGCCGTGCCGCAGGGGGATTGGCTCGGCCTCTTCTGGAAGGAGAACATCGAGGCGCTCAACCCCAGGTTCACGCTGGACCTGGTGGAGGTCAGCCCCGAGGAGGAAGCCCGCCTGTGGGACGACCTCGCGCTGCCGTGGTTCAACAATGCGGGCTACGCGACCTTCCCCGACCCGTACGAGTTCATGGCCGAGTGGTACCAGTCGTCCACGTCGTTCAGCGGCCGGCTGGGCTACGTCAACGAGGAGATCGACCGCCTGATAGCCGAGGCGCACGCTGAGCCCAACACGGCGCGGCGCGACGAGCTCTACCGCCGCGTCGGCCGGCTCGCCTACGAAGACGCGCCGTTCGTCCTGCTGCCGAGCAGCCCCTACGTCCAGGCCGTCGGTGACGGAGTGGAGGGCGTGTACCGCAACCCGATGTTCGCCGAGATCCGCTGGGCCGACCTGCGCCTGGGGGAGTGAGCGGGTGGGTCGCCGTCGCGCGGAGAGGGGCTCCGGGAGGCCGCCCGCCCGCGCGCATCCGCACCGCGACGTGGAGCCGCGCGGGACCGTGGTTATGATGCGGCATCTTGAAAATACTAGAAGTGATCCAAGGCGGCATGGGAGTGGCGGTCTCCAACTGGAGACTGGCGCGGGCGGTCTCCTCCTACGGGCAGCTCGGCGTCGTCTCCGCGACCGGCATCGACACGGTGCTGGTGAGGCGGCTGCAGGACGGTGACGCCGGTGGAGTCATGCGCCGCGCCATGGCGGCCTTCCCCCTCCCCGAGGTCGCCAAGGCGGCCCTCGAACGGTACTTCCTCCCCGACGGGCGGGCCGCAGGCAAGCCCTACCGGCGTGCGCCCATGTACGGCGCGGGCGACAACCGCGAGCAGAACGGCCTCGGGATGCTGGCCTCGTTCGTCGAGGTCTTCCTCGCCAAGGAGGGTCACAGGGGCAAGGTGGGCGTCAACCTGCTCACCAAGGTCCAGTTGCCCAACCTGCCGTCCCTCTACGGCGCCATGCTGGCCGGTGTCGACTACGTGCTGATGGGCGCCGGCATCCCGCGCGAGATCCCCGAGGCGCTCGACCGTCTGTCCAGGCACGAGCCAGCCGCGCTGCGCATGGAGATAACGGAGCTGCCGGGGACGTCATCCAGCCTCGACCCCGAGCTCATCGTCTTCGACCCGCGCGACTTCGGCGCGAGCGGCCACACCGACCTCCAGCGGCCGGCGTTCCTGCCCATCGTGTCGTCGCACTCGCTAGCGAGCATGCTGCAGAAGAAGGCCACAGGCTCCATCGAGGGCTTCGTGGTCGAGGGACCCACGGCGGGCGGCCACAACGCGCCTCCCAGGGTCAAGAACGTCTTCGACGCCAGCGGTCAACCCGTGTACGGCGAGCGCGACGTGGCCGACATCGAGAAGATCCGCGACCTCGGCCTGCCGTTCTGGCTCGCCGGCGGGTTCGGCACGGCGGAGGGGCTCGAGCGGGCGCAGGCGCAGGGCGCGGCCGGCATCCAGGTGGGCACGCTGTTCGCGTACTGCCGCGAGTCGGGCCTCACGCCGGAGCTCAAGGCGTCGGTGATCGGCCAGCTCAGGTCGGGCGGGGTCGACGTGAAGACCGACGCGCGGGCCTCACCCACAGGCTTCCCCTTCAAGGTGGTGGACGTGCCTGGCACCATGTCGGGCGACGAGGAGTACGCGGCCCGTCGGCGCGTGTGCGACCTCGGCTACCTCCGCGAGGCGTACCGGGTTGAGGACGGCAGCATCGGGTTCCGCTGCGCCTCCGAACCTGTCGCGGATTACGTGAGGAAGGGCGGCGACGTCGCCGAGACCGAGGGCCGCAAGTGCCTCTGCAACGCCCTCATGGCCGACGTTGGCCTGGGTCAGGCCCGCAAGCGGGGGGCGGAGGAGCTGCCGCTCGTCACGAGCGGCGACGACCTTGAGGCCATCGTGCCGGTCCTCGGCCGGCGCGAGACCTACGGCGCGGCCGACGCCCTCGAGTACCTCCTCGCCCGCGTGGAGGCTGCGAGGGAGCCCGCGGCGCTCGCAGACTGAGCCCGGGCGCCCCGGGTGCGGGCGAACTGGGCGTGGGCGAACCGGGCGCGGACGAACTGGCGCCGAGGAACCGGCGCGGGCGAACCGGCGCCGGCCGTTAGGGTCGGCCGGCCATGGCCCGCCCCGCCAACCAGCCGGTGGTCCAGGCGCTCTGGAAGTTGAAGCCGCCGGTCATGCCGTCGATGTCCAGGATCTCGCCCGCGAGGAAGAGACCGGACCGGACGCGGCTCTCCATGGTGGTGAAGTCGACCTCCCGCAGGCGCACGCCGCCGCAGGTGACGAACTCCTCCTTGAACGCCCCCTTGCCGCCGATGTCGTAGCGGCCGGCGTGGACCTCGTGCGTCAGCGCCGCAGCCAGCGCCTTGGAGGCGTCGGCCCAGCGCGTGCCCTCCTCGGCCCCGGCGGCTACCGCCAACGAGCGCCACAACCGCTGCGGCAGCTCGAGGGGGCCGGAGGCCACGACGGTGCGGCGGGCGCCGTCGCGCTTGGCGGCAAGCAGTCGCTCCCGCACCTCCTCCTCGGCGACGTCGGGGAGCCAGTCGACGGTGACGCCCAGCCGGTAACCGCTCTCGTGCAGGAGCCGCGCGCCCCACGCGGACGCCCTCAACACCGCGGGTCCGGAGAGACCCCAGTGGGTGACGAGGAGGGGACCCTCGTGGGCCTCCTTGGCCCCTTCAAGCCGGACGCGCGCGTTGGGCACCGACACTCCTGCCAGGCCGTGGAGGCGCGGGTCTGCGACCTCGAAGGTGAAGAGCGACGGCACGGCCGGCTCGACGGCGTGCCCCAGCTCCGCGGCCCAACGGTGTCCTGCGGGCGCGCCGCCGGTGGCCAGGAGCACCCGGTCGGCCACCAGGCGCTCGCCGCCCTTCAGGGCCAGGTCGAAGACGCCACCCACCCCGCCGGCGGCTGCCGCGCCGGGGGCGCGGGCGGGGCGATCCGCGTCGCCCAGGGCACTCACGTCCGTCACCCCCGCCCGGGTGCGGACCTCCACGCCCGCGGCGCGAGCCGCCCCGAGCAGGCAATCCACCACTGTGGCCGAGTCGTCGGTGACGGGGAACATCCGCCCGTCGGGCTCCGTCTTGAGCGTCACCCCGCGCTCCGCGAACCACGCCGCCGTCTCGCGTGGGCCGAAGCGCGTGAATGGCCCCCGGAGCGCCCGGGCGCCGCGGGGGTAGCCGCGCACCAGCAGCGCAGGGTCGGGTTGGTCGTGGGTGACGTTGCAGCGGCCGCCGCCCGAGATCCGGACCTTGGCGAGAGGTGCCGCGCCGGCCTCGAGGATGGTGACGTGCGCCGCCGGGTTGGACTCCTTGCAGGTGATGGCAGCGAAGAAGCCGGCGGCGCCGCCGCCGACGATCACGACCCGAGGGGCGACGCCTTGCACGTGGTCATGCTACCGGCTGGGTTCGGCTCGGCCGAGCCGGTCACCCGCGAACCGGGGAGGCCTCACCGGATCTGGACGATGCCGGGGCCTTCGCCCCAGGTCAGGTCGGCGGTCAGTACCTCGGCCCCCGACCGCTCGGCGAAGGCCAAGCAGAACCTGTCGGCGAGCGACAGGCCGGAGCCGCGCCGCCACAGAGCCGCCGCGGCCTCGGCGTCCTCGCCGGTGACGGGCTCGACGCGCATGCCGTAGCCCAGGAGCAGTGCTCGCGCCAGGTTCCAGTCTCCGCCGGCCGCCTTGACCTTCTGCGCGACCTCGGACCAGTTGACCGCGGTGCACCCCGAGTCGCCGAGCAGTGCCGCCTCCACGCGGTCGCTCCCCGATTCTCCCTGCAAGAAGGCCAGTAGCGCCGAGGCGTCGACGAGCGTCACGTCGGGCGGACCGCGCCGTCTTCGAGAGCGGCAGCCCGGCGCCGCTCCGCCAGGAGGTCCGTCACCA
>CAYNNL010000081.1:0-3846 GCA_964398765.1 uncultured bacterium | reverse complement strand
GCGCCGTCTTCGAGAGCGGCAGCCCGGCGCCGCTCCGCCAGGAGGTCCGTCACCAGGTCGGCACCACTCAGGTTCTCAGCGACCCGCTTCCTCAACTGCTCGCGCGTGAGCACGACGAGGCCCTCGGGGGTCTCCAGGATCGTGAGGGCCGTGCCGGCACCCAGCCCCGCGTTGCGCCTGAGGTCGGCCGGGAGGACGATGCGACCGCGATCTCCCACCTGCACCAGGTACGTACCACTCATGAGATGAGCATACCACGCGGGGTAACGGCGAACGACGACCACCGCACTTGTGGGACGGGACTACGCTGCACATCCCTGAGCCGGCTCTCCACCTAGGTCGCACCTAGGCGTTACAGTGGCTGGCGCTCGAGCGCCCTGGTGGGCGCTCGCTCCCGAGAGCCGGAGGCAACTGGTGGGCAAGGCGAGCTGGCAACGCGTCCTGTTGGTCATGTTCTTCGCGCAGCTCCTTGCCTCGATCGGCTTCTCCACCATCTTCCCGTTCCTACCCAACTACGTGGAGTTCTTGGGCGTCCGCGGCTCTGGCTCCGTGATCTTCTGGGTGTCGGCCGTCTTCAGCGTGCAGGCCGTGGCGATGATGTTCGCGGCGCCCGTCTGGGGCGCCGTCGCCGACAGGTACGGCCGCAAGCCCATGGTGGTCCGCGCGCTCCTGGCGGGAGCCGTCGTCATCTTCCTGATGGCGTTCGTCCGCAACGCCGAAGAGCTCACCTTCCTGCGGCTGGTGCAGGGCCTTACGACGGGCGTGATCAGCGCCGCGAACTCGCTCGTGGCGGCCGTGGCGCCGCGCGAGCGCCTCGGTTACGCCATGGGCATGATGCAGACGGCCAACTGGGCCGGAGTCTCCGTGGGCCCCATGCTGGGCGGCGCCCTCGAGTTCTTCTTCGGTTACCGCCTGTCGTTCGTGGTGACGGGCGTGCTGCTGCTGGCGGGCGGGCTGCTGGTGCTACTGGCCGTCAAGGAGGAGTTCGTGCCGCCCGAGAACGTCGAGCGGGGCGTGAGCGGCATCCTGCACTCCTGGCGCGACGTGTTCCGCACGGCCGGGGTGCCGTTCGCCTACTTCCTGCGCTTCGCCACCTGGCTCGGGCGCACGATGCTGGTGCCGTTCCTCCCGCTGTTCATCGCCACCATCACCGTCGACAAGAACCTGGCCGGGATGTACACGGGCCTCGCAATCGGCCTGGCGGCCGGCTCGTCCACCCTCAGCGGCGTGTGGCTGGGGAGGCTGTCTGACAGGATCGGTTACCGCCCGATCCTGGTGGTCTCCACCTTCGCTTGTGCTCTCTTGTACATACCGATGGCATACGTGACCGGCGTCTGGCAGCTGATCCTGGTCAACGTGCTCATCGGGTTCGCGACTGGCGGCGTCATGCCGTCGATCAGCGCCATGCTGGCGCACCTCACGCCCCCGTCGGTGGCCGGGTCGGCCTACGGCATCGACAACTCGGTCTCGTCTGCCTCGAACGCCGTGGCGCCCGTGGTGGCGGGCGCCATCGTCACCTTCACCAGCCTGCCGGGCGACACGAACTACCGCACCATCTTCCTGGTCACCGCGGCCATCTTCTTCGTCACCGCCCTCATTGCGGCCAAGGGGTTGCCGCGGCGGGCGGCGACGGTCGCGACGCCTAGCCCGCGCGCCACCGACTAGACAGGCCCGGCTCGCCTTGCCCGGCTCACGGCGCCTGGTAGTAGTAGGGCGTGTAGGTGCCGTCGGGGTTGACCTGGTACCAGGTGTTGCTCGAGTTGTCGAACACCATGGGTAGGCCGTTGGGGCCCTGGTAGACATCACCCTGGTTCGGCGCGTACGGCAGCATCACCCCCTGACCGCCGCCCGTGGGGGCGTACTGGTCCACGCCGAGGATCACGCCGTTGATGTAGTTGGAGTGCTGCTGGTCGGCGGCCCGTTGCCCGTCCATCCAAGAAGACACGCTGGCGTCGAACGCCGCGTCCTTCGACTGCACCCCGGCCAGCCACGAGTCGAAGCTCGCCTGGCGCGCCGCGAGGGAGGACTGCGCGCCCTGCTGCGCGGTCTGCGCGGCCCTGGCACAGTCGTCGGGGTAGCGCTGGCAGTGGATGCTCTGACCCATCAGGAGGGCCTGGGCGTCAGGCGTGGTCATGTCGCCCGTGGTGCTTCGGTACAGGTCGATGAAGTACTGCTCGAACTGCCGCTGCTGCGCCTGGATCTGCGCCCAGGTGTTCTGCATCTGGACGTCCAGCGCCGCCTGCTGCGCCTGGACGTTCGCGAGGATGGCGTCCATCGACGCCATCGGGTCCATGTAGCCCGTGTAGAGGTTGCCGGCGCCGTACTGATCGGCGAACCTGCTCGGGTCGTACGCGCTGGTATCCCAACCGCTCGCGCCGTACTGCCCCACCCCCGCCTGCCGCTGCAGCTGCGAGCCACCGACCGAGACGAGCTGCCCGTACTGGTCGCTACTGTAGTAGACGAGGTTGAGCCACTGCCCGTCCGCGCTGGCCTGCGCCTCGAACCAGAAGCCCTGCTGCCCGTTCTGGATGGCGCCGTACGCGCCGTACCCGGCCGCCTGGCCCTCCACCCAGTACTGAGCACCGTTCGCCATGAGCATCCCCGAGAAGTAGCCGCCGCCCATCTCCTGCAGCGAGACGCTGACGCCCCCCGCCGTATCGATGAACGCGCCGGTGAAGTACTGCGCCGAAGCGATCGGCGCGAGCGCCGCGACGACGAGCAGGGTGACGACGACTGACGCCTTACGCATGATGCCTCCTGATCTCTGCACCAACCGTACAGGCCCAGGGGTTAAATCCGTATTAGTCGCGGCGCAGCGGGCCCGAGCCGACCGCCACCGGCCTGGACCGGCGCTCATACGTAACGAGGCGACCAAGCCACCCGCCGGCGGCGCTAATACTGCCAGGCGTCATGGCGCTCCCGGTGCATCCCAGGCTCGTGGTCTTCGGCGCGACCGGTCGCACCGGGAGGCTCGTCGTTCACGAGGCGCTGGCGCGCGGCTACGAGGTGGTGGCGTTCGTTCGCGACGCGAGCAGGCTGGCCGAGGAACACGAGAGGCTCACGGTCATCGTCGGCGACGTGCAGGACCCGGGCCAGGCGGCCGGGGCCGTGGCGGGCGCGGCGGCCGTGGTCAGCGCCCTCGGCCCCAGCGAGAACACGCCAGATCACCAGATCGAGCGGGCGACCAAGAACATCGTCGCGGCCATGAAGGAGGGCGGCGTGCGGCGCCTGGTCGTCACCTCCGGCGCCAGCGTCCGCGTGCCGGGCGACAAGCCGCGCCTCGCCAACGTCGCCATAGGCGCCATGCTGCGCCTGTTCATCGGCAACGTGCTGGAGGACATGCGCCGCACGATCGACGTGGTGGAACTGTCCGGGCTCGACTGGACGGTCCTGCGCCTGGCGCCGCGCCTAGAGGACGGGCCGCCCACCGGTACGCTGAAGGTCGGCTACGTCGGGACGGGCCCGGGCACGCGCCTGGTGCGGGCCGACGCGGCGCGCTTCCTGCTCGACGAGCTGGAACAGGGCAACCACGTGCACGCCGCGCCCATGCTCAGCAACTGACCGGCCGGGTCAGCTGCCCTCGCGGCGGTACGGCTTCAGGAGGGCGGCCGGGTAGCTCGCGTTGCGGCCCGCCAGGGCCAGCACGAGGATGGTGACGAGGTAGGGGAGCGCCAGCAGGAGCTCGTAGGGCACGGGCACGCCCTCCGCCTGCAGCCTGAGCTGCAGCGCCTGCACGAACCCGAACAGGAGCGCTCCGAGGAGCACCCGTCCCGGGCGCCAGTTGCCGAAGATCACGATGGCGATGGCCACCCAGCCGCGACCGCTGACCACGCCGTGCGTGAACGC
>CAYNNL010000080.1:0-8949 GCA_964398765.1 uncultured bacterium | reverse complement strand
TGGCCACCCAGTCCGCCACGCGGCGGAACATGTCCGCCACCGACTCCTCGCCGGGCTGGAAGTACTGCCTCTTGGCGATGGCGACGGCGTGTGCGTCGAAGCCCGCGTTGGCGGACCCCTGATCGGCTGGGTGCTGGTCGTGCATGGCGTTCCTCCCGGACGGCCGGCGGCAGCTGCCGCCCACCTGTGTTGGCTGTCAGCGCCCCTGCTCGGGGCGGATGTCGGTCTCTCCCACCGCTATGAAGCGCGATCAGATACAAGCCCTTGTGCTAAACACCCTACTGCGTACAAATGCTGGTGGCGTGAGCCATCCGTCACAGCGCCACCTTGCCTTCGCGGCAGCGCAACTCCCCAGGGCGATACCCCGACCGGGGCCGGGAAGGGAGCCGGTAGCGGTCGACCGTGGAGGCCCGACCGTCAGCGTCGCACGAGCCGCACCGTACCACTCGGGCCGAGGGCGGGGCAAGCCGTCCAGCACCTTGTGAATACCAGTACAAGCCGTGCGCGTGGTGCCGGGTACCACATGTGGTACGCGGCGCTCACCGGCAGCTAGTGGCGGAAGTGCCTCTCCCCCGTCATCACCATCGCTATGCCTAGCTCCTCGGCGGCCGCGACGATCTCGTCGTCCCTGACCGACCCGCCGGGCTGCACGACCACCGCCACGCCCGACCCGGCCACCGCGTCGACGCCGTCCCGGAAGGGGAAGAACGCGTCCGAGGCGCACGCCCCGCCGACCGCCCGCCCGGCCGCCTTGCGCACGGCGATCTCCGCGGCGTCGACCCGGCTCTGCTGGCCGGCTCCGATCCCGACCGCCACGCCGCCGGCCGCGAGGACGATGGCGTTCGACGAGGTGGCGGCGCAGACCAGCTGTGCCATGAGGACGTCGCGCCACTGCTCGTCGCTCGGCTGCTTGCCGGTTGCCACCCGCCAGGCGGCCCGGTCGAGCGTGACCACGTCCGGGCGCTGCGCCAGGAAGCCACCGTCAACCCGTCTCAGCTCGAGGCCGGTGGGGTTGGGGGGCGCCACCTCGAGCACCCTTGTGTTCTTCCGCTTCCGGGCCAACAGCTCGAGCGCTTCCGGAGCGTAGGCGGTCGCCAACAACACGTCCGCCTTGGGGTTGGCGACGATCTGCTCGGCTAGCGCCAGGTCCACGACGCCCGGCAGGGCCACGACGCCTCCGAAGGCCGACTTCGGATCGGCGTCGAAGGCGCGGCCGTACGCCTCGGCCAGGTCCCCGCCCCAGGCGGCTCCGCAGGGGTTGGCGTGCTTGACGATCACGCAAGCCGGACCGTGAGCGGCCAGCGCGTGAGCGAGGCGCCAGGCGGCCTCCGCGTCGAACAGGTTCAGGTAGGAGAGCGCCAGGCCGGAATGGAGGGTGGCCTCGTCCCAGATGGAGCGCTCGCCGACCGTGCGGTACCTGGCACCGGCCTGGTGGGGGTTCTCGCCGTACCTCAGCACCTCCGCCCGCTCGAGCGCAACGTCGAGTCGCCTTGGCAACTCCTCGCCGCGACTCAGGTAGGCCACGATGGCCGCGTCGTAGGCTGCGGTGTGGGCGAACGCCTCCAGCGCCAGCTCGCGCCGCTCCTCGCCGGTGACGCCGCGCCCTAGGGCCTCGAGGACGCCCGGGTAGGCGTCGGGGTTAACCACCACCACCACGCTCGGGTGGTTCTTGGCGGCGGCCCTGAGCATGCTGGGACCGCCGATGTCGATATGCTCGAGCGCCTCGGCGTCCGTGACCCCCGGCCTGGCGACCGTCTCCCTGAACGGGTAGAGGTTGGCGACCACCACGTCCACGGGGGTGATGCCGTGCCGCGCCAGCTCCGCCAGATGCCCGGCCTCGCGGCGCGCGAGGATGCCGCCATGCACCATGGGGTGGAGCGTCTTGACGCGGCCGTCCAGGATCTCCGGGAAGCCGGTCACGTCCTCGACCGCGGTGGCGGGGACGCCCCAGCCTCGCAGCGCGGCGAGGGTCCCACCGGTACTGACCACCTCGAAGCCGAGTGCCACCAGGCCCTTAGCGAACGGCTCGAGCCCCCGCTTGTCAGACACGCTGACCAGGGCCCGCCTGGCCGTCCCACCTTCAACTACCGTCATCTCGCCGTCGCCTCCTCATGGCGAGGGGCGGCCGCTCGCTCAGAACGGCCGCCCCTCAGCTCGGTCGTCTGAAGCTCAGTTGCTCGCGCCCGGCGTGGTCGTCTCCGCGTCGCCCGCCGGAGCGGCGCCATCGTCAGCGCCGGCGCCGGCCCCCTCGCCGCCCGCGTCCTCGCTCCCTTGAGGCAACGAGTCCGTGGGCAGGATCAGGTCGGGGGACGCGGTCTCCACGACGGTCATGCCGGCGCGCTGTTCGGACAGCCAGGCGTTGCGCTCGGTCTGCCGCTTCTGCGCGACGACGGCCTGCTCGACCTGAGCGTGCACGTCGGCCAGGCTCCTGACCCGCGGCGCCACTCGGTCAGCGACGAGCACCACGAACGTCTCCTTCACGGCCACGGGCTCGTCGGCGGCATCGCCGTCGCCAGCTAGGTCGTCGTCCGCCGCCTCGGCACCGTCAGCTCCGGTGTCGGCCGTGGCGTCAGCCTCCTCGACGTCGGCGGGTTCCTCAAGGACCAGCACGTCGCTCACGGAGAGCCTGCCGCCCGGCAGCGCCTCGAAGGCGTCGGTGTTGAAGAGCGCGGTGTCGAGCTCTGCCTGGAGGTCGCCCGGCTTGACGCGGCCCAGTTCCGTGACCGTGCCGGCGGCCGTGGCGTTGGCGGCCGCGACGTCGCGCCCCGCCACGAGGTCCTCACGGAACGCGACGGCCGCGTCCTTATCCGAGAAGGTCACCTCGGTGACGGTGGCCTCGGCGGGCAGGGTGTAAAGCGACTGGTTGGCCGCGTAGTAGTCCTCGATCTCCTCTTCCGTGGCCACCGCGTCGCGGCCGACGTAGTTGAGCGCCGCCTGCGCCACGCCGCTACGGGTGCCGACGAACGGGACGCCCAGCGACTGGGCGGCCTGGTAGGCCACCTCAGAGTCGATCAGTTGGCTGAGGACGGACGGCTTGAAGAGGCCCACGATCAGGTCGGCCGTCTGAGGCGACAGGGCCTGCTGGATCTGCGTGTTGGTGTAGAGCGCCCGGTCGAGCTCGACGGCCTTGATCTCGTGCGTGCCGACGGTGGCGAGCACCGGGTTGTCGAACGAAAGGGTGCTGCCCGTCGGGAATGCGAGCGTGGCGGCGTCGCGGAGCTTCTCGATCTCCGTCTCGACCACGCCGGCCTTCTTGGCGTTGAGGGCGTCTTCAGACACGGTGGTCACGACGTCGTCGAACGGCATCGACGTCGCGGGCTCGTACCCTTCTACCTGGACGACGTAGTACCGGTCGTTGTACAGCACGGGGTCGGTCACGCCGGCGCCCCGCAGCGCGAAGGCGGCGTTGGACACGACCGTCGGCAGGGCCGGACGCCCGACCGCCCTCGGGGTGGTCTCGCCCTCGGCGGAGCCCACGGCGCCGTCGCGGTCCGCGAGCTCGAGGCTGTTCTCCCGCGCCAACGTGGCGAAGTCGGCGCCGGCGAGGACCTCGCGCCTCAGGGAATCGGCCAGGTCCTTGTCGGCCACGACCAGCTCGCGGGCGAGGATCTTCTCCTCGGTCTGGTAGGAGGTGAGGTGGGAATCGTAGTAGGCCCGCACCTCGGCGTCGCTTACCGTGACGTCCTTGACGAGGCGGTTCTCCCACTCCTGCAGCCGCAGTTGATCCTTGAGGTAATCACGGAACGTCTGGTCGGTGAAGCCGGCGCTGCCGATGAGCTGCAGGTAGGCCTGGTCGTTGCGCGCGCCGCTGACGCCCCGCTCCGAGCGGAAGTCGTTGACGGCGCTGCGGACCTGCCCGCCGCCCACGCTGATGCGGGCGGCGGCCTGGTCGATCACGGCGTTGCGCACGATCTCGTCCACCATCAGGCGCTGCAGGTCCTGACCGACCTCGCCCTCGGTGACCACGTTGAACAGCGAGTTGTTGCGGATCTGCTGCAGGTCGACGTCGTAGAGGGTCTGGCTGTTGATCGTGATCTGCGCCGCGCCCTTCGCCGCCCCACCGCCCACGCTGCCGAGGCCGGGGGTGAACATGACCACCATGCCCGCCAACAGGCCGATGGACACGACCCACAAGATTATGGTGTTCGTGCGCTTGCTGAGCTTCATCTGGTTGACTTCCTCCCGGTACTTGGGGTGCGCTCACCGCGCCGACCCAGGGTACCCGCGTGACTTATGAGCATCAGGCCGTGCGCAGGCACGGGCGGGGGCGCCTTCTCCCGGCGGTGGCCGCCCACCGTGAGGCAGCGACGGTCCGGCCGGGTTCGGAGCACGCCCCGAAGTGTACCAGACCGGCCGGTGAGAGCCCCATGCTCGCAAGTGCTATATTGCCAACTGCCTTCGGGGCGGCAGGGTGGCTCACGCTCCCGCCAGGCCCCAGCGCGCGCCCGTAGCTCAGCCGGATAGAGCGTTCGCCTCCGGAGCGAAAGGTCACAGGTTCGAATCCTGTCGGGCGCACCAAACCACCAACGGATCGCTGGACGTTCACCAGGTCGGTAGGGCCGGGTGTTCGGCCCGCACCCACGGCGCGGCCAGCACCAAGCCCTCACCCGAGAAGACGGTCGTCGGTTGTCCGTCGATCTCCAGCCGGACGGCCCTCACGTCAGCGGGCTGGCTGAGCGTGTAGAGGAGCTGCGCCAAGCGGCCGGTCATGGTGGCGCTCCCGCCGCCCGCCGCGAACGCCCCGCCCAGGTTCACGCTCAGCACGCCCGCGCCGTCGAGCTCGGCGCCCAGCACCGTCGTGGCGCCGGGCACCGAACTCACCAGACCGCGCTCCGCCTCGGTGCCCGACGGGCCGCGGGCCAACTCGGCCACCTGCAGCCGCACGCGTTCGCCCACGGGGAGGGCGCCGAGACGGCGGTTGACCGGCTCGAGCCGGAAACCCACGTCGTCGCCGGCCACGAAGTAGATGACCGTGTCCGGCACGCGCCCCAGGGTTCGCAGCGCGATGATCGTCACCAGGGTGAGTAGCAGCAGCAGCGACAGCGCCACCACCCTGAGGACGACCGTCCGCACGGTCGGTCAGGCCCGCCTGACCGGCAGGTAGCGCGGCTCCCACACGGCTTCGGCCACGGCCTCGGCGGGGTCCGCGAGCTCCCGACGCGCCACGCCGTCCGACACGGCCTGGGTGGCCACGGCGGTGGCCACGTGCTTGCTGGCCCTACCGAGGGTCTTGATGCTCGGGTAGACGGCGCCCTCCATGAGGCGCACCGGGTCCGTGTAGTCGGCGAGCGCCTCCGCTGCGGCGGTGAGCATGTTGTCGGTCACCTTGCCGGCGCGCGCGACCATCGCGCCGAGGCCCACGCCCGGGAAGATGAAGGCGTTGTTGCCCTGCCCGACGATGTGGGAGCGCCCGCCCCGCTGCACGTTGGGGAACGGGCTCCCCGTGGCCACGATGGCGCGCCCCTCCGTCCAGGCGTACACGTCCTCGGGAACGGCTTCGCTGTTCACGGTCGGGTTGGAGAGCGGGAACACGATCGGCGCGGGCGAGTTGGCAAGGACGGCCTTCACGACCGTCTCGTCGAACGCGCCCGCCTGGCCCGACAGCCCGATGATGCCGGTGGCGCCGGCGTTCGTTATGGTCTCGAGCAGCGTGGGGACGCTACCCGCCACCTGCCAGCCGGCAGTCCGGGCGGGCTGTTGGGCGAGCTCGCGCTTGTACTCGTCGAGGCCCGGCCTATCCGCCGTGACGAGGCCGGCCGAGTCGATCATCAGCACGCGAGCGATGGCCTCTTCGCGGCTGAGCCCCTGGCGCTGCAGGCCCACCACGATCTGGCGCGCCACCCCCACCCCGCCGGCGCCCGCGCCGTGCACGACGTACGTCTCGTCGGTCATGGGGCGGTGCGTCTTCTTGGCGGCCGCGAGGAGGCCCGCCAGCACCACCGCGCCGGTGCCCTGGATGTCGTCGTTGAACGAGGGCAGGACGTCGCGGTAACGGTTCATGACGTCCACGGCCTTCTGCTTGCTGAAGTCCTCCCACTGGAGGAGGGCGTTGGGGAAGCGCTTCCTGAAGGCCGTCACGAACCGCTCGATGAAGTCGGCGTAGTCGCTGCCCGTGAGGCGCTCGTGACGCACCCCAAGGTAGAGAGGGTCGTCGAGGAGGTCGGCGCGGTTGGTACCCACGTCGAGCTCGACGGGCAGGGTCGTGGCCGGGTCGATGCCGGCGGCCGCCGTGTAGAGCGACAGCTTGCCGATGCAGATGGCCATGCCGCCGAAGCCCTGGTCGCCGATCCCGAGGATGCCCTCGGAGTCGGTCGCCACCACCAGCCGCACGTCGGGCACGGGCGCGTCGGCCAGGACCTCGTCGATGCGGTCGATGTTGTCGGTGCTGACCACCAGCCCGCGCGGGAAACGGTAGATGAGGCTGAACTTCTGAACCGCCTCGGCGACGGTGGGGGTGTAGATGATCGGGAGCATCTCCTCGAGGTGCTCCTCGAGCAGGGCGTAGAACAGCACCTCGTTGCGGTCCTGAAGCACGCGCAGGTACACGTGCTTGTCGAGCGGCGTGGTGAAGCCCGCGTAGTTGGCGTAGGTGCGGCGCACCTGCTCCTCCAGCGAGGAGGTGTGTGGCGGCAACAGCCCCTCCAGGCCCAGCTCGCGCCTCTCCTCACGCGAGAACCCCGTGCTCTTGTTGAGGAGGGGCAGCCGCGTGAGCAGGTACCCGGAGAGGTGCGTGGCCAGGTAGGGCCGGCCGTTCTCGTCGATGCGCTTCTCGAACTGTTTCATCTCGTCGCTCTCCCGCTGCGCCGTTGGGCGCGTGATCTGGTCCGTCTTCCGCGCGTTCAGCGCGGCTCGCTTCGCTCGTTCTCCGCCAGCCGCTCCGCCTCGCCGGCGAAGAAGGCGTAATCGTCGTCGCCTGGGTCGAGCGCGGCGGCCCGCCTGTAGGCCGCCCCCGCCCTCACGTAGTCGCGGTTCTGGAACGCCACCTGCCCCAGGTAGGCCCACGCCTGCAGGAACTCCGGCGCTGCCTCGGTGGCGGCCTCGAACTCCGCTTGCGCCGTGGGCCCGTCTCCGGCCTGGTAGGCCGCCAGGCCGCGGGCGAAGGCGCCGCCAGCCTCAGGACCGTACCTGATGGCGCGTCGGGCGTTGGCGATGAAGTAGCGGGCGCGCTCGTCGTCGCGGTCGAGGCGCAACACGACCTGCCAGTAGGCGATGGCCTCGTCGGGCGCGCCGAGCTCCTGCGTTGTGCGGGCGGCCCACACGAACGCCTCCTTGAACTCGGGAGCCGCCTGGGTGGCGGCGACGAACAACTTGCGCGCACCCTCGAGATCGTCCGCCTCATAGGCGGCCAGACCGCCATAGTACGCGCGGCCCGCCTCGACGCCCCACTCGGCCTCGAGCCTGGCGTAATCGAGGAACCACGCCGAGCGGGAGTCGGCCGGGTCGAGGTTCACGGCACGTTCCCAGTAGCCGACTGCGAGCTCGGGCTCCTCCAGCTCGAGCGCGGTGCGCCCGGCCCACACTGCGGCGTCGACGAACGATGGGTTGGCTTCGGCCGCCGCCTGGAACGCCTTGAGCGCGGGCTCGAGCCGGCCGGACTCGTACGCCCTGATGCCCGACCGGTAGGCTTCGCTGGCCGCCACTCCGTACCGTTCGCGCTCCTTGGTCAGCTCGAGGAAGAAGCGCGCGCCCTCGTCGTCGGGCGCCACCTCGAGGAGGCGCTGCCAGATGATCACGGCCGCGCTGGTGTCGTCGCGCTCGTAGGCTATCCGCGCCAGCCACCTCAGGGCCTCCGGGTCGTCCGGCACGCGGTCGAGGAGCGTCAGGTACCAGCCCCTCGCCTCCTCCAGGTCGCCGGCCTCGTAGCGGGCGAACGCCAGTTGCCCCACCACGCGCCGGTACTCGTCGCGGTCGCCGAGCAGGTGTGTGCCTGGGTCGCCCGGCAGCGAGGGCCCCGCGTCGGTCAGCTCGCCACCGGCGGCGAGGAACGCGTCCCACGCCACGAAGGCGCGGCTGTACCAGTTCGTGAGGCCGTAGGCGTGCGCCTCGAGCCGGTAGGCGCGCCTGACGGCGGCCTGCGCCGCCACGCGCGCGGCCTCGTCCGCCGGGTCCGCGGCGACGACAGCGGCCGCCGCCCGCACGGCCGCGTCCGCCGCGCCGGTGGCGGCCTGCAGCGCGTCGCGCCAAGCCGGGTCGTCCGGGCTGGGTGCGCGGCCGAGTGGCACGGCGGTGGCGGCGGCCAGCGCCTCCTCGGCGATGGCGTAGGCGTTGGCGGCGTCCCCCGCGGTCTGAGCCGAGGCGAAAGCGGTCGTGGTCACGAGGACGGCCAGCCAGGCGGCGCGCAGGAAGAGGCGCAACGACGTGCCTGCACGTGAGGTCGAGATGCTCGCGGTCAAGTCCCTGCTCAGCGCGGCCGGGCCGTGAGCCACACGACCTCCTGGCCCGCCCGGATCAGGTAGAGCAGCCGCTGGCCGCCGGAGTCGTCGACGTAGACGATCCGCGTGTGCGTCTCGGGACCCTGCGGACCGCCCACGGTGGTCTCGCTTCTCTCCTGCTCGAAGTACCCGGCCAGGGCGTACGAGGTAGAGACCTCGTGCACCTTGGCGCCAGCCAGCCCGACCGCGACGCCGCCGAGGGCGTACGCCTCCCAGTCGGTCCACGCGGACGAGCCGGGGATGCGGGCCACCAACGCGTCGACGCCGGCGCCGACCGCGCGCATGGTGCCTCGCGGAAGGGTGATGGAGGAGTCGAACTGCGCCATGATGGCGGTGGTCATCAGGACGTCGGCCAGTAGCTGGGCGTGCGCCAGCGGCAGCAGCAGGAGCGTGGCGACGAACACAGAGCGCACCGCGGCCCGGCAGTGCGCGCGCCTGGGCGTCAGCGTCCGGGTAGGCATGGGTGGCATGGCAAGAGTCTAGCACCGGTCGGGAGCGGCGTTCGTCCCGGTCCGGG
>CAYNNL010000079.1:0-8994 GCA_964398765.1 uncultured bacterium | reverse complement strand
CGGCGCGCTCAGGCCTGTGTGGCGCCCGCGCTGCTCCTCGCCTTGGCGTCCATGGCCGCGTACATGCGGTCGAAGCCGCGGAACAGCCTCAGGAACAGCTGCATTAGCGGACCGACCGTCAGGGCGAACACCACAGTGCCCAGACCCACGCTGCCGCCCATCAGCCAACCGAGGGCGAGGACGGCCACCTCCGTGAGCGTGCGCACGAGCCGCACCGAGCCGCCCGTCACGCGGCTGACGCCGATCACGAAGCCGTCGCGCGGGCCGGCGCCGAGACCCGCCGTGATGTAGACGCCGGTGGCCAGGCCGCACAGGGCGGTGCCGAGGCAGAAGAGCGCGAGCCCCACCAGGTAGTTGTCGGGGTGCGGGAGCGCCGGCATGCTCAGGAACACGTCGGACCAGATGCCGATCAGGACCATGTTCAAGATCGTGCCGATCCCGACCCTCACCTTCGGCCCGATGACCGAGTAGACGAGGACGGCCACGCCCGCCGCGATCATGGCCTGCCCGAACGACAGGGGCGTGCGCAGCGAGATGCCCTGGTGGAACACGTCCCACGGGCCCAACCCAACGCCCGCCGCGACCATGACCGCCACGGCCAGGCCGTAGAGGGCCAGGCCGACGTTGAGGTGCAGGAGCTTGAGGGCGAAGACGGGCCAGGAGGTGACCTTGGGGGCGCGCAGCACCAGGGGAGCGTAACCCCGCGCGCGGCTAGGGGTTAGCATCCCGGGCATGCCTGCCACCGGTCGATGGCCCGATTGGGTCAAGGACGCTGTCTTCTACCAGGTCTTCCCGGACCGCTTCGCCGCTAGTGACAGGGTGCACAAGCCTCACGGCCTGGAGGCGTGGGACTCGCCGCCGACCCTCCACGGCTACAAGGGGGGCGACCTCCTCGGGGTCGCCGAGCGGCTGGACCACCTGCAGGGCCTGGGCGTCACGGCCCTCTACCTGTGCCCCGTGTTCGCGTCGGGCGCCAACCACCGCTATCACACGCACGACTACCACGTCGTCGATCCCATGCTTGGCGGCGACGCGGCCCTCGCCGAGCTCCTGGCCAGCTGCCACGAGCGCGGCATGAAGGTCGTGCTGGACGGGGTGTTCAACCACGCCAGCCGCGGCATACTGCAGTTCCACGACCTGCTAGAGAACGGCCCCGCCAGCCCCTACCAGGACTGGTTCCACGTGCGCCGCTACCCCCTCAACGCCTACGGCGGCGGCCCTCTCGGCTACGAGGCGTGGTGGGGCCTCGCCGCGCTCCCCAAGCTCAACACCACCAACCCCGACGTGCGCGAGTTCATCTACCAGGTGGCCGAGAGGTGGCTGCGCTTCGGCACGGATGGCTGGCGCCTCGACGTGCCAAACGAGATCGACGACGACGGTTTCTGGCGCGAGTTCCGCCGCCGCTGCCGCGCCGTCAACCCCGAGGCGTACCTCGTCGGTGAGATCTGGGACGACGCCGGCCGCTGGCTGAAGGGCGACATCTTCGACGGCGTCATGAACTACCAGCTGAACCGCGCCGTCCTCGGGCTCGTCGGACGCCAGCTGGCGCACGACGAGCTGTCGCGCAGCGGCCTCAACGGGATCGCGCGCCTGGACGCCGCCGCGTTCGCCGACGCGACCACGCGCCTCCTGGCCGCCTACCCGGACGAGGCGGTGCACTCCCAGCTCAACCTCCTGGGCTCCCACGACACGCCGCGGCTGGCCACCACCCTGATGGGCGACGCGGCCGCCGTCAGGCAGTCGTACCTCCTGCTGTTCGCGTGGCCCGGCGCGCCGTGCGTGTACTACGGCGACGAGATCGGCATGACGGGCGGCCACGACCCCGCCTGCCGCGCCGCCATGCCGTGGGATCACCCGGACGCCTGGGACCATGACCTCATGGGCTACGTGAGAGCCCTCGCCGGGGCGCGCTCGCGGCTCGAGGCGCTCAGGCGCGGCGACACGCGGGTGACCGCCCCGACGACCGAGGTCGTGCTGGTGGAGCGGAGGCACGAGGGCGCGCCGCCCGTCTACGCGCTCGTCAACCTGGGCGACGCCGCCGCGGCGGTGCCAACAGCCGCGTTACCGGCAGGCGCCTACCGCGACGAGGTAGCCGGCACCACGGTGGATCAGGCCGAAGGGGCACCGGTCGTGCCGCCGCGCGGGGGACTCCTTCTCACACCGGCCTGAGGTCGGTCGCCCGCGCGGGCCGCTGCTGCATCATCCGTACCTCCGTTCGCCCCGACTGGGCCTAAGCTCTCGGCGAAGCGGAGCGCCTCAGGGGCAGGCAACGAGCTGGGAGGGCTCTGCAGGGGCGTGGCGACGCCGGCCGGCAGAGGGTGGAGCGCGGACGACGCCGGCGGTGACCCCACCGTTGGGAGGCCGCGGTGGACCTACAGAGCAGGATCCTCATCAGCTACGCGGTGCTGGCGGCGGCTGTGCTCGCCGTCTTCGTCGTCGTGGCCGCCCACTCCAGGGGGCCGGTGTTGCCCCAAGCGACCGTGCAGAGCCGCGGCTACGTCATCAGACGTTGGTGGTTCCTCCTGCTCGCGGCCGTGTTAGCCGTGGCGTTCGCCGTGTCCATCCCGTTCTTCCCCTACGGTAAGGCGCAGGCCGCGGGCGAACCGGCCCACGTAGGGATAGTGGCTCGCCAGTTCTCCTTCGATCAGCTCCCGGCCGTGATCCCCGTTGGCTCGCACGTGGTCTTCGACGTGACCGCGGCCGACGTCAACCACGGGTTCGCCGTCTACGACCCGCACGAGCAGCTCATAGGCCAGGTGCAGGCCATGCCGGGCTACGTGAACCACCTCGAGATGACGTTCGACGAACCGGGACAGTACACGGTCCGCTGCCTCGAGTACTGCGGCCTCGGCCACCCCGTCATGCAAGGGAAGTTCGAGGTCCGCTGATGACCAGAGTCAACCTGGACGACCGCACCGGCCCGAGGATGATGCGCCTGTACCTGACCACCGGCTTGAGCGTGGCCGGCGTGCTCATGCTGGCCGGGCTGACCATGCGCATGGTGCAAGCGGGGTGGATCACGCTGGGGACCCTCGACTTCTACTCGCTCCTGACGCTGCACGGCGCCGGGATGATCACCTCGCTCCTGCTCTGCGGCATGGGCGGCATCTGGTACTTGGTGCGGCGCGAGACGCGCATGAACGCCGGCCTCGGCTACTGGACCTACGGCCTCATCATGGCGGGCGTGCTCCTCGTGCTGATCGCCACCATGTTCGGCAAGTTCGCCACCGCCTGGACGTTCCTGTACCCGCTCCCGTTCGTGAACCCCGTGTGGCCCGCCTGGGCGACCGGCGCCTTCTTGGTCGGGATGATGCTGATCACGGCCGGCTGGACGGTGTGGTCGCTGCAGATCCTCGAGGCGCTCCTGCGCACCTACGGCGGTCTGCGGGGCGCCCTCGGCTGGGACCTGGTGTTCCACCCGTCCAGGTTCGCGGCCGCCGGGCGGAAGGCGCCGCCGGTCCAGATGCTGCCCGCTCTCGTGATCTCCTTCGACGGCCTGTTCATGTCGAGCGCCGGAATGCTGCTGGGAGCGGCCCTGCTGGTCCACTGGATCGACCCGACCGTCGAGCTCGACGCGCTGTGGGCCAAGAACATCACCTACTTCTTCGGCCACGACATCGCCAACTTCATCATCTACCTGCTGCTCGCCTTCGTGTACGTGGGGCTGCCGCTCTACGCGAGGCGCGAGTGGAAGACCTCGCGAGTGTTCGTCCTCGGCTGGTGGGGCACGCTCGTGTTCCTCCTCATCGCCTACTTCCACCACCTCTACATGGACTTCGCCCAGCCCACCGGCGTGCAGTACGTGGGCGAGCTCGCTTCCTACGTCTCGGCCATCCCCGTCGCGGTGGTGACGGTGTACGGCGGCCTGCTCCTCGTGTGGCGCTCCGGCATCCGCTGGACCCTCGGCTCGGTGTTCATGTACGCCGGCATGGCGGGCTGGATCGTCGGCGGGGTGGGCGGCCTGCTCGACTCGAGCGTGCCCTTCAACGTCCGTTTCCACAACACCCTGTGGGTGCCCGCCCACTTCCACAACTACCTGCTCGGCGCGTCGCTCCTCTTCGCTCTCGGCTGGGTGTTCCACCGCCTCGAGGCGCGCGGCGTGACCAGTTCGCCACTCACCAGGTGGTTGGTGGGGGTCACCGTCTTCGGCGGCGCCGCCCTGTTCATCGGGTCGTTCTACGTGGCCGGTGCGGCCGGCGTGCCGCGGCGCTACTCGATCGAACCGGGCCCGGGGCCGCTACTGGCCCAGACCGGCTCGATCGGTGCCATCGTCTTGCTCTGCGGTCTCCTCATCGCGCTGGCCGAGGGGATCAGGCTGTGGCGCGCGGGGCAGCGCGCGGGCCCGCCAGCTGGCGAAACCTGGGCGGAGGAGCGTTCATGAGCCGCGGCCGCGGAACGACCTACGTCCTCGTGGCCGTCGGCCTGGCTGCCGTCCTGGTGGCCGCCCTCCACCTGGGCCTGCCCGACCCCGACCTGAACATCACCAACCACCACATCCAGCACGCCTTCTTCGTGCTCGGCGGTGCGCTGCTCGGCATCGCGCTCGCGCGCGCCACGCGCGGTGCTCAGCGTGCGGGCGCGGATCACGGCGCGACTGGGTGGCTGGTGCCGGCCATCGCCGCGCCGGTCCTCATCATGCTCGCCATGTGGCCGTCGACCTACGAGTACATCGAGGCGCGCCCGCTCCTTCACGCGGTGGAGCACGGGGTGTTCATCGTGCTGGCCGGCATCACCACCTTCGCCGGCTGGCGCTTCTCGAGCGGCACCGGCTGGCTGCTGGGCGGCATGGCCACGGTGATGGCGTGGGCGGCGGCCTTCGGGTTCGGCGTGACGCCGCCGCCGGTCACCCTCCCCGCCTCGACGTTGACCCTCCCGGCCGCCGCCACCGCCGCGGCCCCCGAAGCGACCCCGGAGGCCCCAGACACGGCCTCCGGCGCCGGCGCTCCCGTCGACGGGGCGGCCGTCTACCAGAACTGCGCGCCGTGTCACCAGGCGCAGGGGACCGGGTTGCCCGGCGTGTTCCCGCCGCTGGCAGGCCACGTCCCGCAACTGCTCGCCGCGGCGGACGGCAGGGGGTACGTGGAGCGGGTGCTCCTGTTCGGGCTGCAGGGGCCGGTCGAGGTGAACGGGCAGACGTACGACGGCACCATGCCGTCCTGGGCTCACCTGAGCGATGACGAGCTGGCCGCGGTCCTCGACTACGTCAGCGGGGCATGGGGTAACGCCCTGCCCGTCGGGCAGGCGCCCGTGACCGCCGCCGAGTTCGCGGCCGCGCGCGCCACGCCGCTCACCTCGCAGGACGTCCACGCGCTGCGCGAGGGGCTCGACCTGCCCTGAGCCCGGCTACTCGTGCAGGCTGATCCTGCTCTCGTCGCCGACCACCATGCGGTGGGTGGCGGGGCGCGAGTCGTGGCCCGATATCACCACGTCCTCGCCGATCAGGCTCGCCTGGATGCGGGGCTTGACCCCGTCGATGACGCTGCGGTTGCCCACGACCGAGTACTCGAGCTCGGCGTTGCGGACCAGGCAGGCGTCGCCGATGGCCGTGAACGGGCCCACGTAGGCGCGCTCGACGCGCGTGCCGGCGCCGATGATGACGGGGCCGAAGATGGTCGTGTCCTTCACCACGGCGCCCTCGCCGACGACCACCTCGCCCACCAGCCTGGCGTTGACCGTATCGCCCCTCACGTCGCGCTTCAGGTGCGTGAGTAGCAGGCGGTTGGCGTCGAGGATGTCGTCGGGCTGGCCCGTGTCCTTCCACCAGCCCCGGATCGTCACGGGGGAGACGACGCCGCCCGCCTCGATGAGGCGCTGGATGGCGTCTGTGATCTGGTACTCGCCCTTGGCGCCCGGCGCCAGGCCCTCGATCATGTCGTGGATGCGGGCCGTGAAGACGTAGACGCCGGCCACCGCCAGGGTGCTGGGCGGGTCGGCGGGCTTCTCGACCAGGCGCGTGATCTTGTCGCCCTCGACCACGGCGACTCCCAACGCCTTGGCCGCCTCGTACGTGACGGGCACGAGCGCCAGCACCGCGTCGCTGCCGTTGGCCCTGAAGCGGTCGACGAACTCGGTGATGCCGTGCTCGAACAGGTTGTCCGACAGGTACATGACGAACGGGTCGTCGCCGAGGAAGTCGCGCGAGACCTGCACGGCGTGCGCCAGCCCCTGAGGCGGGTTCTGCATGATGTACTCGAAGCGCGCGCCGGGGTAGCTCTGGAGCGTCTCCTTGATGGAGTTGACTGTGAGGTAGCTGACGACGACGCCGATGTCGGTCACCCCCGCCGCCACGAGGTTGTCGGCGGCGTGATGGATGAGAGGCTTGTTGGCCACCATGATGGTCGGCTTCGGCTTCAGGCTGGTGATCGGACGCAGCCGCGTGCCGAGGCCGGCTGCCAGGATGAGACCCTTCATTCAGCTCCCTCTCTTCGGGCGCCGGACGGGCGCGAGGGGCCTGGAGGCGCCCTACCAAGAAGATACCGTGCCGGCCGCCCGGCGGCGGGTACGATGCCGGCATGGCGACCTCCTCCGACATCCGCCTCACCGTCGAAACGGACGACAGTGGGGTCGAGTCCATCCGTTGGCAGGCCGACGACTCGCCCGAGCCCGGCGAGCACGCCGCCGGGGCCATGATCCTGGCGCTCTGGGACCAGGAGAAGCGCAACGCCCTGCGCATCGATCTGTGGGTCAAGGAGCTGTCGGTCGACGACATGAACGATTTCCTCTTCCAGACCTTCCTCTCGGTGGCCGATACTTACAAGAGAGCGACGAACGACGCCGGTCTGGCGAGCGAGATCAAGCTGTTCGCGCGCGACTTCGCCGAGAAGGCCTCGCGCGCGGCGCACGCGCAGGCTCACGCCGGCGGCGCCGGGAGCGCGTGACGGGGGCGAAGCCAGTCCGCTGACCCCCCGCAGCGCAAGGAGGGCCCAGATGATCGTCAAGAGTGCCGTAGCCCCACCCGGACCCGGCAGGCTCGAGCTGGGACGCACCCTTCCTTCGCTGTTCGAGGAGGCCGTCGAGAGGCGCCCCAACCCCCGCGCGTTCAACGGGCGCGTCTCCATCACGCCCGGCAAGCCGGGCGGCCCCGGGCTGCCGTGGCGGACGTACTCCAACGCCGACTTCCTGCGCAGGGCCCAGGCGTTGGCCGCGGGGCTACGCGCCATGGGCCTGGCGCGAGGCGACCGCGTGGCGCTCTTCGTGCACTCCGACCTCAGCTTCGCGCTGGCCGACATGGCCTGCCTCATCGGCGGGCTCGTGGACGTGCCCGTCTACCTCACGCACACGCACGAGGCCATGCGCTACATCGTCGAGCAGAGCGGCTCCGCGGCGGTGCTCGCCTCCGACGAGGCGCTGCTGGCCGAGATGCTGCGCGTGACGGCCGGGCTCGACGGCATCAAGTTCCTGGCGTTGGCCCACGGTGAGGTGCCGACGAGCGGCGCCGCCGGCAGGCTCGTGACGGGCTTCGACGCCATCGTGGCGCGGGGCGAGGCCGAGCTGGCGCGGGAGCCCGAGCTCCTGGCGCGGTTCGCCGCCGAGATCCACCCGCGCGACGTGGCCACGCTCATCTACACCTCCGGCACGACCGGCGCGCCCAAGGGCGTGATGCTCAGCCACGAGAACCTGACCAGCAACGCCATCGGTGCGCTGTCCGACCTCTCCACCTACCGCGAGGGCGACGCCGAGACGGTGCTGTCTTTCCTCCCCCTCACGCACATCTTCGGGCGCACGCTGCTCTACGCCAGCGTGTACTTCGGTTCCAGTGTCTACTTCGGCACCACCGACTCGGTCCGCGAGGACCTGCTCGAGGTGAAGCCCACCTTCATGGCGGCCGTGCCGCGCGTGCTCGAGAAGTCGTGGGAGCGCATGGAGGCCGTGGAGACCACGCTCACGGGCGTCAAGAAGGGGCTCTACCGGCGGGCGCTGGAGCTCGCGGGCCGCTACGACGTGGCGCACCCGCCGACGGGGCTGGTCGCCGCCGAGCGCGGCGTGCTCGATGGGCTCGTCTACTCCAAGTGGCGCGAGGCGCTGGGTGGCAACCTGCGCACCATCATCGTGGGGGGCGCGGCGCTGCGCGCCGAGCTCGTCAACCGCCTCGGGGCCGCTCACATCGTCGTGCTGCAGGGCTACGGCCTCACGGAGACCAGCCCGGTCATCTGCTTCAACCGGCCCGAACGCAACAGGCCCGGCACGGTCGGCGAGGCCATACCGGGCGTGGAGATGGCTATCAGCGACGAGGACGAGATCCTCACGCGCGGCCCGCACGTCATGCTCGGCTACTACGGCCACCCCGACGAGACGGCCAAGGTGATGGACAAGGACGGCTGGTTCCACACCGGCGACCTGGGCAAGATAGACGACGCCGGGTTCCTGTCGATAACCGGACGCCTCAAGAGCATCTTCAAGCTCTCGACCGGCAAGTACGTCATGCCCGACCCGATAGTCGAGCGGCTCGAGGCCGACCCGCTGATCGCCACCGCCATCGTGGTCGGTTCGGGTGAGAAGTACTGCACGGCGCTCCTGTTCCTCGACCACGAGGGCCTGAGCGCCCGCTACGGCGCGGCCGACGCCGGCGTGCTGGCGCGCCCCGGCCTGGCGGCCGAACTGCGCGAGATCGTGCGCCAGGCCAACGAGGGTATGCCCGACTGGTCGAGCGTCAAGCGGGCGGCGGCGCTCGTCAAGGTCCTCACCATGGCCGAGGGCTCGGTCACGCCCAAGCTGAGCGTCCGGCGCGACAAGGTGGTGGCCGACAACGCCGCGGTGCTCAGGGCGCTGTACGCGGAGGAAGCCGCGCCGGCGGGAGCCTTGTTCGTGGAGGTGGAGGTGGAGCCGAGCGGCGTGCCGCGCTCGCGGGGGTAGCGGCGGGCGTGATCAAGCTCGGCGCGCCCGCCTACTCCTCACCGTCGAGTGTGAGCAGCGCCCCGTACAGGTCCGGCCGCCGGTCGCGGAAGAAGCCCCAGCCCGCCCGCTGCCTGCGGGCGAGCGCCAGGTCGAGGTCGG
>CAYNNL010000078.1:0-9412 GCA_964398765.1 uncultured bacterium | reverse complement strand
TGGTCCGGGCGGCCTGACCGCCCGATGGGCCGGCCTTACGCCTCGGACTCGGAGACGACCAGGACCTTCAGGTCGATGGTGACCTCCGGGTGCGGGCGGTACGGCACGGCGTACTCGCCCGTGACCTTGATGGGCTCCGCCAGGAGCACCTTGCGACGGTCGATCTCGACGTCGTAGGCGGCCTTGAGGGCGTCGGCGATGTCGCGGTTGCCCACGGAGCCGTAGATGCGCCCCTCGCCGGCCTTCACGCGGATCTCGATATGGGCGTCGCCCAGCATCTCGGCGAGGCGCTCGGCGTCGGACTTCCGCTCGGCGAGCTGGCGCGCGCGCTGCGCGAGGCGCGCCTGGAGCTCGGCCTGGTTGGAGCGGGTGGCCGGCAGTGCCAGGCCCTGCGGGACGAGGAAGTTGCGTGCGTAGCCGTCCTTGACGCGGACGATGTCACCAGCCTCGCCCAGCTTCTCGACGGGCTCGAGGAGGATGACGTTCACTTGCGGACCAACTTCTCGGTGATCGGGATGATGGCGAGCATGCGCGCGCGCTTGATGGTGGTGGCGAGCCGACGCTGGTGCTTGGCGCATACTCCGGTGCGGCGACGCGGCAGGATCTTGGCGGTATCCGAGATGAAGCGCCTCAGGACCCGGCCGTCGTGATAATCCATGATCTCGTACTCACCGGCGCAGAACGGGCACACGCGCGGCCTACGGCCACGCCTGCCGCCCCCGCGGCGCCGGCGGTCGCCGCCCTTGTCTCTTGCTTCTCTAGCCATCTAGAAGGGTAGATCCTCTTCTGGTGGAAACTCCTCGTCGATGTCGAGCTTCGACGATCTCGCCTGGGCGCCGGTAGCGACGGTGCGCTCCGTGCGGGTTCCGGCTCCACCGCTGCCGGGACCGCGAGTTATGAACTCGACGCGCTGACCTTCCAGCCGCGTCGTGAACCTACGGTTGCCTTCCTTGTCAGTCCAAGAATCGTTGACGAGCCGGCCGATCACGAACACGCCGTCGCCCTTGCGGAGGGACTCGCAGCCCTCCGCGAGCTCGCGCCACACCGTGACGTCCACGAAGTGGGTGCGTTCCTGATCGTCCCCGCCCTTGCCGCGGAAGCGCTCGTTGACGGCCACGCCGAAGCGCGTCACCGACGCCCCGGAGGGCGTGGAGCGCATCTCCGCGTCGCGCGTGAGGTTGCCGACGATCAGCACCTCGTTGAGGGCGTCCTTGAGCCGGTGTTGGCCGCGCGCGTCCACGACGGTGGCCTCACCCGACCTGACTCCCATGGTGATCACGTCGACGCGCTGGGCGTTGACGTCGAGCGCGGAGCGCTTCTGACCGTCCTGGGCCTCCCAGGTGCGGTAGTTGAGGCGCCCCTCGACGAACACGGCAGTGCCTTCCTCCAACTGATCGGCCATCATCTCCGCCTGCGCCCCGAAGAGCGTGACGCGGTGGTACCAGGCCAGTTCGCGAGGACGGTCGTCGTCACCGATGACGTTGTCGTTGCCCGCCAGGTTCATCTCCAGGATGGCCAACCCACCGGGGGTGTAGCGCAGCTCCGGCTTCTGGACCAGCGTGCCGACCAGGTAAACGTTGTTCAGACCACGTGCCATCAGGTGACTCCCCAACTGCTCGTCAGAAGTTCTTGGCCTTAGGCGGCGGCCTCCGCCTTGCCTTCGGCCTTGGGCTCCTTCTTCGTCTTCCACTCCGGGCGTTCCCGGACGACCAGGACTCGCATGACGTTATCGCGTTGGCGCAACGCAGCCTCGATCGTCTTGGGGGTTTCGCCGCTCAGGTGTAGGCGGTAGATGAGGTAGTAGCCCTCGTTGCCCTTGCGGATCGGGTAGGCAAGGCGACGCATGCCCCACTCGTCGACCGCGAGGATCTCTCCTCCTGCTCGCTCGACCTGGAGCGTCACCGCGTCCTTCTCGGCCTGCACCTGCTGTTCGGTCAGGCTCGGGTCGAGGATGACGTTGAGGTCGTACTTGACGGTGCTCGACATTCAGCACCTCCTTCCAAGCTGGTGGCAGCGGTCCCGTCGGGACGCCCTAGCGCCGACCTAGCGGGTCTCCCCGCGGTGCGGCACGACGCGCCGGGCCGAACCTCGGCCCGCGCAGCCCTCTCCAGCATCGGCTCGCCACCACGCAGATCCGGCCGTGACCGGACGAACGCGCGGCAAATGAAGAGCTTAGCACACGGGGCGGTGGCTAGCGGGCGGTCCAGCCTGCGGACAGGCGCGCGGTGGCGGTCACGCCGCCCTGGGTGCCGTCGTCGAGCTCGTAGGAGACGGCCGGGTGGAAGAGCGCCGGCAAGCGCGGCTGGGTGGCGTGGAACGAGGCGGCGTGAACGATCAGCAGCACGCTGCCGCCCGCGGGCAGGCGCAGCGCGAGGTCCCGCGCCGAGGCCGCCGGCCAAACGACCGGCTCGAGCCCGTGCGGGTCGGCGGCGAGCCTCTCGAGCAACTCACCGTCGCCTACGACGTCCTCGAGCCTGGCCACGCTCCCGGCCGGCGCCAGGTACGCCAGCACGACACTGGTAGCGGCCGCGGCGGGAGCGTACTCCAGCCGCGTGAGGGTGACGGCGTCCGGCCCGGGGTTCAGCAGTGCCACGTGGGAGTAGACGCCAACCAGGGGCGCTGCCCACGCGTCGATCAGCAGGCCCGCGGGGTTGGGCGCCACCTGGGCCACGCGGACGGCCCCGAGCGGATGGCGCGCCTCGGCGCCCGACCGGCAGCGCACCGTCGCGGCGGGGGCGTAATCGCCGGCGGGGAGGGCGCCGCTGAGCCGCGTCACCGGGGCCGGGTAGTACGTGCCTATGTCGAGCTCCAGGGTGGCTATGGCGTCGGCGCCGAGGCGCACCTCGCGCCCTGCCACGGCGAGGGAGACACCGACCGGCGGGTCGGCGGGCGTGCAGGCGTGCCCGTAGAGCGTCAGGCCGCCCGCGGCGCCGTCCGTCCACCCTAGGTAACTGCCGGCGCTCAGGCCGCTCTGGCTGGGTTGGAGGCCGAGCGCCGGGTCCGGCAGGCTCGAGCGCGGCCGTACGGGCGCGGCCACGTGGCGCCGCGCCCACTCCCAGGGTGGGGAGTGGGTGAACGGCAGCGCGTGCAGCGCCCGCGCCAACGGGTAAGGCGCCGGCGGCAGCCAACGCGGGAGGGAGGCGGCGCCCACCCACCCCTCCGCCAGCAGGCCGCCGGCGAGCGCGGCGAGCGCCACGGCGAGCGCGGCCGCTGAGACACGCCCGATGGTGCGCGCCGCGGCGCGCCTCACGGGGGTGGCGCATGGGTGCGCGGGTCGCCGAGGTCGCCGGTGCCGCACGCGACCTGAAGGTCGATGAGGTCCGTCAGCAGCGCCAGCCTGGCGAACGCCAGGTCGGCGCGGAGGCGGGTGGCGTGGAGCTCGAGGACGGGATCGTCGAAGGGCCGCTCCGCTGCCTCCCACGCGGCCGCGAGGCCGTCCGCGTCTACGTACGCCTCCGGGTTGGCGTCGGCCACCAACCAGAGGAGCGCCAGCTCCGCGTCACGGAGGGCCGACAGCGACTCCCGGTGCGCGCGGAGCAGGCGAGCCGCGTCCGCCGCCACCTGGTCGAGGCGCGCCGCCAGTTCGGCGTCGGCCTCGGTTCTCACCGCGGCGTGGTCCAGCGGGCCGCTAAGTCGGGCCACCGGGGGCCAGTCGAGCCTCAGCGTCTGTTCCGCGCCGCCCAGGGAGGCCCGGAGGCCGGCGGAGCCGGAGAGCGGCCAGCCGTCCGGAAGGGCGAGGTTGGCGGCCACCCCCACCCGGGCCCAGTACCCGCTTGCCGGACCACTTGGCGCGCGGCCGGTGGGCTCCGGACCGAAGGACCAGGCCGCCTGGTAGCCCGCCTGGGCGAAGACGCCCACCTCGAGGTCCGGGGTGGAGTCGGCGGCGAAGGAGAGCAGGCGTTGCTCGTGGCGCAGGTGCGCGTCGAGCGCGTCCGGAGCCGAGTCGAGGCACGCCTGCAGGGTGGGAGGTTCCAGGTCGAAGCCGCGGTACAGCTCAGCGAACGTGGGCGGTGGGGCCAGGTCTGTAGGCACGCCGGCGCGCGCTACGGAGTCGCGCAGTTGTGCGGCGTACTCGCGGGCGAACGCCTCCAGCCCCGCCACCCCGCGGTAGAGCGACAACAGGTCGCGCTCGAGCGGTTGCAGCGTGGCGGCCACGGCGAGGTCGTCGGGCGGCGACCCCACCTCCTTCTCGAAGCGGGCGAGCGCGGCGCCTGCTCCAACGGCCAGGTCGGTGACCACCGCCAGCGCGAGGACGTCGGACGCGAACTGGGCCCGCGCCGTGGCGCGGACGGCAGCCGCGCGCTCGGCAAGCGCCGCCTCGCGGTGCATCTGGAGCTCGGCGGCAGGCGCGCTCCTGGAACGGTAGAGCGGGAGCTCGGCTTCCAGGCCGAGGCTCAGCTCGAGACCGTCGTAGGCCGGGGAGGTGAGGCGTTCCTCGAACCCGACGCTGGGCGCGAGAGCGGCCGCGTTGGACGCGCTCACGGAGGCCAAGTCCTTGGCCTCGGCCACGAGGTGGTCAGGCGGCGTGTACGCCGCGTCGAACAGGGTCAACAGGTCCGCGAGGGGGCCAGGGTCGGCCGAGGCGAAGGGCGCGACCAGCAGGGCGAGCGCGGCAAGGAGGCGCCTGCCGATCATGGGGCGGGCTCGCTCGAGAACAGGGTGGCCACGGCACCCTCCAGGTAGTAGGCGGCGCCACCGACCCTGATGATCGGTAGCAGGCCGAGCGTGACCGCCGTCCTTCCCGGTGCCAGTCTGCCGGGTTCGTCGACGGTGAGGCCGAAGGTCCTCGTGGCGCCCGGCTGGATGACCCCCAACTCGGTGTCGGCGGGCAGGTATGGCCGCGCCACGGGGGTCACCTGCCCGTCTGCCCGGCGCTCGTGGAGGCTGCCCAGCAGGTCTACCAGGGCAGCGTCGGCGCTCAGCGACACCAGGGTGATGGGGGCCCCGGAGGCGTTCTCGAACGTGATGTCCTCGCGTTGGACGAGGCCGGGTGCGGGGTCGCCGACGATCCGGTCGGTGGTCGACGAGTAGTGGACGCGGACCCCCGCGGTCGGATCTAGTGGACCCGCGCCGACCACGCGGCCGACGGCGACGAGCACGGCGCCGCGCCACTCGCCGTCCTCGCCGGCGGCGCTCACCAGGACGGTGGCGCGGCACGGTTCCTCCGTCACCACGGCCGGGATGCGCCATACCTCGAAGGCGGTGTTGTACGGGGTGCCGACGGCGAGGCAGGGATGGGATGACGCCGCGTCGACCGCGTCCGGGGGTGGCGTGCCCGGGCTGGCCACGGCGATCACGACGTCGCCGGCGGCGCCAGGAGCGAGGTCCTGGTAGTGGAGGCCCACGACGGGCACGCCGTCGGTGGGCCAGTCAGACGCCGCCGCGGTGGTCAGCACGGTCAGGAGGATCGCGGCAGCGGCGACCGCGGTGGGCGTGGGCGGGCGCGTGCGCGAGCGCCGCCCTCCGGTGCGGGGGATGCGGTGGCCGCGGGGCGATCTACGCTCTGGTAGGTGCATCGTTCTCCTTCCTGGGAGCTGGGTGGCGAGCGCGGGGCTCGCCACCCGACGACGACGCTAGAGGGGGCTGAAGATGGTGTTGTACCTGAGGTAGCGGGTCTCGAGCGTGCCCGTGTCGCGGGCGCCCGTGGCCACCGTGGAGCCGTCGGAGTAGAGCGCGTACTCGGCGAACGTGTAGCTGGCGATCTGCCGCATGAAGGCACGGTAGACCTTCGCGCGCGTGCGGGCGGGCACGACGACCTCGTAGTTGTCGTGCATGGCGCAGGTGTAGACGGTGCCCACGTTCATGCTGAGGCCGGTCGAGACACCGAAGCCGCCGCTGGTGAGCACGTGGGAGCACTCGTCGTTGTAGGTGAACGAGTAGCGGGCCGAGGCGGTGCCCGAGTTGACGTAGTCTCGCGCGAGGTCGTGCCGGAGCTCGGTGGGTGCGTTGTGCTTGGAGCTCACGACCTCCCAGATGTAGCGCTGGAGCTTGGGCTTGGGCTGCTTGGGAGGGGGTTCGCTGGGCGCGTCGCAGTTGACGCACACGCCGGCGGTGACGAGGCCGAGCTCGGTGGCGCCGAGCTGAGCGAGGCCGGCACCGGCACGGGAGCCGGCGGCGGCCGACTGGACGGGGCCGGCGAGGAGCATGAGCAGCAGGGTGCTCACTGACCACAGGGTGATGCGTTTCATGGTTCCTCCTGATGAGGCGAGGGGCTTCAGGTGGTTCGTGGAAGGCCGTATCCACCCCCCTTGAGCCCCGCAAGGCTCACCAAGGCTGCCGAGAGCAGCCAGGTGAGCGCCCCGACCCAGTCGCCGTACTCGAGGTACGGCGTCGAGCCGGTCCCGAGCCTCGCCGACGCCGTCAACAGCGTGGCCTCACCCGGTTCGGTGACGGCCACGACCTGCCCTGCCGGGTCGATGAGGGCGCTGGGTCCGCCGTTGGAGGCGAACGCCAGCCAGAGGCCACTCTCGACCGCGCGCAGTTGGGCGACGCGTAGGTGTTGGAAGGGAACGTCGCTGCCGGCGGCGAAGGTGTCGTCCGTGAGCACGGCGAGCAGCTCCGCGCCGCCGCGCGCCGCCTGGCGCACGGTGGCCGGGAAGGCGACGTCGTAACAGATGAGCGGCGCCACGGCGACTCCGCCGCCGATGACGACCGCCGGCGCGCTGGAGCGCACCAGGCCGTCCTCGGCGAGCGGGACGGTGTGCCGCTTGTCGAACACATGATTGAGGGCTCCGCCGGACCACAGGAACGCCGCGTTGCTCGTGGCGCCCGTGACGGCGTGGCGGCTGACCGCGCCGATCAGGGCGGGTGGCACGCCCTGCAGGTGGTCGGACGCCGCCGCCTCGGTACCGCCGCCGAGGAGCCCGGGCCAGACGGCCTCCGGCCACACCTGGATGTGGCGGCCCGGGCCGGGCTCGAGCGCGCCCGCGAGGGCACCCAAGCCGGCGGCGAGCTCGGCGGCCACGGACGGGTCGAGGCGTGCCGCGCCGCGAGCGATAGCGGGCAGGTTGGGTTGCAGTACGGAGATCCGCGCTACAGACGGATCGAGTGGTGATCTGGAGGCCGCCACCACGGGGGCGGTGCGCCACGCGGCGGTGACCGCCGCGAACACGGCGGCGAGGCCGGCGACCGCGAGCGCGCAGCTCCTGAGCCCGCCCGGCGCCGCGGGACTGCGTCCCGGCCGCCGGAGGTGGCGGCCTACAGCGGTGAGGACGGCGACGACGAGGCCGTTCACCAACAGGACCGCCAGCGAGACGGCGGTGACGGAGCTGAAGCGGGCGAGGTGCACCGCGGCGGTGCCCGACTGCGTGTACCCGATGGCCGAGAAGGGCATGACCCAACGCCCCAGCAGCCACTCCTGGCGCACGAGCACTTCGGCGGCGCACCAGAGCAGGGGCAGCGTGAGCCAGGGCGGGACGGCCGGCAGGCGTCCCGCCACCCAAGCCGAGGCGGCCCCGGCGGCACCGAAGGGCACGGCGGCGGCGAGCACGGTCAGCGGGTAGGCGACGAGGGACAGGCCGAGGGCGGCCTCGTACGCCACCCCCACGAGGCCTATGGCCGCCAGGTAGGTGGCCGCGCCTGCCCGCAGCGGGCGGCCGGGCGCCACCGAAACTGCGTGGAAGGCGGGGGTGAGCGCCAGCCAGGCCAGTTGGGGTGCTCCCCAGGGCCTGCCGGCGGCTGCCAGCAGCGTGGCGCTCATCAGTGCCGCGCTCATCAGTGCCGGGCCCGTCACGCCGGCTCCTCCAGCAGGTAGACGCGCCCCGTGTAACGGCGCGCGAAGGCGGCGAGGGGCAGCGCGTGGGCGCCGGCGGCGGGATCGGACAGCAGGACGGCGCCGTTACCGACGGCCCACACGACCACGAGGTGGCCGAGCCCGTTCCCGGCGGGGCCGGGGGCGCTGAGGTGTGCCACGAACGGACCGGGCCGGGCGGCGAGCTCGGCCATGGCGGCCCGGTACCAGCCGCCGGGCAGGCCGAAGGCGTGGGCCAGCCGGGCGAACTCGCCGAGGCTCAGCCCGTCAGGGCCAAGCCGGGCCGCCGCCGTGACATCGGCCAGCGAGCCGGTTCCGCCCGCCCAGGCGATGAGCGTGGCCACCACGGCGGGGCCGCAGTCGTTGCGTTGCGCCTGCAACACGACCTGGAGCGATGCGAGCGGGTACGGCTCGGCGTTCCAGGCCCGGGCGGCGCGGGCGCCCGACACCGCGGGGGCGACGAGCGTGACGGCGGCCACCAGGGCGGCCGTGAGCAGGCGGAGTGACCGTCGCCGCGTCGCGACTTGGTCGTTGGCCGGTCGTCGAGCCTTCCGTTGCCTTGAGCGCACGCTTCTCCCCTCCTCGCAACGAGGCTAGGGGATGGGCGCGGGGGCGGCGCGGCGGGCTGGGCTGGTGCCTAGGGGCCGTGGGTGGCGGGCCGTGCGAGAACCTCGCGTCGCTCCCCCGGCCGCCGCGGAGCGCCGCCGAGGAGCCGCAGGCCGTTCATGACGACGAGGATGGTGCCGCCCTCGTGGCCGAGGACGCCGAGGGGCAGGGGGAGCCGGGCGACGAGGGTGGTCACGACCATCACGACCATGATGCCGAGCGCGAACGCGAGGTTCTGACGGATCACCCGGTTGGCGCGGCGCGCCAGGTCGTGCGCTTCCGGCAGGCGCGCGAGGTCGTCGGAGAGGAGGGCCACGTCGGCGGCCTCGAGCGCCGCGTCGCTGCCCGCCACGCCCATCGCGACCCCCACCGAGGCGGTGGCCAGCGCGGCCGCGTCGTTGACCCCGTCGCCCACGAAGGCCACGCTGCCCCGCCCGGTCAGCTCGCGCACGAGGGCGACCTTCTGCTCCGGCAGCAGACCGGCGTGGACGTCGGCGGGGGCGATGCCGAGTTCGTCGGCCACGGCCAGCGCGGCCTCGCGGTGGTCGCCCGTGAGCATGGCCACGCACTTCACGCCGCGCCGGCGCAGCTCGCGGACGGCTCGAGCGGCCGTGGGGCGCACGGTGTCGGTCACGCCGAGCACCCCGATGACCCGTGCGGAGTCGCCCAGCATGACGGTGGTCTGCCCCGCTCCTTCGAGGCGGGCGAGGGCCGCTTCGACGTCCGGAGTTAGGCCGATCCCCACTGCCGTCGCCAGGCGGCGGTTGCCGGCCCAGTGCGGGGCGCCGTCGACGGTGGCGCGGAGTCCCATGCCCGGCACGGCCGCCACGCCCTCCACGCGCCTGGGCGCTCCGCGGTCGCCGGCCGCGGCGACGATGGCCCGGGCCACCGCGTGCTCCGAGGAGGCTTCCACGGCGGCGGCCAGGTCCAGGACGGCCGCCTCGCCCATCCCGAAGGGCACGACCTCGGCCAGGCGCATGCGGCCCTCGGTGAGGGTCCCCGTCTTGTCGAACGCCACCACGTCGACGGCGCCGAACTCCTCCAGGGCGGCGCCGC
>CAYNNL010000077.1:0-9421 GCA_964398765.1 uncultured bacterium | reverse complement strand
CGATGCCTTGGCGCAGCACGTCCATGTTGTGGAGGTGCTCCTTCCAGTGCTGGTCCACCACCTGGAGGACGATGAAACGCTCGAGCTCGCGCATGAGCGGGGCCCCGAGCTCCTCCTCGCGCGCCTGGTAGGCCGACTCCATCTTCTCCACCAGCTCGTCGGTGACGTCGTCAGGTTGCTTGTCGCGGAACGGTTCGAAGTCGACGGTCTCGAAGACGGGCACCGCGTCGGCCACCGAGGTGCGCAGCGCCCCCACGTCGCGCTCCTCTGGCTCGATCTGCGGGTTCAGGTAGCGCTGCACCTGCGCGTCGACGTAGTTGGCGATCATCTCCTGGACCTCGTCGGACATGTCGTTGCCGAGGAGGACCTCGCGGCGCTGGGCGTAGATGACCTCGCGCTGCTTGCTCATGACGTTGTCGTACTCGAGGAGCTGCTTGCGGATCCCGAAGTTGCGGTCCTCGACGCGTTTCTGGGCGCGCTCGATGGCGCCCGTCACCATGCGCGCCTCGATGGGCTGACTGTCGTCCATGCCGAGCCTGTCCATCATGCCGAGCACGCGCTCGTTGGCGAAGAGGCGCATGAGGTCGTCCTCGAAGGAGACGTAGAACCGGCTCGAGCCGGGGTCGCCCTGGCGGCCGGCGCGGCCGCGGAGCTGGTTGTCGATGCGGCGCGACTCGTGTCGCTCGGTGCCGATGATGTGCAGGCCGCCCAGGCCCACGACGTTGACGTGGTCGGTCTCGGCCTCGTCGCGCAGCCTCTCGAGGCGCGGGAGGATGTCGGGGTCGAGCCCCTCCAGCTTGGCCAGAGCGGCGCGGGCCTCGTCCGGCTTGCGCATCATGATGGCCTTGATGAAGAGCTCCGTGTCGGAGTCGTAGCGGTCGAAGCCCTCGCGCTCGACGAGCTGCCGCGCGAGCCACTCCGGGTTGCCGCCGAGCACGATGTCGGTGCCGCGGCCGGCCATGTTGGTGCTGATGGTCACGGCGCCCGAGCGCCCGGCCTGGGCCACGATCTCGGCCTCGCGACCGTGGTACTTGGCGTTGAGGACCTCGTGCTCGACGCCGCGGCGCTTGAGCATCTTGGAGAGCCGCTCCGAGGCCTCGATCGTCACCGTGCCGACCAGGATGGGTTGGCCGGTGGCGTGGACCTCGACGATCTCGTCGACCACGGCAGAGAACTTGCCCTCCACCGTCCGGTAGATGATGTCTTCCTCGTCGCGGCGGATGACGGGCTTGTTGGTGGGGATGACCAGGACGTCGGTGGCGTAGATCTCCTGGAACTCCTTCTCCTCCGTCTTGGCCGTGCCCGTCATGCCCGCGATCTTGTTGTAGAGCTTGAAGAAGTTCTGGTACGTGATGGTGGCGAGCGTCTGGTTCTCGCGCTCGATCTTCACGCCCTCCTTGGCCTCGATGGCCTGATGCAGCCCCTCGCCGAAGCGCCGGCCCGGCATGAGGCGGCCCGTGAACTCGTCGACGATGACGATCTGGCCGTTCTCGTCCTTCACGTACTGCTGGTCGAGGTGGTAGTGCTCGGCGGCCCTGAGCGCCTGCCTGAGCATGTGGCCCGTCTCCATGTTCTCGGGGCTGAAGATGTTGTCGATGCCGATGAGCTTCTCGGCCTTGGCGATGCCCTGCTCCGTGAGGTGGATGTCCTTCGACTTCGCGTCGGCGGAGTAGTCGCCCGTCGCCGGCTTCTCGCCCTCGGACGGCTCGCCGCGCTCGAGCTGGGTGGCGATCTTGGCCATGGTGTAGTACTTGTCGGTCGCCAGCTCGGCGGGGCCCGAGATGATCAGCGGCGTGCGCGCCTCGTCGATGAGGATGGAGTCGACCTCGTCGATGATGGCGTAGTTGAGTGGGGTGTCCTCGCGCAGCACGAGCTGATCGGGGCGGAACGCCATGTTGTCGCGCAGGTAGTCGAACCCCAGCTCGCTGTTGGTGATGTAGGTGATGTCGTTGCGGTACGCCTCGCGCCGGGCCGCCCCGTCCGTGTCGTGTTGGATGACGCCGACGACCAGGCCGAGCCCGCGGTAGACGGGCCCCATCCACTCAGCGCCCGTGCGCGCGAGGTAATCGTTGGTGGTGACGAGGTGGGTGCCCTTGCCCGAGAGGGCGTTGAGGGCCAGCGCCAGCGTGGCCACGAGCGTCTTGCCCTCGCCGGTCTTCATCTCGGCTATGCGGCCGTTGTGGAGCGCGGCTCCGCCCACGAACTGCACGTCGTAGTGCCTCAGGCCGAGGAAACGCTTGGCCGACTCGCGCGTGAGCGCGAAGGCCATGGGGAGCAGCGCGTCGAGGCTCTCGCCCCCCTCGAGGTGCCGCCGCTTGAGCGCCGCGTAGGCGGCGGCCAGGTCGTCGACCTTCTCCATCTCGTCCTCGAGGGCGTTGGCGGCTCGCACGGCCTCGACCTGGAGGCGCTTGACCTCGCGGTCGTTGTTGTCGAAGAGCTTCTGAACGAATCCGAGCATCTGTAACAGGACCTTTCCGCGCAGGCGCGGTAGGCGCCCGTGGGCCCGGCCTACCGCCGGGGCGCGGTGAGCCGTGCGAGGTGTCGCGTGGCCCGCTGCGCCGGCTGCGGAGTCAACAGCGCACTCTAGCACGGCCCCCGGCGGCCCCCGAGCAGCCTGCCCGACGCGGCGCGGGCCGTCGCCGGGGCCCCGCGGGGCGTCGCAGGGGCGGCGCGCTAGGGCGCAGGGACGCGCACGAACGTCAGTGCGTTCGTGCCGTAGCGCTTGAGCCTCACGTCGGCCCCGTCGAGTCGGGGCGGGAGGGCGGGTGGTGGCAGCTCGCTCGGGTGTTGGAGCACGTACAGGCCGCCGGGCCGCGCCGCCCCTGAGGCGAGGATGGCGGCGAACGTGCCCGGGAGGTCGGTGGGGTAGGGGGGCGCCGCGACCACGACATCGAAGCCGTCCGGGTGGGCGGCGGCGTACCGCACGGCGTCCGCGGCGTAGACCTCCACGTCGAGCCCCAGGTCGGCGGCGTTGGCGGAGATGACCCTCGTGGCGGCCCGAGAAAGGTCGACGCACACGGCGTTCCAGCCTCGGCTCGCCGCCTCGAGGCCCATGGCTCCGGACCCCGCGAACAGGTCCAGGAAACGTCCGCGCGGCTCGAAGGCGATCACGTCGAAGAGGGCCTCCCGCAGCCGGGACGGGCTCGGCCGCGTGCCGCGGGCGGGGACGGCGAGGGCGCGGCCCTTGGCGGTGCCGCCGATGATGCGCGGACTCGACATCGCCGGAGCATAACCGCGGGAGGCGCAACGCGCGCCGGGCGGCGCGGCGGGCCTCAAGGCGGGCTAGACTGGTTGGTCGTGATCCGCAACCTCGAGCCCGACGAACTCGCATGGTTCATGCGCCAGGCGCTGGCGTTCGTGGGGCACCCAGATCCGGGCGGGCTGTCGCTGCGCGTCAACTCTCAGCTGAGGGACGCGGTGGCCGACGCGGGCCACTGTTTCGTGAACGTGCGGGGGGCGGGGGCGCCGACGGCGGGGCTCTACGCGCTCAGGAAGGGCGGCGGGTACGCCGCCCTGGAGCTGGAGCTGCGCAGCGCCTGGCACCACGGCGACCCGGACGCGTTCAGGGAGCTGGTCGACGACCTCGTGGCGCGAGAGGGCGCGGAGGCAGCGACGCTGGTCTTGCACCTGCAGGGAGTGGAGCGCGCCCGTGAGCTGGCGGCGATCCTGGCGCCGTCGGGGTTCGTCCGCGACGACCTCAGACGGCTGCGCTTCGAGCTGACCGACGTGCCGCCCCTGGGCGTGCCCCTGGTTCTCGAAGCGTGGCAGCCGGCCACGGAGGGCGACTTCAGGGAGCTGCACCGCGACTGCGAGGGGTCGGGCGTGACCGACGCGGCCTGGTCGTACCTGAAGCGCAGCGGTGGGCCCTTCCAGCCCGACCTGTGGTTCGCGGCCCGCGAGGGGCTCGACAGACCGACCGTCGGTTACGCCTTCGCCAGTTCCGCCACGCGGGAGATCGACTCCAGCTACCAGCTGACCGGGGTGGGCGTGCGGAGCCGCTTCCGCGGGGACAGCGAGATGCTGAGGCGTCTGGTGCTCACCGCGCTGCAGGAGCTGTCGTTCCGGAGCCCCGTCGGGGTGGTGGACACGGTGCTCGGCTCGGCCGACCCGAAGCTCGTGGCGATACTCGTGTCGCTCGGCTTCCAGACGGTCGAGGAGGTACCGGCGCTCGTCAAGCGCCCGCGCTGACCCGCCGTCCTGGGGCGGTCCCGGCGGCCGACCCGACGAGCGCGTATGATCGGGCCATGAACGTCCTCGTGCGGTGGGCGCTGATCACGCTGGCCCTGTGGTTGACGGTGCGTCTCGGCGTGGGCCTGTCGATGCCCGACGACGGCCTCGTCTCCCTCCTCGTCACGTCGGCCGTCATAGCGCTCGTGAACGCGGTGGTGAGGCCCGTGATGGTCCTCCTGACGTTACCGCTGACCGTCCTGACGCTCGGCCTCTTCCTGCTGGTCGTCAACGGCCTGGCCCTCGCCGTGGCCGCCACGGTCACGCCCCTGCAGGTCTCGGGGTTCGGGGGAGCCGTCCTCGGCGCCCTCGTCCTGAGCGTCCTGAACATGATCCTCACGCGCGTGTTCGAGCCGCGGCGCCCGGCCCGCTGAGGGGCGGGGGCCCGTCAGCTCGGCCGGCGGCTCAGCGCTCGCCGCTGCGCCTGGGCAGGTAACGTTCCCAGATCGGGTCGATGTCGGGCAACACTCCGTAGGCGCTCGAGAACATGAACCTTGGCGCGAACGGGCGCCTGAGCAGGTGCAGGTTCGCCTCCTCCGGGGTGCGGTCGCGCTTCTTCGCGTTGCACGCCTTGCAGCACGCCACGACGTTCTCCCAACTGGTGGGTCCACCACGGCTGCGGGGCAGGACGTGGTCCAGCGTGAGGTCGACCGTGTGCCTGGCGCAGTACTGGCAGGTGTGATCGTCGCGCCGGAACACGTTCTTGCGGTTGAAGGCCACGCGTTGCCTGAACGGACCCCGCACGAAGCGGCGCAACTTGATCACGCTCGGGACGGGGAAGAGGGCAGTGGGAGAGCGCAGGACCGCGCCCGAGTCCTCGACGCGGTCGGCCACCTCGTGCATCAGGAGCGCGACCGCCCGCTTGACGGAGCAGACGTGCAGCGGCTCGTAAGACGCGTTGAGTATCAGCACGCGAGCGGCGTTGAGGTCCGCCAGCGGCCGCGCTCCACCGTCGCCGGTCGAAGACGGTGACGGCGCGACGTCGTCGCCTGGCCCTGAGGCGGCGGTCGGGGTGGCGGTCAGGGGATCTGCGTGTGCGGCGGCGCTGCCCTCCGGTCGACGTGGCGTTGGCGGGAGTATAGCAGGGCCTCAGGCGCCCTCCAGGGCCAGGGCCACCAGCCGCCTCACGAGGTCGCCGAACTCGAGTCCTGCCGCGCCCCACAGCTGCGGGTACATGCTGTGGCGCGTGAAGCCCGGCATGGTGTTTATCTCGTTCAACAGAAGGCGGCCTTCGCGCTCCAGGTAGAAGAAGTCGACGCGGGCCAGGCCGCGCGCGTCCACCGCCCGGAAGGCCGAGACGGCCATGTCGCGGGCCGCGGCGGCCACGGCGGGCGGGACCGCCGCCGGGATGCGGAGCTCCGCTCGCCCGTCCGTGTACTTCGTGGCGTAGTCGTAGAAGTCCGCCGCGTAGTCGACCTCGCCGACCGGGCTGGCCTCCGGCGCCTCGTTGCCGAGCACCGCCACCTCCAGTTCCCGGGCGCCGTCCGCGGCGGCCTCCACCACCGCGCGGCGGTCGTGGTCGAACGCCGCAGCGAGCGCCGCACCGAGCGTCTCCCGGGTCGCCACGCGGCTGATGCCGATGCTCGAGCCGAGGTTCGCGGGCTTGACGAAGAGCGGGAGGCCCAAGGAGTCGAGGCGGCCATTGACGAGGTCCGGATCGGAGGCCCAGTCGTGGCGGCTCACCGCCTCGTACCTCACCTGGGGCAGCCCGTGGGCCGCGAAGACGGCCTTCATCGTCAGCTTGTCCATGCCGACGGCGCTGCCCAACACCCCGGACCCGACGTAGGGCAGGCCGATCACGTCGAGGAGGCCCTGCACCCTGCCGTCCTCGCCGAACGGGCCGTGGAGCAGGGGGAAGACGACGTCGCAGGAGCGCGGCAAGGCGGCCAGCGTGGTCGGCGCCGAGCCCCCCTCGGTGTCAGAGAACGCGCCGACCGGAGTGCTGCCGCGGTCGGCGAGGAGGGCCGCGCTCGAGGCGGAAGGGGAGAGGAGCGAGCCGTCAGGCGCGATGACCAGGGCCGTGATGTCGAGGTCAGGCGCCGCCGCGAGGACCGCGCGGGCGGAGGCCAGGCTGACCTCGTGTTCCGCGGACCGGCCGCCGCAGATGAGCAGCACTCGCGGGCCGACGGTCACCGTGGCACCAGCGCGCTGTGTAAGTTACACATCGCATGTAGACTACTGCCGGGGGCTGGCGAACGCAAGCGGCTCCCGCGACCGGTTCAGGCGCGCCAGCCGGGCTCGCGGCGTTGCAGGAACGCGCCCACCCCCTCAGCCAGCTCGGCACCGAGCCTAGCCGTCACGTTGAGCTGGACGGCCCTCTCCATCGCCGCGGCAAGGGGGATGCCGGCGGCCTCCAGGAACAGCCGCTTGGTCAGCGCCAGTGAGCCCGGCGCGTTGCGTGCCAGGCCGGCGGCGCGCTCGCAGGCGACCTCGACGGCGAGGCCGTCGTCGACCACCTCGTTGACCAGGCCCATCTTCAGGGCCTCATCGGCCCCGACCAGCCGGGCGCTGAGCAGCAGGTCGCGCGCGTGCTTCTCGCCGACCTGCCGCATGAGGATGACGCCGACGAGGGCGGCCACGAAACCGATGCGCGCCTCCGTGTAGCCGATACGCGCCCCGTGGGCCATGACGGCGAGGTCGCAAGCGGCGACCAGGCCGGCGCCTCCAGCGACGGCCGGGCCGTTCACCGCCGCCACCACGGGCTTGGGTGAACGCAGGACGGCTAGGAACAGCTCCGCCAGCGCCTCCGAGTCCGCGCGGTGTGCCGCCTCGTCCATCGCCAGCGTGGCCTCCAGCTCGCTCAGGTCGAGGCCGGAGCAGAACGCGGACCCGGCGCCGGTCAGGACGAGCGCGCGGACCGCCGGGTCGGCCGCCGCCGCGCCCAGTGCGGCGAGGAGCTCGTCGCGCAGCCCCCGCGAGAGGGCGTTGCGCTGTTCGGGCCGCGCGAGCGTGATGACCAGCACCCCGCCCCGAGCCTCGGTCGTGATGGTCCGCCTTGTGGCCGTCATGCCCGATGATACCGGCGTGGGCGGCGGCCGGGCGACTGCGAACTTCCGGACTGCCGCGCGCGACGCGCCGCGGGTAGTCTGGAGCGAGTGCCACCCAGTGGCAGTATGGAGGCGCCCTTGAAGCTCATCCCGTCCGGCCGCCGAACGGCCACCACCAGCCTCGCCCTGGCGCTGGCGGTGCTCCTCGCCGCCTGCGCTCCCGGCGCGGCGGTCCTCTCGCCACCCACCTTCCAGCTCGATGCCTCCCGCTCCGGCTTCGTGAGCATCGACCCGCCCGGCGTGGGCGACGGCTCCGCCCTCTTCAGGCTCGCGCTCAACGTCACGAACCCCAACCCCGTCGCCGCGCGCCTGTCCGGGCTCGACGGCGAGCTGTTCCTGCGCGAGACGCGGGCCGCCACGAGCTCCTTCCGCGGCGGCATCGACCTGCCCGCCAACGGATCGGCGCCCCTGATCCTCGACGTCAAGGTGCCGCTCGGCGCCGCGCCGCTCCTCCTCGACACGATCGGCAACTTCCTCGCCGGCAACCCCGTCGCGTACCGCTTCGACGCTGCGGTGACCATAGACGTGTTCGGCGCCCCGCAACGCTTCCCTAGCTTCACCGTGGCGCGGGGCGAGCTGGGCGCGGGCGCCGGTCTGGTGGCGCCGCGCTTCACGCTGACCGGCTCCCAGCTCCGTTTCGAGGCCGTCAACCTCGTGGCCCTCACCCTCCAGGGCGAGCTGGTCAACCCTGGCCTCGTCGGTTACCTGGTGCAGGTGCCGCGGCTGAGCCTGGGCGTGGGCGGGGCCGAGGCGGCGACCGCCTCGCTGGAACAGGTGGCCGTGGTGGCCGGAGCTACCTCCGCCGTGACACTGACCTTCCGCTTCGACCCGACCGCCCTGGGAGCCGCCCTCCTCGCTCAGGTGCAGGCGGCCTCGGCCGGCGTGGGCGGCCTGAGCGTGCAGCTCAGCGGCGGCTGGCGGCTGGAGGCGCCGGGCATCCTCACGACGGCGCTCGAGCCGACGACGCTCCTCCGCGACGTCCTGCGTTGAGTGCTCCGCGGGCCCCGGCGGGGGTCACGCATCGGGCTTGCGCCCGGGCCCACGCGCGAAGCGCGCCAACGGCCCGGGCAGCCACCAGTTCCACCGCCCCGCCAGGGTCATGACCGAGGGGACGAGGGCGAGCCGGACGAGCGTGGCGTCCAGCACGATGGCCACGGTCAGGCCCAGGCCCAACGTGCGGATCAGCTCGACGTGGGAGAAGAGCAGGAGCGCGAAGACGGTGACCATCACGGCCGCCGCGCTCGTGATCACGCCGCCCGTCGTCGACAGTGCGGTGGCCACCGCGTCGTGATCCGACATGCCGCGCTCGTGCCCCTCGTGGATGCGCGCCACGAGGAACACCTCGTAGTCCATGCTCAGCCCGAAGACGATGGCGAAGATGAACAGAGGCGCGGAGGTGTCGATGTAGCCAAGCACGTCGCCGAGCCCGAACAGCCGCGCGACCACGCCGTCTTGCAGGACGAGCGTGAGCGCGCCGAAGGTCGCACCGACCGTCAGGGCGTTGAGCAGGACCGCCTTGACGGGTATCAGGAGCGACCTGAACGCCCATCCCAGTAGCAGGGCGGTGACCAGGCCCACTAGGCCGAGGGCTAGCGGGAAGTACTCGTAGAGCGCCCGCGTCCACTCGGTGCCCTGCACGTAGACGCCGCCGACGCGGCCGCTGAGGCCCGTGGCGGCAAGCGCCGCCTCGATGCCGCGGTGCAGCTCCGCGCCGTCGGCCGGCGTGAGTGCGCCCTCGGGCACCACGCGGGCGAGGGCGTAGCGGCCGTCGCGGCTCACCGTGGCGCGGACCAGGGGTGCCACCTCGCTGCCGAGCGCAACCTCCCGGCTGGCGTAGTACTGGTAGAGGAAGAGCTTGGGGATGGACTCGAGCGCCATCGGCGACGACACCCCCGCCACCCTGTCGAGGGCGCGCAGCTCGGCGGTCAGTAGCGAAACCTTCCGCACGTTCTCCGGCCTGAAGAAGCCCTCAGGTCCCAGGTCGACGAGGACGTCGAACGGGTTCAGCAGCCCTTCGAGGCCCAGGCCCTCGAGGGCGGTGAGCGTGCGCCTCGCGTCGGTGGCCGACGTCAGGCCCCGGGCGCCAGGGTCCGCCACCTGCATCCTCAAGGAAGGCAGCGCGAGCAGCACGAGGACGGCCACTCCTG
>CAYNNL010000076.1:0-9485 GCA_964398765.1 uncultured bacterium | reverse complement strand
AGGTCGCGGTACACGCGGCCCAGGTTCACGTGGACGGTGCTCTTCTCGTTGGCCGCGAGGGCCGACGTGCTCGTGTCGGCCGACACGAGGGTGGCGGCGCGCTCGAGCGTGGCGCGGGCGGCCGTCAGGTCGCCCAGGAGGTACTGGATGACGCCCTTGGTGTTCTGGACGCGCCAGTCGTCGGGCTTGATGCGCTCGGCGCGCTGGATGGTGTCGAGCGCGTCGGCGAGGCGGCCGGCGTAGGCCGTGGGGTCGGCCTGGTACTGGTTCTGGTAGGTGATGGCGAGGTAGATGTGGGCGTCGACCAGGTTAGGGTCGGCCGCCTGCGCGGCCTGGAAGGCCTCGATGGCAGCCGGGAACGAGCTCTGGCAGGCGAGCGCCCGCCCCTTGCCCACGAGGGCGGTGGCGTTGCCCGGCTCCGTGCGCAGCGCCTCCTGGTAGAAGAACTGGGCCAAGGCACAGTCGCCGCGGTCTTGATAGAAAGCACCGTTCTCGATCAGCGTGGCGGCGTCGAGGGTGTCGGGCTCCGACTCTTGCGCGAGGGCTCCGCTCGCCGCAGCCAGAAGCAGCGCGCTGAGCGCGAGCTTCAGAAGGTTGGTGCTCTTGAAGAAACTGATCAACATGTCCTCCGCTGGGCCAACTCGGTGCGGCGAGTGTAACACCCTCATCGTGAGCGGTAGAGAGCGGGTAGAGCCCTCCAGCGCGTCACGGCGGCGCCGCGTCCAATCATCGCCAACGTGTGTGAGAGGGCCGTGTGCCGTCCCCGTGGGCAGAGCTGGCCGCCACGCGGGGGGGCGCCGCGCTGCGCTCCCCGGCTCAGGCGCCGGGGTCGGCGCGCTCTGGTAGCATGTGGCCGCTCGGCCGTACGGCCAACGTCCCAACCGATCCGGACCCGAGGTCCCCGCGGCGCCCACGGGCGCGCGCCGGCGAGCCGGGCCGAGGAAGGAAGCGAGCCCGAACGAACGTGAACCGCTACATCCTGCCGCTGGCCTGGACTGCGCTAATCGGCAACGCCGTCGTGATACTGCAGGGCGCCGTCGTGCGCGGCACCGGCTCGGGCGCCGGCTGCGGCAGCCATTGGCCCACCTGCAACGGTGCGGTGGTCCCCATCGACCCGACGCTCGAGACGCTCGTGGAGTTCAGCCACCGCCTCCTGTCCGGCGGCGTGTTGCTCGTGGGCGTGGTGCTCGTCGTGCTCGCGCTGCGCGCCAGGCGCGAGAACCCGGGGCTGGCGGCGTTCGCCGGACTGGCACTTGGTTTCCTCGTGCTGGAGGCGCTGATCGGCGGGGCCACGGTGCTGCTGGGCATGACGGGCGAGAACACAAGCGTGGCGCGCGGGGTGTGGGTCGCCTCTCACCTCGTGAACTCGATGCTGCTCGTCGGCGCGCTGGCGGGCACTGTCGTGTTCGCGGGCCCGCGCCGTCCCGACTACCCCTTGCGCCTCGGGGCACAAGCGGGCCTGGTTACGGTCACGTCGCTGGGGCTCGGCCTCATGCTGCTGCTGATGTTCACGGGCGGAATCGCCGCCATGGGGAACACCATGTTCCCGCCCGAGTCGCTCGCCGAGGGGCTCAGGGCCGACTTCGCCCCGGGCTCTCACCTCCTCATCAGGCTGCGCATCCTCCACCCCCTCATCGCCATCGCCGTCGGGACCTACCTCTTCGTGAGCCTGGGTCTGGCGTGGTGGCTCAAGTCCGTGCCCGGAGCGAGGCGCACGTCGCAGGCGCTCCTGGGTGTCTACGTCGTTCAGATGGCGATCGGGACCGTGAACCTCGGGCTGCTGGCCCCACTCGTGCTGCAGGTCGTGCACCTGGCCGTTGCCGTGGCGGCGTACGCGCTGCTTACGGCCACGACCATCCAACTTCTGGGCGGGCGCCCCGCTGCGCTCGCGGTCGGCGCCGGGCGCGGCGCCGCAGTGGGGAGCGCTAGAACGTGACGGACACCGCTATCACACCCGAGGCCCCGACGCGCGCGACCGTGCGCGACTACTTCATCCTCACCAAGCCCAAGGTCATCTCGCTCCTGCTGCTGACCACCGTCGGCGCCATGTTCATCGCCGCCAAGGGCATGCCCGACTGGTTGGCCCTCCTCGGCATGATCGTGGGCGGCTTCATGTCGGCCGGTGCGGCCGGCGTCTACAACATGATCTACGACGCCGACATCGACGTGAACATGAAGCGCACCGCCAAGAGGCCCATGGTCAAGGGCTCCGTCACGCCGCGCAACGCGCTCATCTTCGCCGTGGCGCTCACGCTGCTCTCCTTCGTCATCATCGCGCTCACGTCCAACCTGCTGGCGGCGTTCCTCAGCTGGGCCGGCATCGCCTTCTACGTGCTCATCTACACCATGTGGCTCAAGCGCCGCACCTGGCAGAACATCGTCATCGGCGGCGCGGCCGGCGCCATCCCGCCGCTCGTGGGCTGGGCCGCCGTGACCGGCGACCTCAGCCTCCTCGCCTGGGTCCTGTTCGCGGTCGTGTTCGTGTGGACCCCGGTCCACTTCTGGGCGCTGGCCCTGATGGTCAAGAAGGACTACGCCAACGTCGGCGTGCCCATGGCGCCCGCCGTGATTGGCGAGCGGGCCACCATCATGCAGATGGTGTTCTACACGGTGCTCACCGTGGTCCTCACGGTGCTGCCGTTCTTCCTCCACCAGTTCAGCGTGGCCTACTTCCTCGCTGCGCTGGCCCTCAACGTCATGCTGGCCGTGCGCATGGTCCGGATCTTCCAGGTCATGCGGGCGGGCAACAGCGTCGACCGCGCCACCGCGCTGCCGCTCTACAAGTACTCGATGAGCTACCTGGCGCTCCTCTTCCTCGTCATGGCGCTGGACAGAGTCATCTTCTGAACCGACCGGTCCTGCTGCGCGGCCGGTGGCTGGCCGGGCACGCGCTCGCGCTCGTGCTGGTCGTGGCCTTCGTGAACTTCGGCCTGTGGCAGCTGCGGCGCCTCGGGCACAAGCGCGAGATCAACGCCGTCATAGACGCGCGCGCCCACCTGCCGCCCGAGCCGCTCGCCGGCGCCCTCGCGCCGGGCGGGGAGGTGCGCGACTACCTGGAGGTGGCCGTCACCGGCGCCTTCGATCCAGACCACGAGGTGCTGCTGCGCGGCCGGTCGCAGGGCGGCCGGCCCGGTTTCAACCTGCTTACGCCCGTGGTGCTCGACGACGCGAGCGGACCGTGGGCCGGGCACGCCATCCTGGTCGAGCGCGGCTGGGTCCCCTACGACCATGACACCGTCCCGGTCACGGCCGCGCTGCCGCCCGCCGGCGCCGTCACGGTGGTCGGGGAGCTCCACGCGCCCCAGGTGCCGCCCACGGGGCCCCTGGCCGCCATCGCGGCGCACGATCCGCCGGACGGGCCGCTGGTGCAGAGTTTCTACGTGGACGTGGCGCGACTGGCGCCGCAGATGCCGTACCCGCTCGTCCCAGCCTACGTCGTCATGCGCGCCGAGACGCCGCCGAACGCCGGCGAGCTGCCCGAGCCGCTGCCGCCGCTGGTTACGGACGAGGGCCCCCACCTCGGCTACGCCATCCAGTGGTTCGGCATGGCGTTGGTGGGCCTGATCGGTTACTTCTTCCTGCTCCGTTCCACCCTGAGACAGGCGCGCCGCGGCGCCAAGGCGCCCCGGCGCGCGGGTAAGGCCCCGGGTACCCCCCGGGCCGTGGTTGGTATCAGCCCCGGGCAGGCGCCGCCTTCAGGGCGGCCTCCAAAGTGGCCAGCAGGTCGCCGTACGGCTTGATGAACTTGCTGACCCCCTCCTCCTCGAGCTTGGTCGTCACGGCGTCCAGGTCGACCCCCACGCCCGCCAGGGCCTGGAGCAGCGCCTGCGCGTCGGAGGCGCCCTCCTGGATGCGGAGCTTCGGGTCGCCGTGGTCGCGGTAGGCGGCGATCGTGGTGAGGGGCAGGGTGTTGATCGTGTCCTTCCCGATGAGCGGCTCGACGTACTTCGTGTCGGGGTACGACGGGTCCTTGGTGCTGGTGGACGCCCACAAGAGCCGCTGCGAACGCGCGCCGGCGGCGGCGAGGGGCGCGAAGCGCGCCGCCTTGGCGCCGAAGAGCTCCTCGTAGATCACGTAGGCGCGCTTGGCGCTCGCGATGGCCGCCGTGCCGCGCAGCTGGTGCGCGGCCGTGGCCTGCGGGACGGGCTGCTTGGCAACGGCGTCCAGCATCGGGTCGATCATGACGTCGATGCGGCTCAGGAAGAAGCTCGCCACCGAGGCTATGTCTACGCTCTTCCCGGCCGCGTGACGCTCCTCCAGGCCCGCGATGTAGGCGTCGGCCACCTGCCGGTAGCGCTCGAGGCCGAAGAGCAGCGTGACGTTAACGTGCACGCCCGCGGCGATGAGGCGGCGGATGGCGCCGACGCCCGCGTCGGTGGCCGGCACCTTGATGAAGGCGTTGGGGCGGTCGAGACGAGCGAACAGGTGCTTGCCCTCGGCGACCGTGCCGTCCTCGTCGTGCGCCAGCTCGGGCGACACCTCGAGAGACACCCAGCCGTCGAGGCCGCCCGAGGCGTCGAACTGGGGTCGGAACAGGTCGGCCGCCGCGGCGATGTCGCTCACCGTGAGGTCCTCGTACGTCGCCTGGGGGGTGGCTCCGGCGCGGGCGTGCGCCGCGATGGCGTCCTTGTAGTCGTCCGTGTCGACGATGGCCTTGTGGAATATGGCGGGGTTCGACGTCACGCCGGCCAGGCCGTCCTCGTCGATGAGGCGCTGCATCTCGCCGTTCTCGATCCAGGAACGACGGATCTCGTCTAAGTAGATGCTCTGCCCGAGCTCTTTCAGGCGCAGTAAGGGGTTCATGGTCTGCCTCCTCAGGTGGTCGGCCGCGCCGGCCGCCCTGCTAGTCAGATGATAAGACCGTCAGGCGCGTTCGAGTCCGGTAGCGAACACCTCGCCCTGCTGCAGCTCGAGCCGCACCCGCGGTAGCGGCAGCACCGCCGGCCCGCTGACCGCCTTGCCGCCCTTCATGGGATCGAAGACGCTCAGGTGGCACGGGCACGTGAGCTTCGGCGAATCGGTCATGTAGTTGAAGCCGAAGTTGATGGCGTCCAGGTCACGGTTGAGCACCACGGTGCAGTGCTGGTGGGTGCAGACGCGGCTGAAGCCCGCCAGGAAGGCGCTCGGGCCGGCCACGCCGCTGCCGATCGGCAGGTCGCCGGGGATGGGGCCCGGGAGCCGCACCGCCAAGGCGGGGATGACCCCGCCGGCGGGCGTGGGGAGCGTGAACGGCACGCCGTCCCAGACCTCGGCGAAGTCGGCGGCGGCAGCCACCCTGGTGGGCGTCACGGCGTCGAACGTGGGCTCGGCGGCCGCGCTTCGCTTGAGGAAGTGCACCTTGATGGCCTCGTAGAGCCCGTAACCGCCGCCGGCGGCGACCACAAGGACGGGCACGCGCCACAGCCACTTGATGACCTCGCGGCGTCGCGGGTCCTTGGGGTCGCCCGGGTTCTCCCGGGGGTCGCCCGGGCCGGCCATCAGCGCTCGGCCTGTCCCTGCGACAGGACCTGCGTCACGTACGCCACCACGGCGCTCAGGTCGTCCGGCTCGAGCTGGGCCTGGAACGCGGGCATCATGCCGCGGCCGAACCGCACGGCGTCCAAGACGTTGGCCTCGTTGGCCGCACGGGCGCTGCCTGCGAGCCGCACGCCCATGCCTCCCTCGCCGCCGAGCCCGTGGCATTCGGCGCAGTTGGCGATGAAGACCTGTCTACCCAGCGCCGGCAGGGCCTGCGTGCCCGCCGTGCCCGCCGCGCCGGTGGCCTGGGCGCGGGCCGCGTCGGCCAGCGCCGCGGCGGCGGCGCCCTCGGCCGGACCGACCATGCCAACGTAGGCGTCGTAAGCGTTCGCGGCCTCGGCCCAGCCGCCGACCTGGGCGTAGGCGTCGCCCAGCGTCATCACGCTGTCGGGGTCCAGGTTCGTGAGGCCACCGGCGGCCGCGGCGGCGCGCTCGATGGCGTTGACGGCGTCGGCGGGCCTCCCGGCCACGTAGAGGAGCTGCCCCGTCCTGGCGAGCGCCCGTGGCTGGTTCGGGTCGTGCTCCGTCAGGACCTTGAAGTAGCTGGCCACGGCCGGCTGGGGCTCGCTCGCGTCCCAGTAGGCGTCGCCGAGCGCCATGAGGTTCTCCAGGCTCGGGTCGGCTTGCGCGGCGGCGCTCAGCGGGACGAGGCCGCGGATGAGCGCCACCCGCTGCGCCGTGGCGGGATCGGAGGCCCCCTGGGTCGTGGCCGAGAACGCCTCGTACGAGTCGAGCGCCACGGTCAGGTCCTGGCGCGTGAACGCCACCTCGCCCAGGAGGTAGAGGGTCTCGGGGTCGGCGGGGTCGGCGGCGCGGGCCTGCTCGAGCCACCCCTGCGCCGCGGCGAGGTCGGTCTGCAGCGACAGGATGGCGAGCCGCTTGTAAGCGGCGGCCGGCACGGGCGTCACCTCGTCGACGATGCGCTGGTAGGTGGCCTGCGCCTCGTCCAGCCGTTGCAGCCCCAGGTAGGTGTCGCCGAGGGCGAGGAGGTTGGCGGCGCTCGGGTCGTCCTGGGCGGCCCGCTGGGCGGCCTGGAGCTGGCGCGCGGCGTCGACGTCGGTGGTGGTGATGGTGTCGGACTCCGACACGCGCGGCAGCACGTACGTGGGCAGGGCGGCGGCCAGCACGAGGAAGACGGCGAGGACGACGACGGCGCCGACTGGCACCCGCCGCGGAGCGCCGGTCTCGCGGCGCGGCGCGGCGCCGCCCAGCGCCTGGCGGCGCGCGTCGATGGCCGTGAGCACCTTGGCGGCCTTCGCCTCGTAGCGCTCGTGGAGCTGTCGGCGTCGCTCGAGCGGTAGGTCCTCGCGGGCGTCGAGCTCGCGGATGGCGCGGAGGAGGGCATCCTTCTCCTCCGTGAGGTCGACGAGCTGCGGGTCGCGGTCGTCGGGGAGCGGGTCGGCCTGGCCCGGGGCCAGGAGGGGCAGCGCCGCGTAGAAGAACGCGATGAGAACCAGGAGGCCGATGAACAGTCCGGTGAGCATCAAGCGTCCCCGCTCTCGCCGTCGCTGGGCTCGGCCAGCAGGTGCCTCACGCGCTCGAGCTCTGCCGCTGACGCGGTCACGGGCGTGCGCGACGCGGCCAACCAGCGCCGCGCCAGCACGGCCACCAGCGTGATGGCGCCCAGGCCGACGATGACCGGCAGCAGCCAGACCACCAGGTGGACGCCGCGCTTGGGGGGCGTTAGCAGGATCCAGTCGCCGTAGCGCTCCTGGAAGAAGGCGTAGATCTCTTGGTCGGTTAGCCCATCGTCGACCTTCTCCTGGATGAGGCTGCGCATCTGTTGCGCGATCTGGGCGCTCGAGTCCGCCACGCTCTCGGACACGCAGACGGGGCAGCGCAGGTGCCGCGCCAGGTCGAAGGCGCGGTTGCCGATCTCGACCTCCTGCGCCGCGGCGACGCCGAAGGCGACGACGAGCAGGAGCAGCCAGGTGACCGCCCGAAGGCGGGCGCTTCTCGGGTTCACCGCAGCAGCGCCTCGACGTTCTGGGCGAGGACCTCGGCGGTGACGGGACCGACGTGCTTGGCGGCGACGTTGCCGGCGGCGTCGATGAAGAACGTCTCCGGCACGCCGTAGAGCGCCCAGTCGACGCTCACGGTGCTGTCGTTGTCGTAGGCGTTGGGGAAGGTGAGCCCGAAGCGCCCGATGAAGTCGCGCCCCTCCGTCCGCTTGTCGCGGTCCTGGGTCTGCACGCCGATCACCAGCACGCCCCTGTCCTGGTACTCCGACCAGAAGCTCTGCAGCACCGGCGCCTCCTCGTAGCAGGGGAGGCACCACGACGCCCAGAAGTTGACCACCAGGGGCTGGCCGACGTGGTCGGCGAGGGCGAAGCTGGTCCCGTACTCCGGCTGGTAGCGGTCGTACAGGGGCAGGTCGAACGCGGGCGCTCGCTTGCCGACCAGTACCGACTTGATGTCGCGGTCGGGGCTGCCGCGCAGGAGCCCGAAGCCGAACAGGGCGGCGAGCACGGCGAGGACGCCGACTACCAGGAGAAGCCGACCCAGCTTCACGAGGCGGCGCCCCCGCGCGCGGCGGCGACCGGGACCCGGACGGTGGCGCCGCGCCGCGCGCCCCTCATGCTCAAGGCGGTGCCGAGGAGCAAGATGGCTCCGCCCACCCAGATCCAGGTGACGAGGGGGCTCTTGACCACGCGCAACACCACGAAGGTGCTGTCGGGCCCCACGGTGCTGTTCAGGTTCAGGTATAGGTCGTGCGTCGCCGTGTAGTACACGGCCGGCGTCGGCACGGTCCTGCCCGCCTCACCGAACAGGTTGAGGCGCGGCCTGAGGGTCGTGACGGGCCTGCCGTTCCGGCTGACCTCGATGATGGCGCCCGCGCTGATGCGCTGCGGCGTGCGCTCCATGAAGCGGTCGACGGCCGTGAGGGTGTAGCCGGAGAACTCGGCGCTGGCCCCGAAATCAAGACGCACCTGCTCGTCCACGCGGTAGCCGGAGCTGAACGCCACCCCCACCGCGATTATCACGACGGCGAGGTGCACGACCATGCTGCCGGTCCGGCGCGGGGACTCGGACGCGTAGGCGCCGAGCACGCGCAGGGGTCCCTGCTTGGAGAGCCTCAGCCGGGGCACGAGCGCTCCGCTGAGTAGGAGGATCAGACTCATGACGTTGTAGCCGGCCAGCGCGACCGTGAGCAGCGGGTACACCTTGTGCACGCCGAGCAGCCACGCCAGCACCGCCGAGACCGCCAGGGCTCCGAGCAGCCACGCCAGGTTGCCGCTCAGGCGCTGCTGCTGGGCCCGCCGCCACGGCAGCAGCGGCCCTATCCCCATGAGGAGGAAGACGAGCATCCAGATGGGTAGCGTCACCTGGTCGAAGAAGGGCGCGCCGACGGTGACCTTGGCGCCCGACACGGCCTCGACCACGAGCGGGAAGAGCGTGCCGAGGAACACGGCGGCCGTGAGTGCGACGAAGAGGATGTTCACGCCGAGGAAGCTGCCCTCGCGGCTCACCACCGAGTCGAGGTCGGCGCGGTCCTTCACGTCGTCCCACCTGAGCGCCAGCAGGCCGAAGGACGCCAGCGTGACGATCAGGAAGAAGGCCAGGAACGCCGGCCCCACGGGGCCGTTACCGAAGGCGTGAACGGAGGAGACGACACCGGACCGCGTGAGGAACGTGCCGAGGATGGAGAGCGAGAAGGTGGCGATGATGAGAAGCACGTTCCACGGCTTGAGCATGCGGCGCCGCTCCTGCACCTGCACGCTATGGATGAAGGCGGTGGCGGTCAGCCACGGCATGAAGCTCACGTTCTCGACCGGGTCCCACGCCCAGTAGCCGCCCCAACCGAGCACCTCGTAGCTCCACCAGCCGCCCGCCACGATGGCGGCCGACAGGAAGCCCCAACCCGTGAGGATCCAGCGGCGCGTCTGCGTCATCCACTCGGTGCCTGGCCGGCGCGTGATCAGCGCGGCCATGGCGTAGGCGAACGGCACGGTCAGCCCCACGAAGCC
>CAYNNL010000075.1:0-9500 GCA_964398765.1 uncultured bacterium | reverse complement strand
GCTCGAGGCCGCCATGAACCCCGAGACCTTCAGGCGCATGTACGACGGCATCGAGCGCTCGAACGAGGCGTGGAACGCCATCCCCGTCAAGGGCGGTCAGCTCTTCCAGTGGGACGAGACCTCCACGTACATCCAGGAGCCGCCGTTCTTCATCGACATGCCCGACGTGCCGGCGCCGATCGTCCCCATCGCGGGCGCGCGCGTGCTCGTGAAGGTCGGCGAGTCGGTCACCACCGACCACATCTCGCCCGCCGGCGCCATCGCTCAGACGAGCCCCGCAGGGCAGTACCTGATCGAGAACGGCGTCGAGCGCAAGGACTTCAACTCGTACGGTTCGCGCCGCGGCAACGACCGAGTGATGACGCGCGGCACCTTCGCCAACATCCGCCTCAAGAACCAGACGGCGCCGGGCACCGAGGGCGGCTTCACGACCGACTTCACCACCGGCGAGGTCACGAGCATCTACGACGCCAGCCGCAACTACCTGGCCAAGGGCGTGCCCACCATCGTGCTGGCCGGCAACGACTACGGCATGGGCTCGAGCCGCGACTGGGCCGCCAAGGGCACCTACCTGTTGGGCGTCAAGGCCGTCATCGCCAAGAGCTACGAGCGCATCCACCGCTCCAACCTTGTCGGCATGGGCGTCCTGCCGCTGCAGTTCCTCGCCGACGACGACCCGGCCAGCCTCGGGCTCGACGGCAGCGAGAGCTTCGACATCGCGGTGGACGAGGGCGTCGCGCCGCGCCAGCGCATCGACGTGACAGCCACCAAGGCCGACGGCAGCAAGGTCTCGTTCCAGGTGGCGTGCCGGCTCGACACGCCCGTGGAACTCGAGTACTACCGCAACGGCGGCATCCTCCACACCGTCCTTCGTAACCTCCACAGGCAGGTCACCGGCGCGAGGGCCTGACCGGGCCGGTCGACCCTAGACCCAGCCGCTGAGCATCCGCGGGAGCCCGCCTACCTTGGCGGGCCCCCGCGATCGTGTCTTGGGGGATGCTCCACTCGCGCGCCTCAGCCCTACCGGTATACTCCCCCCATGCGCGGTTTCCTCACCTTCCTGGTGATCCTCGCCATCGTCTTCTTCGCGGTCGGCGAGACGCGGGGCTGGTACCTGGGCATCCCGGGCCAGACCCCGGTGTTCGTGTACAAGAAGGACTTCACCGCGACCACCACCCGCCGCACCCTGCAGCGCACCGACATGCCCGTGCGCTTCACGGGCGACGTCAAGGCGGGCAGCGTCACGGTCGAGGTGCGCTACCAGCGCCCGAGCAGCTTCCAGACGAGCGCGGCCGCGGGCAGCGAGACGAAACTGTTCGAGGCCACCTACGGCAAGGGCCAGCGCGCCGCCCTTGACCGGGTGTTCGATAACGGCGGTGGCGAGTACACGGTCATCATGCGTTACCAGGGCGCCACGGGCCTGTTCACCCTCAAGGTACCCGGCGGCCCCGACCTCTGACCTGAACGTCTGCCGCCTCGCCCGGCGACCGCACGGTTACCAGCCTCGTCCGTTCAGCCCTTGCGCCGCGCCGCGTCGAGCGCGTCCCACTGCTCCGGCGTCACGGAGTCGAGCAGGTTGAACTCGCCCGCGTTGAAGGCGCTCTCGCCCCCGTCTATGTACACGAGGTCCCCGCTAACGAAGCCCGCCTCGTCCGACAGCAGGTAGCTCGCGAGGTTCGCGAGCTCCAGGTGGTCGCCGACGCGCCCGAGCGGCACGCGGCTCTCGAACAGTTCCTCGATCTCCTTGGTCGGTAGCAGCCTGCTCCAGGCACCCGGCGTGGGGAACGGGCCGGGAGCTATGGCGTTCAGCCTTATCCCGTGCTTGCCCCATTCGCCTGCCAGCGAGCGCGTGAGCGCGACGACGCCCGCCTTCGCCACCGCCGACGGCACCACGTAACCCGAGCCGTGCTCGGCGTAGGTGGCCGCTATCGACAACACGACGCCCGGCGAGCCCGCCGCGATCCAGCGCTTGCCAAGCTCCAGCGTCAGGTAGACGGTGCCGTGCAGGACGATGCCGAGCACGGCGTCGAACGCGCGGTGCGACAGGCGCTCTGTGGGGGAGATGAAGTTGCCGGCGGCGTTGTTGACGAGCGCGTCCACCTTGCCGAAACGCTCGAACGCCGCGTCGAGAGCGCGCGTCACGGCGTCTGGGTCCCGGACGTCCAGCTGCACGGGCAGCACCGGACGCCCCGTCTCGGACTCCAGCGCGGCCGCCTGTTGCGCCAGCAGGTCGGCGCGGCGGCTGGCGATCACGGCGCTCGCGCCCAAACCGAGGAAGCGGCGCGTCATCGCCAGGCCGAGCCCGCTCCCACCGCCGGTCACGAACACGACCTTGTCCTGAAGCAGGTCTGGTCTGAACATGCCTCATCGTGTCACGCCCACGGACCGCTGTGGAGTATGTCGGCCGCGCCCCTTCGCGGCGCGGGTCATACTTGGGCAGCCATGCCGCGTCGTCCCCGCTACCCCGCCCGCCCGGTGCTGCCGCCACTGTTGCTCGCCTGCCTCCTGCTGGCGCTGGCCGGTGCCGCCACGGCGCAGGCGTACGTCGCGGCACCGACGCCCGTGCGCGTCCTCCTCGCCACCTCGCCGGACGTGACGGTCACGGCGTTGGGGCCCCACAGCGTCACCACCGCCGCCGGACGCGTCGCCACCCCCGCGGGGTTGGCGTGGCCCGTCACCGCCCGGGCCGGCACGCTCGAAGTCGACGGGCACGAGGTCGGGGAACAGCTGACGGTGACCGCCGACGGCGGCACCCTCGAGGTGCTGGGTCACCGCTACCGCGGCAGCCTGCGGCTGAGCGCGATAGGCGACGAGGTGGAGGTCGTCAACGTGCTGGACCTCGAGGCCTACCTGCGCGGCGTCGTGCCGTCGGAGATGGCGGCGTCGTGGCCGCTGGAGGCCCTCAAGGCTCAGGCGGTGGCGGCGCGCTCGTACACCCTCACTTCGCTCGACCCGGGCGCGCGCTACGACCTGTGCGCCACCGACGAGTGCCAGGTCTACCGCGGGGTGGAGGCGGAGCACCCCCGCACGGACGAGGCCATCGCAGCCACCGCGGGGGTGGTGGTCACCTACCAGGGCGAGGCGGCCAAGACCTACTACCACTCGGACTCCGGCGGGGCGGTGGCGTCGAGCCAGGAGGTGTGGGGCACGCGGATCCCGTACCTCGTCGCCCTCCAGGACGTGCAGTCCACCACGCCTCACCGGGCGTGGACCGTCCGCCTCGACGCGAGGCTCGTCTCGGCCAGCCTCGCTGCCGCGGGGGTGGGCGTCGGGACCGTCACCTCGCTGCGGGTGGTGAGGGTCAGCGAGTCGGGCAGGGTGGCCGAGCTCGAGGCGACGGGCAGCGGCGGCTCACGCGTGTTGTCGGGCGTCCAGCTCAGGACCCTCGCCCGGGGTTGGGGCCTCAAGTCGATGCGGTTCACGGTCCAGGCAGGCATGAACGTCAAAGGCGACGGCTGGGGGCACGGCGTCGGCATGAGCCAGTACGGCGCGAGGGCGCTGGCGCTCTCCGGCTACGACTACGGACGGATCCTTGGCTACTACTACCCCAGCACCGCGCTCACCCGCTTCGTGGCGGGCGGGCAGTGAGCCCGGCCGCCCGGCTCGACGGGCCCAGTGGCGCCACGAAGGCCGGCCGGGCGCTCACCGCCGCGCCAGCCTGATCGTCTCGAGCAGGTCCGTGACGTCCTGCTCGCCGCTGGCCAGGTCCGGCTCGCAGCCCGTGAGGTAGTTCTCCAGGATCTCGTCGCCTGCCGCGTCGAGAGCGCGGCGCACTCCCACCAGCAGCGTGAGGACCTCCTTGCAGGCGCGCTCCTCCTCGATCATCCTCTGGAGCCCGCGGACCTGCCCCTCGACCCGCTTGAGCCGGTTGAGCACCCTGCGTTTGGCGACGCCCGCGGCGGCGACCTGTGTGCCCACTACCTGTGTACCCACGCTACCTCCCATTACCCCCCGGGAGTATCGTAGCGCGCACCCGCCCTCGCGGCCGTCGTGGCCGGCGCCCGCCACACCTGATAGCCTGACCGTGTCATGAGAACACCGGTATGAACTACGCGGCCCTCCTCGGGGTGCTCGCCGCCGCCACCTTCACGCTGCCGCTGCTCGCGCGGCTGGCCGAGTCGCTGGGTCTCCCTCGCGGCGCCGGCGTGGCCGTGAGCCTGGTGGTCGCGCTGGCGGCCAGCCTCGGCTGGTACGCCCGAGCACGGGCGGCGGCGCGCCGCCGCGCCGGCGGCCAGCGCCCGTGCGCGGCACGCGTCGTGTCCTCGGCCCGACGCCCATCGGCAACCTGGCCGACATGACCCAGCGGGCGGTCGCCGAGCTGCGAGCGGCCGACGTGGTGGCCGCCGAGGACACGCGCCGGAGCCGCGTCCTGCTCGACCACCACGGCGTGACCACCCGCTTGGAGCGCCTCGACGCCCACACGATCGCGACCCGGGCACCCGGCCTGCTGGAGGCCCACGAGCGCGTGGCGTTCGTGACCGACGCCGGCAGCCCCGGCATCTCCGATCCGGGGGCCGAGCTCGTGCGGCTGGCGCTCGACATGGGCGTCAGGGTGGAGGCGCTGCCCGGCCCCACCGCCTTCGTGCCCGCCCTCGTCCTCTCGGGCCTGCCCACCGCCCGCTTCACCTTCGAGGGGTTCCTGCCCCGCAAGGGTGGTGAGCGGGCCAGGCGCCTGGAGGGCGTGGCTGCGGCCGAGGCCACCTCCATCATCTACGAGTCGCCCAGGCGCCTCGCCGCGACCCTGGCCGACCTGGCCGAGGCGTGCGGACCGGGAAGGCCCGCCAGCGTGAGCCGCGAGCTCTCCAAGCTCCACGAGGAGACCGTCCGCGGCACGCTCGCCGAGCTGGTGGCCGCCTTCGGCGAGGGCGAGGTGCGAGGGGAGATCGTGATCGTGGTCGGTCCCGCCCCGGTCACCCCCGCGGGCAACGACGCCGAGAGGCAGGCCGCGGCACTGGCCGGCGCCGGCGTTGGAGGTAGGCTGCTGCAGAGCGCCCTCGTGGCCCTGGGGGTGCCCAGGAACGAGGCGTACCGTCTCGCCATCGCCAACCCGGGTGTCGACTCCTCCGAGGAGTGAGGGTTCCCGGGCGGCCGGTCATGGCGCCCTCCGGAAGGTCAGCACTTGAGCCACATCACTGCCGTAGCGCCCGTCACCGAGGAGCAGACCGCGCCGCAGGAGGTCGAGCCGGGGGGGCGCTACCTCGGCGTGCCCACGGCGGCGAGGCTGATGACGTTCGCCCGTCACGCCGGCGCGGCCGTGCTCCTCACCACCGAGGAGCGGCTGCCCCTCTACCAGGACACCCATCTGTTCGGAGCCCTGCGCACGGTGGACCCGGACCTCGCCGACTGGCACGAGCGGCGCGACAAGGTGGTGCTGTCGCTCGGTCGCGCCCTGGCGCCCTTCCCCGAGGATCCGGACGCGTACAGGTTCGAGATGGCGGCCGGGGGCCGCTACCCGCGGGAGGAACTGCTCGACAGGCTGATCGAGTTCGGCTACGTCCGCGACGCGGCACCAGGGTTCACGGTGCGAGGCGACACCATCACCCTCTACCGCGAGGCGCTTGATGGACGGGACGACGAGGCGGAGGAGGACGAGGACGCCCCGCTGCCGGAGGACCCGCCCGGCAGCGCGCGGCTCGAGTTCTTCGGCGACGAGCTCGACTCCCTGACCAGTGGCGGCGCCCCGCTCGAGCGGCTCGTCCTGGCGCCGCTACGCCCCACCGACGCCATGCGCGCCGAGTTCACGTCGCGCCTGCTCGCCGCGCTGCCCGGCGCCGTGTACCTGGACGCGCCGGAACTCTACCCGGGCGACCTGGCACCGGAGGCGAACGAGTGGTTGTGGCTCCACCTCGCTGGGCGCGACGTGCTTGCGTTCGGCCGCGACCCACTCGAGCTGGAGGAGCGCGGCGCCGGACTGGAGGCGCTCCCGTACTACCGCGGCAAGCTGAGCGACCTCACCTCCGACCTCCACATGTGGCTCCACGACGGCTACTCCGTCCAGCTCCTACTGAAGTTCGAACGCTCCGGCCGCTACCTGCGCGAGCGCGTCCTCGGCGACCTCGAGTCGCACTGGCGCAACCGCGTCGAGCATCACCCCGGCGCCATCACGCTGACGATAGGCGCGGGCGCCGGCGGCGGCTACCGGTCTGAGGCGCGCCGCGAGGTCGTCATCACCGAGGAGCTCCTCTACGGTTACCAGGGGGGCCGCAAGGCCACCAAGCTGAGCGGGAAGCGCGTGCACGACGCGGCTCAGCTGACGGTGGGGGACTACCTCATCCACCCGGATCACGGCATCGGTCGGTTCCTGGGGCTCGAGCCGCGTCAGGTCGTCGGCGTCGTGCGCGACTACCTGCGCCTGCAGTACGCGGGCGAGGGGAAGCTCTACCTCCCGGTAGAGCTGCTCCCGCTCCTGAGGCGCCACCCGGGCACCACCGACGACCCACCGCGGCTCTCGACCCTCGGCACCAACGAGTGGGCCAGGGCGCGCGAGAAGGCGCGCGCGTCTGCCGAGGCCCTCGCCGCGGAGCTGATCAAGACCTACGCCAAGCGGCAGGCCAGCAAGGGGACGAGCTTCCCGCCAGTGCCCGAGTGGGACGTGCTCATCGAGCGCAACTGCCCCTTCACCCTCACGCCGGATCAGCGCACAGCCGTCAAAGCCGTGTTGAGCGACATGGAGCGCGAGGTGCCCATGGAGCGCCTCGTGTCGGGCGACGTCGGCTTCGGCAAGACGGAGGTGGCCATCCGCGCGGCGCACCGCGCCGTCGGGAACTCGGCGCAGGTGGCCGTGCTGGTCCCCACCACGGTGCTGGCGCGGCAGCACTACGAGACGTTCCGGGAGCGGTTCGCGGGGCTGCCCGTGCGGGTCGAGAGCCTATCGCGCTTCACGAGCGACGCGCACGCGCGCGACATCCTCGCGGGCCTCAAGGACGGCAGCGTCGACGTGGTCGTGGGCACCCACCGGCTACTGAACGAGGCCATCGAGTACAAGGCGTTGGGGCTGTTGATCGTCGACGAGGAGCACCGCTTCGGGGTGGGGCAGAAGGAGCGGCTCAAGAGCCTGAGGGCCAACCTCGACGTCCTGTCGCTCTCCGCCACCCCCATACCGCGCACGCTCTACATGAGCCTCGTCGGCCTGCGCGACGTGTCGCAGATCATGACGCCGCCGCAGGGCCGCAAGCCCATCCAGACCGTGCTACAGCCGTACGACCCGCTCACGGTGCGCGAGGCCGTCCTGTTCGAACTCGAGCGCGGCGGCAAGGTGTTCTACATCCACGACCGCATCGGCTCCATCGGGTTGCGGGCGCGCACGCTGGGTCAGCTCGTGCCCGAGGCGCGCATCGGGGTCGCGCACGGCCAGATGGGGGAGGCGGAGCTGGAGGAGATCATGCTCGGCTTCGAGGAGGGCGCCTACGACGTCCTCCTGTCGACCACCATCGTCGAGTCCGGCCTGGACATCGCCGGCGCCAACACCCTGCTCATCGAGCGGGCCGATCGGCTGGGGCTGGCCCAGCTCTACCAGCTGCGCGGCCGCGTGGGCCGGCGCGAGACGGAGGCGTGGGCCTACATGCTCTACCCGGGCCGGCTGACGGAGCAGGCGCAGCGGCGCCTCTACGCCATCGCCGAGCTGAACGACCTGGGCTCGGGCCACCTGTTGGCGGAGAAGGACATGGAGATCAGGGGGGTTGGCAACCTGCTCGGTCCCGAGCAGCACGGTCACATCAGCGCCGTGTCGATCGAGGTGTACACGGAGATGCTCGCCGAGGAGGTCGCCAAGCTGAAGGGCGAGATGCGCCGGGCGGAGGCGCCGCAGGTGACGGTCGATCTGAGCGTCGACGCGCGCCTGAGCCCCAGCTACGTCCAGGACGACGCCGTCCGCATCAACTACTACGGCCGCTTCGCGGAGGCCGAGGGTCTCGCCGAGGTGAGCCGCGTGGCCCGCGAGATGAGGGAGGCGTACGGTCCGTTCCCCAGCGAGGTGAGGGCGTTCGTGGAGCTCACGCGCCTCCGGCTCCTCGCCGGCGCGAAGGGCGTCGCCACCATCAAGGAGCACATGACGGACGTGCAGGTGGCCTTCGCGGCCGACCTCGAGCGGCTCGACTACGACGCCAAGCGCGTCAAGGCGCTCGCGTTCCAGGTCGAGCCGACGCGCTACCCGCCGGGTTTCAGCGTGAAGCGGCGCGGCCTGAAGGACGTGGACGTGCCGGGCGCGCTGATGGAGCTCTTGTACCTGGTGGGGTGAGGGTGCAGCAACGCCGCGGGTGCCGCCGGCGGCGTGATACGACGAGGGCGGGGTGCCGTATTGGCACCCCGCCCTCGCTCTGACCCTGGGTCAGCGGTTAGAAGTGGTAGTTGAAGCCGAGGCGGCCGGCGACGCCGAAGCCGAAGCTCGGGATGATGCCGATGGACGGGCCCACCTCGAGGAAGACGCCGCCCTGGGGAAGGCCGGCGCTGGCGAGGCTGAACTCGCCGCCGACGAAGGCGTTGACAGCGAGGGCCACGCCGGAACCGACGCCGAGGCCGAGGCCGCCGCCGACGTAGACCTGCACGGGCGCGTCACCCATGTCGACGTCGAGGTCGTAGAGGACGTCGGCGCCGAGCGCGAAGCCGCCCGTGCCGATGTAGTTGTAGCCCGCGTTGAGGCGGACCGCCAGGTTGGGCGCCACGTCGTCGATACCGAAGTGCAGCGCGGCACCCGGGTAACCGGCGCTGACGCCGGCCCACATACCGCCTTGTGCGAAGGCTGCACCGGCACCAAGGGCGGCGACGGCGATCAGGGTGACCAGAAACTTGCGCATGCGAACCCTCCAAACCGATCTGATGAAGAGAAAGTTGCGTTCTCCTCGCCTGCCCGGTTATATCACGGCCTCAGGAACGCGACAAGTCAGGGTTTTCACTCGAACCCGATGGGAATCGTGTTTTCTCGTATCGGCTCGCCGCGCTTCACTCGCCGCCGCTCCGGCCGCCGAACCGCTCCGCCGCGCGCCTGCGCGCGTCCCTCACGAGCGGGGTCGCGCGGTTGCAGTCTGGGAGCTCACCCTCGTGCCTGACGCGATGTTCGTCGATCAGCCGCGCCTCCTCCGCCTGGGGCACCGCGCTGTAGGCGTAGCGCCAGTAGCACGCGCGCCTGGCCACGCAGCCGTCGGCGGCGAGGTGCTGCCTGATCCTGCCGGGGACGTCGCTGGCGGACTGTCCGATGTAGACGACCGCCTTGCTGGCGTCGGCGAGCTCGTAGACGCCCGGCATGGGGTCTCGCCCCCGGGCGACGGGCAGTCGCGCGAGGGAGCGCCAGCGCGCCGCTATGGGCACCGGCTCACGGCTCGTAGCCCAGCTCGCGCAGCGCCTCGCGGTCCTCTCGCCAAGCGGTGCGCACGACGACCTCGAGCTCCAGGTAGATCTGTTCCTGCAGGAAGACCTCGAGCTGCTTGCGCGCCATCTTGCCGATCTCCCGGATCATGGCGCCGCCCTTGCCGATCACGATGCGCCGGTGCCCGCTCTTCTCCACC
>CAYNNL010000074.1:0-9574 GCA_964398765.1 uncultured bacterium | reverse complement strand
CCGCGGAGCGGAGGACGGCGCCCTCCACCTCGCGCACCGCGGCGCGCGTCGGCGCGGCGCCCGCGGCGCGGAGCCGCTGGGCGATGGCGGCGCGCCGCAGGGCCGTGGGGGCGGCAGCCAAGGCGGTCGTGGAGGCGCCGTCCGCGCCGAAACGGGCGAGGGCAAGCGCCTCCAGGGCGCTCCTCGCGGAGCGCAGCTCGCTCGCCGTGCCTGCCAGGCGGGCGGTGACCCCGGGGAAGCGCTCCTCCCACGCGGGGAGCACGGCGTGCCTCACCCAGGCGCGGCTCCTGCTCTCGTCGAGGTTGGTGGCGTCCTCGCGCCACAGCACCGCGCGGTGGCCGAGGTACCGCCGCAGGTCTGCGCCCCGCTCCGCGAGGAGCGGCCTGATCACCGCGCCGCGCCGTTCGGCCATGCCGGCCGGGTAGGCGGCGCCGCGCATGAGCTGCAGCAGGAAGGTCTCGGCCTGGTCGTCCTGGGTGTGCGCCACCACGACCCAGCCCGGTCGGCCGGCCTCCGCCGCGACCTCCTTGAGGACGCGGTGCAAGAACGCGTAGCGCAGGCGCCTGGCGGCGTCCTCGAGGTTCCAGCCCTTGTCGGCGGCCACGCGCCTGACGTCGGCGCGCTCCAGGCGGAAGCCCGCGCCGAGCTCGGCCGCGAGCCGGATGGCGGACTCCGCGTCGGCGCCCGACTCGGGCCTGAGGCCGTGGTCGAAGTGCGCGACGGTGAACGACCGGCCCGTCCCTGCGACGAGCAGCGCGGCGGCCACGGAGTCGGCCCCGCCGGAGACCGCCACCACGAGAGCGTCGCCGGGCGGCGCCAGGCGTGCGAGCGCGGTGGCGAAGCGACCCTCGAGGCCGGCGGCGGCGGTGCTGGGCTCGGGCTCGCTCGACACGGCGTCATTATCCCCCGGCCGGCGCCGCGGGCCTCTATATACTCCTGCCATGACCGTCACCCTGGTGGTTCTCGACTCGGTCGGCGTGGGCCCACTGCCCGACGCCGCGGCGTTCGGCGACGAGGGCGCGCACACCCTCGACCACGTGGTCACCTCCACCGGGGTGGCCCTGCCGAACCTGGCGCGGCTCGGGCTCGGCTGCGTCGACGGGGTGGAGAGCCTCCCCTGCCCGCCCGCGCCGCTCGCAAGTCACGGCCGCCTGCACGAGCTCTCCGCCGGCAAGGACACGACCACCGGACACTGGGAGTTCATGGGGGTCGTGACGGAGCAGCCGTTCCGCACCTACGAGCGCTTCCCGGCCGGTGTCATGGCGCGCTTCGACGCGGCCACCGGGGTCGGCCACCTGGGCAACCGCCCGGCCTCCGGCACCACCATCCTCGACGAGCTCGGCGCGGAGCACCTGCGCACGGGCTACCCCATCGTCTACACGAGCGCCGACAGCGTCTTCCAGGTGGCCGCGCACGTGGACGTCGTCCCGCTGGAGACGCTCTACGCCTGGTGTCTGGCCGCTCGCGAGATCCTGCGCGGCCCAGACCAGGTGGCGCGGGTGATCGCCCGACCCTTCGCCGGCGAGCCTGGCGCGTTCGTGCGCCTGGGGGACAAGCGCCACGACTACTCGGTGGCGCCTCCGCCGCACGTCCTCGACGCCCTGGTGGCGGCGGGTCGCCAGGTGATCGGCGTGGGCAAGATCCCCGACATCTACGCCCACCGCGGCTTCACGCGCGAGGTGACCGCCGGCACGAACCGCTTGGGCGTCGAACGGACGTTGGAGCTGATGGCAGAGCGCCCCGACGGGTTGATCTTCACGAACCTGGTGGAGTTCGACTCGCTCTACGGTCACCGGCGCGACCCGCGCGGCTACGCCTCGGCGCTCGAGGAGTTCGACGAGCGGCTTCCCGCGCTGTTGGCGGCCGTGGGCCCCGGCGACGCGCTGATCCTGGTGAGCGATCACGGCAACGACCCGACCTGGCCCGGCACCGATCACACCCGCGAACACGGCCTGTTGCTTCACTACCGGCCCGGTGTGGCGGCGCGCTCCCTGGGCACGCGCGGCACCTTCGCCGACGTGGGAGCTACGGTCGCGGCCCTCTTGGGAGTGGCGTGGGACGGCTTGGGCACGAGCTTCGCCTGAGGTCGGCCCCCATCGGATGAAGAGGAGCGCCCTCCCGTTGCCGGGAGGGCGCCGCGGGGCGGGCGGTGGCGCCGCGCCCGTGGTGGTGACTACGTGACTACCGAGCCGGCCGCTGGGGCCGGCGCCGGCCCTTCAGTCGTTCACCAGCTCGATGAGGGCTTCCTGCACGCCGTCGCCGCGGCGCGTGGTCAGGCGGTAGATGCGGGTGTAGCCGCCCGGCCGGCCCACGTAACGGGGGGCGATCTCGTTCATGAGCTTGCGCTGCACCTCGACGTCGTGGATCTCGCGGGCAACGAGGCGCCGCGAGTGCAGGTCGCCACCGCGGGCCGTGGTGATGAGCTTCTCCACGAAGGGTTGCAGGCTCTTGGCCTTGGTGACGGTCGTCTTGATGCGGCCGTGCCGCAGCAGCGCCGTGGCCTGGCTGCGGGCCAGGGCCGAGCGGTGGCTGCTGGAGCGGTTCAGTTTGCGGCCGCGGTTCATGTGGCGCATCGGTTACTCCTTTAGGTTGAAGCCGCGCGCCGCGAGGCGCTCCTTGATCTCGTCGAGCGACTTCTCGCCCACGCCGCCGACCTTCTTGAGGTCGCGCTCCGACAACGCGAGCAGGGCGTTCACGGAGTCGATGCCCTCCTCCTGCAGGGAGTGGAGCACGCGGCTGGAGAGATCCAGGCTCTCGAGGCTGAGCGTGACCTCCTCGACGGCCTCCTCCTCCGCGCCGGACTTGCCGGGCGTGAGGATGATGGCCGGCGGGGCCTCTTCCTCGACCAGTCCCTCGCCGTTGAAGACGTTGAGCTGGCCGCGGAGGGTGTCCACGGCGGTGTCGAGGGCGTCGCGCGGGTCGACACTACCGTCGGTCCAGACGCGCAGGACGAGGCGGTCGAGGTCGGTGCGCTGCCCGACGCGCGTGTCCTCCACGCGGTAGGCCACGCGCCGGACGGGCGTGTAGATGGCGTCGACGGGGATGGAGTTGATGCGGTCCTTGGTGCCGTGGATCTCGGCCGGGACGTAACCGACGCCCCGCTCGACGCGCACCTCCATCACGAGCCTGCCGCCCTTGGAGAGGGTGGCGATGTGTAGGTCGGGGTTGATGACCTCGGCGTTCGACGGGACGTCGAACTGCTTGGCGGTCACCTCGCCCGGCTGGTCGACGCGCAACATCAGCGTGACCGGATCGTCGTCGTGCATCTTCACGACGAGGTCCTTGAGGTTGAGGATGATCTGCATCACGTCCTCGCGCACCCCGTCGATGGTCGAGAACTCGTGCAGCACGTCTTCGATGTACACGCTGGTCACCGCGGTGCCCGGCACCGAAGAGAGCAGGATGCGCCTCAGCGGGTTGCCTAGCGTGACGCCGAAGCCGCGCGGCAGCGGCTCGACCACGAACTCGCCGTAACTGCCTGTGACCTTGGCCTTGAAATCTGGGATGATGTGCACCCGTACCTCCTCGGTAGCGACTGGACTGGTTAGCTCGCCGCTTAGCGCGAGTAGTACTCGATGACCTGAAGCTCGTTGACGGGGACCATGATGTCTTCACGCGACGGGCGGTGCAGGAAGCGGCCCTTCATGGCGTCGGCGTCGAACTCGAGCCACGGGTTCAGCTTGCCCCGCCGGCGGTCCTCGATGTTGGCCTGGATCACGGCGTTCTTCTTGGCGCGGGCGCTCACCTCGATCACGTCACCGGGGCGCACGCGGTACGAGGGGACGTCGACGCGCTTGCCGTTGACGAGGATGTGGCCGTGCGCCACGAACTGGCGCCCCTGGCGCCGCGTGTAGGCGATGCCGAGGCGGTAGACCACGTTGTCGAGGCGCGACTCGAGGAGCTGCAGGAAGACGGTGCCCGTCGACCCCTCGGCCCGTTCCGCCTCCTGGAAGAGGTTGTGGAACTGCTTCTCGCTCATGTTGTAGAAGAAGCGCAGCTTCTGCTTCTCCCGGAGCCGCACGCCGTAGTCGCTGGGCTTGCGGCGGCGGCGCTGGCCGTGCTGGCCCGGGGGGTACGGGTGGCGCTCCATGTACCGCTGAACCTTCGGCGTCTCCGCCAGGTTGGCGCCCTCTCGGCGCGAGATCTTGACGATCGGTCCTCTGTATCGACCCATGTTTCTCCTCGGCCCCCTGCGTCGGGGCCGCGCCCTAACTCAGGGGCGCTTCCGCTTGCGCGGGCGGCAGCCGTTGTGGGGGGTGGGGGTGTCGTCGATGATGGTGCGGACGTTCACGCCGGTGGCCTGGATGGAGCGGATGGCCTGCTCCCGGCCGGAGCCCGTGCCGCGGATGACGATGTCGACCTGCGACACGCCCATGTTCTGGGCCTTGCGCGTGGCGTCGGCGGCGGCCAGCTGGGCGGCGTAGGGGGTGCCCTTCTTGGAGCCCTTGTAGCCGATCGAGCCGGACGAGGACCAGGCGACGGTGTTGCCGTCCATGTCGGTGATCGTGACGATCGTGTTGTTGTAGGAAGCGTGGATGAACGCCTTGCCCTCCGAGATGGAGCGCTTGACCCGCTTCTTCGTGTTCTTGCCTGTGCTCTTGGCCATTGGTCAACAGTCCCTTACTTCTTCGGGGCCTTCTTCTTGCCGGCCACGGTGCGGCGCGGGCCCTTGCGGGTGCGCGCGTTCGTCTTGGTGGACTGGCCCCTCACCGGGAGGCCGCGCCGGTGGCGCAGCCCGCGGTAGCAACCGATGTCCATGAGGCGCTTGATGTTGAGGAGCACCTCGCGGCGCAGGTCGCCCTCGACCTTGTAGTCGCGGTCAACGACCTCGCGCAGGCGGCTGACCTCGGACTCGGTGAGGTCCTTGACGCGCGTGCTGGCGTCGACCTCGGCCTTGGCGAGGATCTCGGCCGAGCGACTCCAGCCGATGCCGTAGATGTACGGCAGCGCGGCCTCGATGCGCTTGTCACGTGGCAGGTCGACGCCGGCGATGCGCGCCACGCTCAGCCCTGCCTTTGCTTGTGCGTCGGGTTGCTAGAGCAGATCACGTAGACGCGGCCGTGACGCCTGATCACCTTGCACTTGTCACACATTGGTTTCACTGAAGCCCGTACTTTCATGCTCCAACTCCTACTCCTACTTGCGGTAGACGATGCGACCCTTCTCGGGGTCGTAGGTGCTGATCTCGAGGACGACGCGGTCGCCCGGGAGGATGCGGATGTAGTGACGGCGCATCTTGCCCCCGACGTGGGCAAGAATCTCGGGTCCTGCGTCCAGCTGGACGAGGAACGTCGTGTTCGGGCGCGCCTCGAGCACTACGCCTTCCGTTCGGATAGTGTCTTGCGTAGTCTCTTCCTGCCGCTCGCCACGCGGTTTCCTTGGTGGACCCGATCTCTTACGCGCCATGCACACCTCCTGGTGCGGTGCCGAGCGCTCTCGCGTCGCTCGCGCCGCCGTTAGCCGTCAGCACCCAAGGGCCATCTTCCGTGATGGCTACGGTGTGCTCGAAATGTGCCGCCAGACACCCGTTCTCAGTGGAAGCCGTCCAACCGTCGTCTGCGATGACGACGCGAGCGCGCCGCTGAGCCACCATGGGCTCGATCGCCAGTACGAGGCCGGGACGGAGTACGGGCCCCGTGCCGACACGACCGAAGTTGGGCACTTCCGGTCCCTCGTGGAACTCCCGGCCGATGCCGTGCCCCACGAACTCGCGGACTACCCAGAAACCTGCCGCCTCGACGACGCCCTGAATGGCCGCGGAAACGTCGCCCAAGCGGTTGCCGGCCTGCGCCGCCGCGATGCCGGCGGTCAACGACCGTTCCGTCACCTCGAGGAGCCTGCCTGCATCGACCGAGACGGTGCCGACCGGGTAGGTGCGCGCCATGTCGGCGGCGTAACCGCGGTAGAACGTCCCGATGTCGATCGAGATTATGTCGCCGTCCCGGAGGGGCCTGTCGTCGGGGAACCCGTGAACGACCACCTCGTTGGGGCTGGCGCAGATCGTGGCCGGGAAGCCGTTGTAGCCCTTGAAAGCGGGCTTCCCGCCGCGTGAGAGGATAGCATCTTCGGCCAGCGCGTTCAACTCGCGCGTGGTGACGCCGGGCGCCACGGCGGCCTCCACCACGGCGAGCGCCTCGCGGTTGATGACCGCGGCCTCCGCCATGATGTCGAGCTCCGCCGGGCGCTTGATGATCACTTGGACCGGCTTCCGAGGGCGGCGGCGATGCGCGCCGCGACGGCGGCGGTGGTGCCCACGCCATCGACGCTCACGTGCTTGCCCTTTCGCTCGTAATGGTCGACGAGCGGCGCGGTCTGCTCGCGGTAGACGGCCATGCGGCGCCGGATGGTCGCCTCGTTGTCGTCGGAGCGGCCCTCGGCCTCGGCGCGACCCAGCAGGCGCCTCACGAGTTCGGCGTCGTCGACCACCAGCTCGATGGCGGCGTCGACCTGGCTGTCGTAGCCGGCCAGCAGGTCGTCGAGCGCCTCCGCCTGGCCCGGCGTCCGGGGGAACCCATCGAGCAGGACCCGCACGGGCTCCATGGCGTCGAGCTCTGCCGCGACCATGCCGATGATGATGTCGTCGGAGACGAGCCCGCCTTCGTCCATCACGCGCTTGGCCTTCACGCCCAGCTCGGTGCCGTCACGCACGTGCGAGCGGAGCATGTCGCCGGTCGACAGCTTGCGCAGACCTCGGGCCTCGGCGAGGAGGTTCGCCTGCGTGCCCTTGCCCGCGCCGGGCGGGCCCATGAGCAACACGACCTCGGCGCCGTTCGCGCCAGTGCCTTGCGCGCTCACCTAGAAGCGCCTCCCGCGGCCGCGTATGCGACCCTTGGAGACGAAGCCCTCGTAGTGGCGCATCATCAGCTGCGACTCGAGCTGGCGCAGGGTGTCGAGCGCCACGCCGACCATGATGAGGAGGCCGGTGCCCGAGAACGCGAGCGAGAGCTGCTGCTGGCCCGTGAGCCAGGAGAAGGTCTGCGGCAGCGCGTTGACGAGGCCGAGGAAGAGCGCCCCCCACAGCGTGATGCGGTTGGTGATGCGGGTCAGGTGCTCGGTCGTCTGCTGCCCGGGGCGCACGCCGGGCACGAAGCCGCCGTACTCGCGCAGGTTCTCGCTGATGCGGCGCGGGTCGAACGAGATCTGGGTGTAGAAGTACGTGAAGCCGACGATCAGCAGCGTGCTGAGGATGATGCCCTGCCACACCGACGGGTTGAACCAGGCGCCGAGCGCCTGCATCCAGGCGATCTCGGGGAACGCCCCGATGAGGGTCTGCGGCAGCACCAGGATGGCGACGGCGAAGATGATGGGGATCACGCCCGCGGCGTTGACGCGCAAGGGGATGTAGGTCGTCTGGCCACCCATGACCTTACGGCCCACGACCTTGCGGGCGTACTGCACCGGGATGCGGCGCTCGGCCTGCTGGACCAACACCATGCCCGCGATCGACACGATGAGGAGCACGAAGTAGAAGAGCAGCCCGAACACGTTCGCCTCACCCGCCCCGATGAGCGCGAACTGCTGCCCCAACGAGCTGGGGAACGACGCCACGATCCCCGCGTAGATGATCAGCGAGATGCCGTTGCCGATGCCGTACTCGGTGATCTTCTCGCCGAGCCACATGACGACCGTGATGCCGGCCACCTGGGTGACGAGCACGACGAACCAGAAGAACGGACCGTTCGACCAGCCGACCTTGAGGGCGCCGGACGGGCCGATCAGGGCGATGGCCAGGAACAGCGCCTGGATGGCGCCGAGCGCCGTGGCGCCCCAGCGCGTGTACTGGGTGATCTTGCGCCGCCCCTCCTCGCCCTCCTTGGAGAGCTTCTCGAGGGGCGGGTAGGTGCTCTGGAGCAGCTGGATGATGATGCTGGCGGTGATGTAGGGGATCACCCCGAGCGCGGCGATCGAGAAGACCTCGAAGTTGCCGCCCGAGATGAAGTTGAGCAGCGAGAACACCCCGCCACCGAACCCACCGGCCTTCAGCGTCTCGATGTCGATCCCCGGGGTGGGGATGTGGACCATCAGGCGGTAGGCGGCGAGGAGTCCGATGGTGACGAGTAGCTTGGCCCGCAAGTCCGGGATGACCAGAGCATTGCGAAAGGCCTTAAGCATACTTAGGCTCCCTCGGCCGGGGCCGCGGGCAGGACGACCGTGCCGCCGGCGGCGGCCACCGCGGCCAGGGCTCCCTTGGAGGCGGCGTCGACGGTGATGACCAGGCCGGTCACGGTCAGCTCGCCGTCGCCGAGAAGTTTGATCGGGTGGTCGGCGCGCCTGACTAGACCGGCTGCCACGAGCTGGTCGGCGCCGACGGAGGCGCCGGCCGCGAAGCCGCTCAGGTCACGGACGTTCACGAGCTGCAGGGGCTCCTTCACGCGGGTGAAGCCGCGCTTGGGGAGGCGCATGATGAGGCGCGAGCGCCCGCCCTCCCAACCGGCGCCCTGGCTGAAGCCCGAGCGACTGGTCTGCCCCTTCTGGCCGCGGCCGGCCGTCTTGCCGCGCCCGCTGCCGAGGCCCCTGCCGAGGCGCTTGCGGCTCTTGGTCGAACCGGGAGCCGGCTTGAGTTCGTTGAGCTTCACCGCTTCTCGTTCCCTTCGACGACGAGGAGGTGCTTGACCTTCTCGATCATCCCTCGAGTCGACTCGTTGTCTACCACCTCGCGGACGTCACCGATCTTCTTGAGTCCGAGGGCGTTGACGGTCCCCCGCTGGCGCTTGGTGGTGCCGATGAGGCTGCGGACGAGCTTGAGCTTCATTCGGCGGTCTCCCGGGCGCGCTTCGCCTCGTCGAAGGTGCGGAGCTGCTTGAGGCCGTCGATCACCGCGTAGGCGACGTTCGTCTGGTTGCGGCTGCCGAGTTCCTTCGTGAGGAGGTTGCTGTAGCCGGCCAGCTCGACGATGGCGCGCGGCACGCTCCCGGCGATGACGCCGGTGCCGGCGCCCGCGGGCTTGAGCATCACGCGGCTGGTGCCGTGCTCGCCCAGCACCTCGTGGGGGATGGTGCCCGGGTCCTGGATGGGCACGTCGATGACGTTGCGGCGGGCAACGTGCTGGCCCTTCTGGACCGCCACCGGCACCTCGCGCGCCTTGCCGAGGCCCACCCCGACGCGCCCGTTGCGGTCGCCGATGACGACCATCGCGCCGAACCGGAAGCGCCGGCCACCCTTGTAGGTCTTGGCGGTGCGGCGGATGAAGATGACCTTGTCTTCGAAGTCGGTGTCAGCCATCAGAACTCGAGGCCTCCTTCACGGGCCCCTTCGGCTAGGGCCTTGACGCGACCGTGGTACCGGAACGGCCCCCGGTCGAAGACGACGCTCTTGACTCCCGCGGCGAGGGCGCGTTCCGCCAGCGCCTTGCCGACGGCGGCGGCCTGCTCGGTCTTGTTACCGGCCGGGGTGAGCGTCTTGCTGTTGGCCTCTGCGACGGTCGTGCCGTGCTCGTCGTCGATGACCTGGGCGTAGATGTGCTTGGCGCTGCGGAAGACGGACAGCCGCAGCCTCCCGGTCTCTACCGGGCGGCGCAGACGCCGGCGGGTGCGGTTGGCGCGACGTTCCTTGCGTGCGGTTATGGCGTTCATGC
>CAYNNL010000073.1:0-9880 GCA_964398765.1 uncultured bacterium | reverse complement strand
GCTCGTCGGCCAGCCGCAGAAGCCGTCCCCGCCCAGGATGATCACCTTCATGTCGTGCCTCCGTGAGCGTGCCAGGTGGCAGCAGCCGCACGGCACGCGAGTTGGGCCAGTCTAGCACCGGGCCACGCGGGCCAAGGTGCGCGTTCGCCACGCGCTCCCACCCGCCCAGCGGGCTTCGCGCCGCGTCAGGACTTCGCGAACCCCTGCCTGGCGCGGCGCACCAGCTCGCGCCACCGCCTCTGAAGGTAGCGGCGACGGTAGGACGCCGCGCCCGCGTACCAGGCACTCGGCTTGAGGAACGAACCCACCGACGCCGTGGCGATGAAGAGAGGGTGCAGCAGGGACCACCAGAGGGCGCTCGGGCCCCATAGGTCGGGTCTGTCCCACTGCTTCGTGCCGACGCCCAAACCCGTGAACTCGATGGCGACCTTCACCGCCCAGAGCCCCAGTACCCACGGCAGGAGCGCAGGCACGAACAGGCTGAGGACGAACGCGAGCGTGAGCAGCACGCTCTGAAGGCCGAGGACGGCGATGCCGGCGAGGAACGCGGGGTGGTAGTGCAGAACGTGATGGTAGCGGCTGACCCAACGCCTCTGCTGCCTGACGAGCTGAAGTGCGCTGGAGGCGCCGCCGGTGAGCACACGGCATACTGGGTCGTCAGCGAACACCACCTTGGCTCCCGGCAAGCGCCCGAGCTTCTGGGTGAGCAGGTCCTCGTCGCCGCTGGGGGCCCGCCCCGCCGCACCGAAGCCCCCGACGGCGTCGAACGCCGACCGGCGGTAAGCCAGGTTGTTGGCGCTGCTCGCGAACTTGAGCCCGAAGCGGGTCATGCTCCGCGACACGAGCATCAGCGTGAACCAGTCGACGGACTCGAAGCGCTGAAGGAGCGAGCGCGCCTCGCCTCGCCGACTGGTCGAGACGTAGCCCGCCACCATGACGACGTCATCGGCGAAGTAGGACGCCATGCCGGCCACCCAGTGAGGATCATGCACGCAGTCTGCGTCGGTGGCCAGCACCAGCTCACCGCCGGCGGCGCGGATGCCGTGGTCCACCGCGTTCACCTTGGGGGCCATCCGCCTGCTTGGTTCCACCACCCGCACGTGCCGGAAGCGCCCGTCGGCCGCCGCGAACCGGTCGATGACCTCGCCGGTACCGTCGGTGGAGCGGTCGTCCACGACCACGAACTCGAGCCGGCCCGGGTACTCCTGGGCGGCCAACGACGCCAGGGTGGCCGGGAGGTCGCGCTCCTCGTCGTGCGCGGGCACGATCACGCTCACGCTCGGGGTGGCCCGCGTGCGCTCGGGGGTCACGCGCATCAGCGCGCCCACCACGACCATGACCATGAGTGCCAGGTACGGCACCTCGGCGAGGTAGAGGGCGACGATCAGGGCGGTCTGCACTGCCAGCATTCGCTTCCGGTTGCGACGTCGGGCGCAGACGCGCCGCGGTCGCGGCGGCCGGTCCCGTGCCGGATGCTACCACCGGCCTGGTCGAGGCGGGCTCGGCGACCTGGCCGCGCGCCCGGCGAGGGTACGCTTCGGGCGTGGCCAAGGCCGACGAGCAGAGCTTCCACGCCTTCCTCACCCAGCTCCCCGGCTACGAGGACCAGCTGGCGGCCTACCAGTTCATGCCGCCGCGGCGCGGGGAGCCCGAGCCGGCGTACGCCGGGCCCTTCGCCGAGCGTCTGGCGGCGCTCGGGCTGAGCCCGTACTCCCATCAGGCGCGGGCGTTCGAGGCCGTCGGGCGCGGCCGGAACGTCGCGGTGGCGACCGCCACGGCCTCCGGCAAGTCGCTCGTGTTCCAGCTGCCCGTCATCGACGCCCTGGCGCGCGGCCGCACCAGCCTGCTCCTCTACCCGACCAAGGCGCTGGCGGCGGACCAGCTGCTGAAGCTGCGGACGCTGGCTTCGGCAGCGGGGTTGGCATCCGGGGCGGCCGACGGGGATGGGGGCTTGGTCGGAACGTACGACGGCGACACGTCCCAGGAAACACGTGCGGAGGCCAGGGAACGGCTGCGGGCCCTCCTCACCAACCCGGACATGCTGCATTACGGCATCCTCCCGCACCACGCCGCCTGGGCGCGGTTCCTCGGGACGCTCGACTACGTCGTGCTGGACGAACTGCACGCCTACCGGGGGGTCCTCGGGTCGCACGTCGCCAACGTGGTGCGGCGCCTGCTCCGGCTGGCCGAGAGGTACGGTGCCAGCCCGAGCGTGATAGCCGCCTCGGCCACCATCGGCAACCCGGCGGAGCACGCCGAGCGCCTCGCCGGGCGGCCGTTCGACGTGATCGCCGACGACGGGGCCCCCAGCAGCGCGCGGGAGTTCGTCATGTGGCGCCCACCGCGCGCGGGCGGCGGGCGCGGCGGGGCGGAGGAGGGCGCGGCCAGACGGCGCTCGGCCAACTCGGAGGCCGCCACGCTGGCCGCCGAGTTCGTGAGGGCCGACGTGAAGAGCATCTTCTTCTGCAACTCCCGCAAGGGCGCCGAGCTAGTGCGGCGGTACGCGGCCGGCATACTCGGCCCGGAGCTCGAAGGGCGCGTCGAGAGCTACCGCGCCGGCTACACACCCGAGGCGCGCAGGTCCCTGGAAGACTCGTTCCGCGCTGGAGCCATCACCGTGCTCACCAGCACGAGCGCGTTGGAGCTGGGGGTGGACATCGGGGGCGTCGACGCCGTGGTGCTCGTCGGCTACCCGGGCTCGAAGATGGCCATGTGGCAACGTTCGGGCCGCGCCGGCCGCGCCGGCCGCCGCGCCCTCACGCTGCTGATCCCCGGTCAGGACCCGCTCGACGAGTACTACCTCACTCACCCGGACGCGCTCCTAGGCGGACCCGTCGAGGACGCCGTCGCCGACCCGTTCAACGAGGTCCTCCACCCCCGCCACCTCGCCTGCGCGGCGGCCGAGGCCCCGCTCCGGCAGGAGGAGGCCCTGGTCGCGCCCTGGACCCGGCTCGACACCGTGGAGGGCCTCGTGCCGCAAGGTGACGCCTTCGTCAGCCGACGCCGCTACCCTCACCGCCGGGTCGAGCTGCGAGGCGGCTACGGGAAGCGGATCAGGCTGAAGGACGGCTTCGGGCGCTCCCTGGGGGTCACCGACCTGGGGACGGCGTTGCGGGAGCTCCACCCCGGCGCCGTCCACCTTCACAGGGGCGAGCAGTACCTGGTCGCCAGTCTCGACCTGACCGCCGGCGTGGCGCGGCTGCTGCCGCACATCGAGGATTACTACACGCAGCCCAGGTCGGAGACCGACATCGAGGTGCTCGGACCCATCCCGAGCCGCGCGGGCGGGCCGGGCGAGCTCACGGCCCCGCCGCAAGGTGTCAGCGTCGGCCGCGTGCGCGTCACCCACCGCGTCACGGGCTACGTGATGAAGCGCTTCCTGAGCGAGGCGGTGCTGGAGGAGCGCGCGCTCGACCTGCCCGAGATCGCCTACGACACGCAGGCGCTCTGGTTCGACGCCGGCGACCTGCCGGGCGCGCCGGGCCCGGCCGAACTGCCCGCGGCCATGCACGCCCTGGAACACACGCTCATCGGGCTGCTGCCCGCCTTCGTCCTATGCGAGCGGGCGGACGTCGGTGGCGTCTCCTACCCGCTCTTCCCGGCGACGCTGAGGCCCACCGTGTTCATATACGACGGCCATCCGGGCGGCGTCGGGTACGCACTCGCCGGCGCCGCCGTCTTCGCCGACTGGCTGGCGGCCGCGTCACAGCTCCTCGAGTCGTGCCCGTGCGGCGGCGGCTGCCCGCGCTGCGTGCTCTCGCCCAAGTGCGGTAACGGCAACCAGTTCCTCGACAAGGAGGGCGCTGCGCGCCTGGCACGCGCCCTGCGGGCGAGGTTGGACGCCATGCGCCCGGACCTCCAGGCCGTGGACGCCTGATAGGGTCCGCCAGGGGGATGCTAGACTCCCAGGTCGTGCGCGTAGGCTTCGTGACGCAACTCAACTGGGCGCGCTACGGCGGTTTCTGGGTCGCCCTCGCCGGCGCGGCGGGGCTAGACGCTGTCTTCGCAGACCCCGAGCTCGTGAAGGAGCGGTTCGCGGCGCCGGAGCTGGGCGCGGCTGTGCCGACCGTGGCGTTCCGCCTGGCGGCCGCGCAGGCGCTCGCGCTCACCGACGCCGGGGCGGAGTCCGTGGTCGTCCCCGAGCTGGTGCGCGCCAGCGGGGTGGCGCGGGGCGCCGGGCAGGACCCCTGGATCGTCGACTTCCCAGGCAGCCTCCGTTCGGCGCTTCCCGGCGTCGGCCCTGTCCACGCCGTGCCAGGCTGGTTCGGCGCCGAGCTCGAGACGCGCGCGGTCGAGTTCCTGCAGGCTCACGGGCACGACCTGGCGCTCGTGAGGCGAGCGCTCGACCGCGCGCGGCCCCTGGCCAGACCCCAGCGGTCCGGCGGACCTCAGGTGCCGAGCGCCCCGGCGGGCGCCACGGTCGTGGCCGTGATCGCCCAACCGTGGCTCGCCTCCCCGCGCCTGGACGAGCTGGTAAGGCGGGAGGGCGAGACGGTCGTCGGGCAGCACCGGAGCGACCCGGACGAGCTCAGGGCCGAGGGGCTGAGGGCCGAACCACGACTCGTGGACAGCGACGCGGAGGTGCTGGGGGCCGCCCGGCTCCTCGGCCGCCGCGCCGTCGTCGACCGTCTCCGCCTGGTGGTGGACGCCGAGTCGGGGAGCGACGCTTGGTTGGCCAAGCGGGTCCAACGGGGCGCGCACAAGCCGCTGGACGTGGTCACCGTCCAGGAGGCGCTCGCCGGCACCGACCCGGTCGACGCCCTGCTCCGGTCCCGTTTAGACTGACTTCCGTGCACGTCGTGCTGATGTTGGTGGCGCTGACGCTGGTGATCGTCAACGCCTTCGGGTCGTGGGCCGTGAGCCGCCGGAAACCGGCGGTAGCGCAACTGTTCCTCGTGGCGGCCATGGTGCTCACGGTCGCGGCGGTGGCCTACGCCTTCCGGGACGCCGTCGCCTGGTGGATCCTGCTCGTGGGCGCCGCGCTCGGCTTCCTCGCGTCTTACCTGAACGCCAGGCTCGTCATGGGCAAGGTCGTCTGGCCCTACCACCTTCTGCGGGCGGCGTTCCTGGCCGCCGTGCTCGTCGCCGCCCGCTGGCTCGCCAACTGAGGGGCGGCTCGGTCAGAAGGCGTTCACGCCGGTGATCTCGCGGCCGAGGACGAGGGTGTGGACGGTGTCGGTTCCCTCGTACGTGGCCACGGTCTCGAGGTTGAGCATGTGCCGGATGGCGGCGTACTCGGTGGTGATGCCGTTGCCTCCCAGCAGGTCGCGGGCGGACCGCGCCACTCCGAGGGCACTGCGGCAGTTGTCGCGCTTGGCGAGCGACACGCGGGCCGGATGGTCCTTGCCCTGCTCCTTGAGCTGCCCCAGCCTCAAGGCGAGCAGGTCGGCCTTCGTGATCTCGGAGAGCATGTCGGCGAGGCGCGCCTGCACGATCTGCTTCGCGGCGAGGGGCTCGCCGAACGCCGGCCTGTCGGCCACGTACGCCCGGGCCTCGTCGAAGCACGCCTGGGCGGCCCCGACGACGCCGAAAGCTATCCCGAACCGTGCCTGGTTCAGGCACGACAACGGGCCCTTGAGGCCGCTGACCTTCAGCTGGTTGCCGCTCGGCACGGCCACCTCGTCGAGGTAGAGCTCGCTCGTCACGGACGCCCGCATGGACGCCTTCGTCTTGATGTCGGCGGCCTGGAACCCGGGCCGGTCGGTCTCGACCACGAAGCCGAGGACCTTGCCGGACTCCTCGTCCTTGGCCCAGACGATGGCCACGTCGGCGCGCGACCCACTGGTGATCCAGCGCTTGACGCCCGTGATCACCCAGTCGTCGCCGACGCGGCGGCAACGCGTGCGCATGGCGCCGGGGTCCGAGCCGGCGTCGGGCTCGGTCAGGCCGAAGCAGCCGACGGCCTCGCCGCTGGCGAGGAGCGGTAGCCAGTGGTCCTTCACGGCGTCATCCGCGTAGGCGGCGATGGGGAACATGACCAGGCTCGACTGCACGCTGACGAACGAGCGCATGCCAGAGTCGACGTACTCGATCTCCCGGCACACCAACCCGTAGGCCGTGTACGAGGCGCCCGCGCCCCCGTACCGCTCCGGGGTGGTCACGCCCAGCGCCCCGAGGTCGCCGAAGCGCCTCGCGAGCTCCGCCGGGAAGACGCCGTCCTGCCACCAGCCGCCCACGTGAGGGAGCAACTCCGAGCGGACGTACTCGCGGACGCTCCCTTGGATCAGCCGCTCTTCAGGGCTGAGGAGCGCGTCGACGTCGTAGAAATCGGTCAGCGCGGGGGCGCCGGCCCTGGCATTCGGGGTCGTCATCGACCGCCTCCTAAACTGGATCGGGACACTGGCCTCAACCGTCACCGAAGAGCTGCTTCATGGCGTCCTCTTTGGAGGTGCGCTTGGTGGGGAAGTAGCGCTCCCCCTCGAGCGTGATCCTACCGGCACCCATCAACGCGGCCAGGGCCGCCTCGAGCGTGTCGACGGCGAGCTCCTCGTAGTGGCGCTCGTCGATGTGCCGCTGCACCAGTCGGAGGGTGACGCCCTTGGAGCCACCCGCCTCGACCGCCTCAAGCACCCACGTCTCCACGGTCATACTCGAGTGTACGCCGAGAGGGGCGGGCGCGGCGGGCCCAACGGTGGCGCGCGGGAGACCGGGGGCGGCCCGCGCCCTCAGCGGTGGAGCGCCCCGGTGCCGAGCCGGTCGGGTCCAGCCCTGAACGCCTCGCGCTTCCCGCCGGAGAGCTCCGCCCAGGTCACCTCGTCGTCCATCGACATGACGTCGACGGGGCAGGCGGGTATGCAGGCGTCACAGCCGATGCATAGGTCGGGCCGCAGCATCAGCGCGCCGTGGGGCCCCGTCAGGTCGCGGTCGAGCGCCCCTGTGGGGCAGGCCCGGGTGCAGGCCGGACACAAGATGCAGCCGTCCGCGACCCGCGGTAGCCGCCAGGGCACCAGCGCCTCCGGCGCGGGTTCGGCCGTCGCCACCAGCCGGTAGCGCCGCGCCGCTTCGGGGGGCTGCGCCGCCTCGGGGGCGGTCTCCTGCGGGAGCGCGGCGTCGAGCCACGCCTCGAGGGGCGCCAGGGCGCCGGCGGCGCCCTCGGCGGCGCGGCGGGCGCCGCCGCCGATGAACGCCCGGCGCGTCACGCGTCCGCGCGGGACCGGCGCGTCGAGGCGCCTGACCTGCTGGACGCTCACGACGAGCCTGCGGTCCTGGACGGCCAGCAGCGCCTCGGCGTCCGCCACCGACCGCGCGACGGCCGCCGGCACGCCCGAACCGCCCACCTTGCAACCGGCGCACTCCCCGCGAGCGAGCGTGACGCTGTCGGCGCGGCCCGCCAGACCCACGATGTCGGGCCCGGACAGCTGAGCCAGGCACCGCACGCTCGGCGCGTCCCCCGCCACCTGGCTGCACCGCAGGGCGGGCCCCGGTGCGAGCTTGGGCGGGTCGGCGAGGGCCTCGCTCGGGCAGGCGCGTATACACAGCCCGCAACCGGTGCAGTCGACGGGGTCGATCTCGACCCGGGTGCCGATGCTCACGGCCTCGTGCGGGCAGGCGTCGAGGCAGGCGCGGCAGGCGTCCTTGCCGCTCCGCACGACCAGACACCGCTCCGCCGTGTAGGCGGGAGCGACCTCGACCGCGCGCAGCAGCGAGGAGAGGAGGTCGTCTAGCCCGGCCACTCGACCGTCACCGCTCCCGCGCCGCCATCCTCAGAAGCCGTAGAGCTCGGCGCGCTTCTCGCTGAGCTTGGAGTGGTACCCGGTGTCGGCGAGGTAGGAGTCGAACGCATCGAAGTCGATCTGCTGCTTGGTGTCGGACAGGGCCACGGCGGGGTTGGGGTGGACCTCCACCATGATCCCGTCCGCGCCGACCGCCAGGCCCGCCTTCGTGAGGGCCACCAGGAGGTCACGGCGACCGCCGGAGTGCGTCACGTCGACGAGGACCGGCAGGTGGCTCTCGAGCTTGGCGAGCGCCACGGCGGAGACGTCGAGCGTGTTCCTCGTGTACTGCTCGAAGGTGCGGATGCCGCGCTCGCAGAGGATGACGTTCTCGTTCCCCTCGCTCAGCAGGTACTCGGCCGCCATGAGCCACTCCTCGATGGTCGCCGACAGTCCCCGCTTGAGCAACACGGGCTTCCGGCTGCGCCCGGCGGCGCGTAACAGGGAGAAGTTCTGCATGTTGCGCGCCCCGATCTGCAGGAGGTCGACGTACTCCTCGAAGAGGGGGAGGTCGGAGGGCGCCATGATCTCGCTGACGAACGCCAGGCCGTGCCGGTCGCAGGCGGCGCGTGCCATCGCCAATCCGGCCTCGCCGAGGCCCTGGAAGGAGTACGGGTCGGTGCGCGGCTTGTAGGCGCCGCCGCGGAACAGCCGCACGCCGCGCGCCGCGACGCGCGCCGCGACCGCCTCGACCTGCGCCTCGGACTCGATCGCGCAAGGTCCAGCCACCAGGACCGGGGAGTGCTTGGAGCCGATCGGCACGCCGCCGACCTCGACGACCGTGTCGGACGCGTGAGTGGTGCGCGACGTGAGGTAGGCGCGCTTCTCCTGCGTCTTGCTCTGCTGCATGCTGGCCTGGAAGACCTGCTTGAAGAGGCTCTTGACGGTGGCGGCGTCGAACGGTCCGCGGTTGGCGGCGACCAGCGCGTCGAGCATGGCCTGCTCGCGCACGGGGTCGTACTGGGAGCTACCCATGGCGGACTGCAGCGCGCCGATCTCGGCGGCGACCGTGGCTCGCGTGGAGAGGAGTTCGAGGATCTGGAGGTTCAGCTCGTCAATACGTGCCCGAAGGCTCTGGATCTTCTCTTGCATGCAGCATCCTACGCTGTGACACCCGCACGACCAAGATGGTCAGCTCGTACAGCACGACGAGCGGCACGGCCACCAGCGCGAGGTTGAAGGGGTCGCCGGTGGGGGTGATGACGGCCGCCAGCGCCACGCCGCCGACGATCGCCCAGCGGCGGGTGCGGGCGAGCGGCGCGTAGCGCAGGATGCCGATGCGGGCCAGCAGGTAGCCCAGCACGGGCATCTCGAACATCAGGCCGAAGACGGCCATGAGCATCAGCAACGTGGAGATGTAGTGGCCGATCGACAGCAGCCCCTGCGCCTCGCCGCCGAGGAAGGAGAGGAGGATGGGGATGCTGAACGGCAGGACGACGTAGTAAGCGAAGGCCACGCCGGCCGCGAAGGCCACCACGGCGAAGAAGATGAAGGGGACGGCGTAACGTCGCTCCTCGGCGTAGAGGCCCGGGGCGACGAAGCCCCACACCTGGCCGAGGAGGACGGGTGAGGCGAGCACCAGGCCGAAGAACGACGCGATCTGCATCGACACGGTGAACGGCTCGAGCACCGCGAAGTAGTTGAGGGTCATGCTGGGCGGCAGCGGGGCCTTGAGCCACTCGAGGACCTCGAAGCGGAACGCGAACGCCACCCCCGACGCCACGACCCACGCGAGAACCGCGATGAAGAGGCGCTTGCGCAACTCCTCGAAGTGCTCGATGAGGGTCACGGCCTGAAGGCCCCCGTCATCCGCGCGGTGCCAGCGTCCACCCGCCGATGCCTGCTCTTCGCGGCGTCAGGCCTGGCCGGCGCCGTTGCCTTGGGCCGAGGTGGCCGGCTCGGCCGGGTCGGTCACGCCGACGCCCGCCGGTCCGGACGCCGCGGGGCCCGCCGTGGTGGCGGCAGCCACCGGGGCGCCCTTCGGGCGCTCGTCGGCCTCGTCCTCGAAGTCCTGTTTCATGTCGCGGATGCCCTTGCGGAACTCGCGCACGGCCTGGCCGAGCCCCTTGGCCATCTCGGGTAGACGCCTCGGGCCGAAGATCAGCAGCACGAGCGCGAGGATGATGAGCAGTTCCCAGATTCCTATGGGTCCGATCCTTCCCATCTGT
>CAYNNL010000072.1:0-9930 GCA_964398765.1 uncultured bacterium | reverse complement strand
ATGGTCGCGCCAGTTGAGCATGGGCACCTGCAGGTAGGTGGCGTTGGCCGTGGCCATGTCCGGCGGGGAGCCCGGGCCGAGCAGGTCGCCCTGGTAGATGGCCGGGTAGAGGCTCAGGTAGTGGACGCCGCTCCGCCCTGGCGCCTTGAGGTAGATGGTCACGTCGCCCTTGCTGTTGAAGCCGCAGCCGTACCCGACGTAGCCGTTGTCGATGAGGAGGGTGTAGATGTTGGCCGTCTCGGTCCAGCCGACTCCCTTGATGGTGATGACTATGTCGTCGCCCGGCGCAACCGGTCCGCTAGGCGCCGCCACGATGCTGGGGGTGATCACGTACTCGAGGTCGGCGCTCACCTCGCCGCTGCCGGCAACGAACTTGTGCGCCCCGCCGAGGTCGTCAGGGGTGGCCAGGCGGTAGGTGAACGAGCCGTCCGGACCCGCCGTGGCGGCGCCCAGCGGTTCGGTGACCTCGTCCCAGCCCTTGCCGCTCAGCCGGTTGCCGCGCACGGCCGTGAAGCCCAGGCTCACCTCCGCGCCGGCCGGGAACCCGACTCCGGTCAGCGTGATCGGGCTGCCCACCGGGCCGCTCAGGAAGTCGGCCGTTAGCGCCGCCCCCGTGTCGCGCGCCTGCCCGCCCGGTGCGCGCGGTAGCTCCTGCTCAACCGGGCTGGGCCAGACGGCCTCGGGACCGTCGGTGACCTCGAAGACGGCCCCCACGACCGTGGGGACCTGCGGGTTGTAGATGGGCGCCTGCTGCTGGTTCAGGTAGGGCACGGGGTGCGTGCCGGAGAGGACCTGCAGGGTGTGACTGCCCACCCCGCCGGTGGCCGGGATGACGGCGGTGGCCGTGCCGTTGGTGGTGACCGCGGAGAGCCAGCCCGAGTGGGCGCCGTCGTAGAGGAGGTGCCACACGGACTCCCAGAAGCGGTAGCCCACCCCTGTCAGCGTCACCGTTATGGGCGTGCCAGGCGGGCCGGACGCGGGCGAGATGGTGAGGTCGGGGGCTATCACGAAGCCTTGCCGGGCCATCTGCTCGCCGTCCAGTTCCACGAAGACGTTGTGCACGTAGCCGTAGTCCTCCGGCACGGTGAAGCTGGCCGTGGCCGCGCCCGTCGCGTCGGCCGTGAGGCTGGCGATCACGGTGCGGGTGTCCTCCGAGGTGACCCCGTAGAACTCGCCGTCGGCCACGTTCCAGGCGGCGTCGGCGCTCGTCCAGACCAGGTCGTAGCTCGTCCCGGGCGTGAGGGCGGTGACGGTGGCCGTGACCGCCTGCCCGACGACGCCGCCCGCTGGCTCGAAGCTCAACCGGGCGTCCTGGGCCCGGCCGCAGGCAGAGACGAGCGCGGCGGCGGTGAGGAACACCGCCGCCGCTCGCCTTGGCCAACCCCTAGTGGGGGTAGTTGGCGTAGTTGTCATCGGCGGTCCCGGGCACGGCCCGCTGGGCGGCGACGGTCGCCGCGTCCACGGCCGAGCCCGCGTTGCCCCAGCTGCTTCGCACGTAGCTGAGGATGGCCGCGACCTGGGCGTCGTCGAAGACGTTCTGCCACGGCGGCATCTGGCCGTCGTAAGCCGTGCCGGCCACGTCGATCTTCCCCTCCAGCCCGTACAAGACGACGCGCGTCACGAAGGTCGGGTCGTCGGCCGTGACGATCGGGTTGTCGGCCAGCGGCGGGAAGGCACCGGAGATGCCAACGCCGTTGACCTGATGGCACGCCGAGCAGTTGGTCACGAACAGCTGCTCACCGTCCGGGGCCGGCGCGGTGTCGGCCACCGTGGCGAGGGGCGGCGTGGTGCTGGTGCTGGCCGCCGGTGGCGCCACGATGCTGATGGAGCCGAGGCCCACCGATACGCCCATGGGCGTGTAGGTGGCGGTGTTACCGGCCGCGTCCTCGACCACCACGGACCAGTGGTAGGTGCCCGTGGCGTAGTCTTCCGGAATCTGCCAGCCGGCGGCCCAGAACAGCTCGGTGTCGGGCGAGCCGGGCGGGTGCGGGATGTAGTTGAGCCCGATCTTGATGCCGCTGTCGAGCTCACCGTAGACCTTGATGCCCTTGGCGTCGATGTCTTCCTGAGTCAGCAGGTCGCCAGTCTCGAAGTCGTACACGTAGGCGCGCCAAACCATCTGCTCGCCGGGCAGGAACACGGCGTTCGCCACGCACACGGCTCCCATGGCACCAACGGCGCCCCTCACTAGGTCGGCCTGGATGAAGTAGGCCGACTTCGCCCACGCACCCGAGGCTGCCAACATCAGCGCCAGCAGGACCAGGAACCTCTTGGACCAGTCCCTCGCGTTCGCTCGCATCACCACTCCTTCCGGGGCGCCCTCCGGGAACCGACACGATCAGACCGCGCGCGGAACGCACTCCTGGTCCCGACGATACGCGCGCTCCGGCCCGCGAGGCTGTGACGAGTGAGCGGGTGGCCTGAAGGCCCTATAGTCGACCTCATGCCGGAGCCCACCGCCTACCGCACGCCGGACCGCCTGCAGGCCCGCATCGCCTTCCACGAGCGCTACCCGAGCACCCAGGGCGACTTCCACGCCTGGCTTCTCGACCACGTGGACGCGGCGCCCGCCGCGAGGGTGCTCGAGGTCGGGGCGGGCACCGGGCGCCTGTGGGCGCAGCAGGCGGACCGGGTGCCGCCCGGCTGGCGCCTCACCCTGACCGACCTTTCCCCCGGCATGGTCTCGGCCGCGGCCGGCGCGGCTCTGGACGCGGGCCTGAGCGCCGAGACGCTGGTGGCCGACGTGACCGACCTGCCGTTCGACGCGTCGACCTTCGACGTGGCGTTCGCGAACCACATGCTCTACCACGTGACTGACCTCGACCGCGCCCTGGCCGAGCTCCGCCGCGTGCTGGCGCCCGGCGGGACCCTCGTGGCCGCAACGAACGGCGCGGCGCACCTCGCCGGCCTGCGCGAGCTCGCGGCGGAGCCCACCCGTTGGGGCTTCGAAGGGGTGAGGGTGGAGGGCGCGGCGCCGCTGACGTTCACGCTGGAGGACGGCGCCGCGCCCCTGCACCGACACTTCGGGAACGTCGAGCTGCGTCAGCGGCGCGACGTGGTGTTCGCCGAGGACCCCGAGGTGGTCCTCGCCTACCTGCGCTCCATGATCTACCTACCGGTTGCGCCGCCGCCCGAGCTGCTCGAGCGGCTGGCCGGTTGGGAGCAGCGCGTGCGGCTGCGCCTGGCGTCCAGGCCGCTCGAGGTCGTGCGCCACAGCGGCTTCTTCCTGGCGAGCTAGGCCGCGCCCGCCCGGGGGTAGCATCGGCGGCATGACACCGCCCCTCCCTCCCCTCACCAGCGCCCAGCTCGGGGCCATCAAGGACCTCGTCGTCCCGCTCGCCGCCGAGGTCGGGCGCTGGGCGCGCCGGCGCCAGCTCGATCACCACGCCGGCCGCGAAGACCTCGGCGTGAGCACCAAGACCTCTCCCGGTGACGTGGTCACGCTGGTGGACGTCGAGTCCCAGCGGCGCCTCGCGGCGGCCCTGAAGGAGGCGCACCCGGGCTTCGGCCTCCTCGGCGAGGAGGGGCTGTGGGAGGCGGGCGGCGGCGCGCCCGTGTGGGTCATCGACCCCATCGACGGAACCCACAACTTCGTGCGCGACTACCCTGGGTTCTGCGTGTCAGTGGGTCTGGTACAGGGCGGCGAGAGCGTGCTGGGCGTCATCTACGACTCCGCGTCGGATTCCGTCTACTGGGCCTACGAAGGGGGTGGCGCCTGGCACGAGGACCGCCGCCTCCGCCTGGCTCAGGACAGGCCGCTCTCGCACGCGCTGATAACCACGAACTTCACCGAGCCCATGCGGGAGGACGGGCGGCTGGCCGAGTTCTTCGGGCGCGTGTCGGGCGGTTCCGCCGGCGTCCGGGCCAGCGGCTCGGCGGCGCGCGACCTGTGCTTCGTAGCGGACGGCCGGGTCGACCTCTTCTGGCAGTTCGGGTTGGCGGCGTGGGACGTGGCGGCGGGCGCGGTGATCGTGCGGGAGGCCGGCGGGGTCTTCGAGCTCTGGGGGAGGCCGGCCGACTGGCTGACGGCCAAGCGCATAAGCGTGGTGGCAGGCACCCCACGGGTGGTGGCCGAAGTGGGCGAGGTGGCGCGCGGGCTGGGCCTGCTGGAGGGCCGCGCCTAGGGTCCGGCGCGCCCACTGGGCGCCCCCGTTGCGCCCTTCGAGACGGGTTTGCGGACCGAAGAGGGCGTGGATACAATCGGGCCATCTGGGAGCCTCGCCCTAGCGCGAGGGACGAGGGCGGGCGCGGTGCAGGCCACCGCGCCCGCCTTGAGCAACGCATCGGTGCCGACGCGCGCGGCGCGGGCGGTAGGAGGGCGGTCGGGTTGGCTAGCGGCGTGGGTGGTGTGGGTGACGCGGGCTCCGTGAGGGCACGCCGCGCTGGCGAGCGGGCGTTGCCAAAGTGGCTCAAGCGCTTCGTGGCCAACCGCGCCGCCGTGGTGGGCTTCGTGGGCGTGGTGGTCGTGGTGACGGTCAGCCTGCTCGCGCCCGTCCTGGCGCCTCACGACCCCGCCAAGCAGTACTTCGACGGCCTCACCCTCGAGGGCTTCCCGCTGCCTCCCCACGAGCCGTTCTGGTTCGGCACCGACCTGCTGGGCCGCGACCTGCTCTCGCGCGTCATCTTCGGCGCGCGCGTGTCGCTCCTCGTTGGCGTGGTGGCCAACGGTGTCGCCGTGCTCATCGGCCTCATCGTGGGCGTGGCCGCCGGCTACTTCCGGGGCGTCACCGAGACGGTGCTCATGCGCCTCACCGACGTCATGACGGCCTTCCCGGCCCTCATCCTCGCCATCGCGCTCGCCGCCATCCTCCGGCCCAGCCTGTGGATCGTGGCGCTCGTGATCGCGCTCGTCAACTGGGTGTGGATCGCCCGCGCCATCTACGCTCAGGTGCTGTCCATCGGGCAGCGCGAGTTCGTGGAGGCCGCCGGCGCCCTCGGGGTCGGCACCTTCCGCACGCTCTTCAAGCACATCCTCCCCCACCTGATCAGCACCCTCATGGTGTTCGGCACGCTCGGCATCAGCACCACCGTGCTGCTCGAGGCCAGCCTGTCGTTCCTCGGCGTGGGCGTGCAGCCGCCCACCCCGTCGTGGGGCGGCATCATCAACGAGAGCCAGTCGTACTTCCTCAACGCCCCGTGGCTGGTCGTCTTCCCGGGCGTGGCCATCCTCGTCACAAGCCTGTCGTTCAACCTGATGGGCGAGGGGCTGCGCGACGCGCTCGACCTAGCGGAGCGCCGGTGAGCAGCCGCCCGCCGGCGGCCGTTGAGGCCGCGTGATCCGCTACCTCGGGCAGCGCCTGCTGCAGGCCGCGGGGGTGATGGTCGGGGTGACCATCATCACCTTCCTGCTCGTGTTCCTGCTGCCGGCTGACCCGGCCCGGATGATCGCCGGGCGCAGCGCCACCGCCGCCACCGTGGCCAGCATCAGGGCCGAGCTGGGCCTCGACAGGCCACTCCCGCAGCAGTACGTGAGCTACGTGGCCGGCCTGGTGACGGGCGACATGGGCCGCTCCTACGCCCAGAAGGCCCAAGTCACGCGCCTCATCAAGGCGCGCCTTGGCCCCACCATGCAGCTCGCGTTGGCGGGCATACTCTTCGAGCTCCTGATCGGGCTGCCGGCGGGGGTGATATCGGCACTCAGGCGCGGCACGGGCGTGGACCAGGCCGTCATGGCGCTGGCGTTCGTGGGCGTGTCTGCACCGCAGTTCGTGGTGGGGCTCCTGCTCATCTACTTCCTCAGCTACCTCGTGCCCATCTTCCCCCTCGGCGGGTACGGCACGCCGCTGCACATCCTCCTGCCCGCCGTCACGGTGGGCCTTGCGGGCGGCGGCTGGTACGCCCGCGTGACGCGCAGCGCCATGATCGAGGTGCTGCGCCAGGACTACGTCCGCACCGCACGCGCCAAGGGGGTCTTCCCCACCAAGGTGGTCTTCAAGCACGTCCTCAAGAACGCCGTCCTGCCCGTGGTGGCCCTCGTGGGCCTCGACATCGGCGTGTTCATGGGCGGCATCGTGATCGTGGAGAGCGTGTTCGGCTGGCCCGGCATCGGTCAGATGATCTGGCAGGCCATCCAGCTGGTCGACATCCCCGTCATCATGGGCGGCGTCATCGTCACCGCCCTCTTCGTTGTGGTCGGCAACCTGTTGGCCGACCTCGTCTACCCGGCCCTGGACCCCAGGATCCGGTACTCGTGAAGCGGACACCTCGCGCGGCCACGGCGGCGCGAGTGCCGGCAACCGGCGCCAACCGGCGCGGAAGGAAGGCAACGATGCACACCCAGAGAACAGGCGCGGCGCCCGGCGCGGCCGCTCACTCGCGTCACCGACGTGGCAGCGGCGCGCTGCGCGCGTTGGCGGCCCTCGCGGTCCTCACGCTCGGCACCGCCATGGCGCAGCAGGGCGGCAGCGCCGTGGTGTCGTTCCAGGACGACGTGGCCACGCTGGACCCCGCCATCGGTTACGACTGGCAGAACTGGTCGATCATCAAGTCGATCTTCGACGGCCTGATGGACTACACCCCCGGCACCACCGAGCTGGTGCCGCACCTGGCCGAGAGCTACACCGTCAGCGAGGACGGCCGCACCTACGTGTTCACGCTGCGCCAGGGCGTCAAGTTCCATAACGGCCGCGAGCTGGTGGCCGACGACGTCAAGTACACGCTCGAGCGCACCCTGAACCCGGCCACGCAGAGCCCGGGCCAGGGCTTCTACCTCACCATCGAGGGCGCGGAGGAGTTCGTCGACGGCGCCGCCACCGAGGTCAGCGGCATCGTGGTGCTCGACGACCGCACCGTGCAGTTCACCACCTCGGAGCCCGACGCCTCGTTCCTGCACAAGCTCGGCCTCAACTTCGCGCACATCGTCCCGCGCGAGGCGGTCGAGGCGGCCGCCGGCGACTTCGGCCACCAGCCCGTGGGCACGGGCGGCTTCAAGCTCAAGGAGTGGGTGCTCGGCCAGCGCATCGTGCTGGAGCGCAACCCCGACTACTTCGAGGCGGGCCTGCCCTACCTCGACGAGCTCACCTTCCAGGTCGGCGTCGACCAGAACGTGGCGTTCCTGCGCCTGCAGCGCGGCGAGGTCGACATCCTGGGCGACGGTATCCCCAGCGCCCGCTACACGGAGGTCATGGCCGACCCCGAGTGGAGCAAGCAGGTCTCGACCGGCGAGCAGATGCAGACGGGTTACGTGACCATCAACGTCGAGATGGAGCCCTTCACCGACGTGCGCGTGCGCCGCGCCCTCAACATGGCCGTCAACAAGGACCGCATCGTGCGCATCATCAACAACCGCGCCGTGCCGGCGACCCAGATCCTGCCGCCGCTCTTCGAGAGCCACGACGACGCGTACGCCGGCTACCCCTACGACCCGGCGGCCGCCAAGGCGCTCCTCGCCGAGGCCGGCTTCCCGAACGGCTTCGACACGGTCCTGTACGCCTACAACGTGGCGCCCAACGACCGCATCGCCCAGGCCATCCAGGCCGACCTGGCCGAGATCGGCGTGCGCGCCGAGCTGCGCACGCAGGCGCAGAGCACCGTCATCGACGCGGGCGGCATGGGCGAGGCGCCGCTGCTGTGGTCGGGCGGCATGGCGTGGATCGCCGACTACCCAGACCCCAACAACTTCTACTGGCCCATCCTGGCCTGCGCCAGCAACATCCCCGGCGGCTGGAACTGGGCGCGGTACTGCAACGAGGGGATCGAGGAGCGCGCCGCGCACGCCGACACCCTCGCCCGCACCGACCAGCAGGCGGAGCGCGTCGAGGCGTACCGCTCGATCTTCGTCGACATCATGGCCGACGCGCCGTGGATCCCCATCTTCCACGAGCTGCAGGTCAGCATGCACTCCAAGAACGTGACGGGCCCCGCGGAGATCTTCGTGGACCCCATGCACATCCCCGTGCACTACGAGATGGTGCGCAGGGCGGAGTAAGCGACCGAGTAAGCGGCTGAGCGAACGACCGGCCGAGAGCGCCGGGTCCTTCGGGGCCCGGCGCAACTCATACCGGACCGCAGCTGCACGCTCACGCAGATATCGGGCCGTTCCACCGCGCGATGCCGCCCATCCGACCCGATTCTGCGCTATCGTGCATTTACGGGAGTCCGGACGTGCACGAGCCACCCGTCGAGGGGCAGAACTGCACGGTCGCGCAAGAGGAGGCTAGGCGCATGAACGGAGGCTCGCGGCGCACCACCGGTGACGGAGTACCTCCGCTGAACGCGGCCCTCCTGAAACGCCGCAAGGCGCTTGGGCTGACCCAGCTGGAGCTCGCCGACCTGGCAGGCGTGTCGGCACGCTTCATCCACGAGCTGGAGAACGGCAAGAACACGGTGCGTCTCGACAGGGTCATGGCCGTGGCCACCGCGCTCGGCCTCGACCTCGACTGGCGGCTCATCCCGCCCGGCCCGCTCCCAGGTGAGCCGCGTTGAGTGGCACGACCGCCGACGTCTACAAAGGCGGCAAGCTGGCCGCCCGGCTCACGCACGACCTGGGCGGAACGACGTTCGCCTACCTTCCCGAGTACCTGGCCGCCGGCGGCCCGCCCGTGGCGACCACCCTCCCGCTCGGCACCGAGCCCGTCCTGCTGCGCGGGGGCGCCGTCCCGCCGTTCTTCGCTGGGCTGTTGCCCGAGGGAAGGCGCTTGACCGCCTTAAGGCGTCACGTCAAGGCCTCGGCCGACGACGAGTTGACGCTCCTACTGGCGGTGGGGTCCGACACCGTGGGCGACGTGCAAGTGGTGCCAAGTGGTTCCCCGCCCACCGCGGCACAGCCATTACTGACCATCCCCGCCGACCTCTCGACCTACAGCTTCGAGGCCGCCCTCAAGGAGGCCGCCGGCGTAGACCGACGCAGCCTGCCCGGCGTGCAGGAGAAGGCCTCGGGGCGCGTCATCAACGTCCCCGCCCACGCGGGCGATGCGGATGTGATCCTCAAGCTCTCCCCACCGGAGTACCCGGGCCTCGTCGAGAACGAGGCGTTCTTCCTTGGAGCCGCCCGCGCGGCCAGGTTGCCGACCGTAGAGTGGCGCGTCCTAGAGGACGGCACGGGCGAGAAGGCCCTGCTCGTGAGGCGCTTCGACCGGGTTGCCACGGCCGTCGGCGTGCGGCGCCTCGCCGTCGAGGACGCGTCTCAGGTCCTCGGCATCTGGCCGGCGGACAAGTACAACGTCAGCATGGAGGAGGCGGCGCGCGCCCTCATCGCGCTGACGGCAGCGCGGCCCGTGGCGGCCCGCAGCCTGTTCCAGCAAGTAGCATTCGCGGTCCTTACCGGCAACGGTGACCAACACGCCAAGAACCTGGCGGTGGTCGAGGCGACGGACGGCGAGTGGCGCGTGAGCCCCGCCTACGACCTGCCGTCCACGCTGCCGTACGGCGACGAGACACTGGCTCTCACCATCGGCGGCAGCGACCGACCGTTCTCACGGCGCAAGCTTCTCGCCTTCGCCGACGACCTCGGTCTGCCGCGCGCCAGCGCGACGAGCACGCTCGACCAGCTGCTGGCCCGCACCGAGGCACCCCTGGCCGCGGAGCGACTGGCTACGCTACCCTTCGGGGTGAGCACCATCCGCAAGCTCGCCAAGTCGCTCGCGTACCGCCGCAAGCAACTGACCGCCACGACCTGACCGCCCCACTAGACCGACTGTGAGGTACGCAAGATGAGCCGCTTCAAGACCATCCACGAGACCCACCACCACTTCGGCTGGGACAACGCCATCGGGCCCGTCATGCGCGTGGCACCCGGCGCCGAGCTGGAGCTGGAGACGGTCGACTCGTCCGGCGGCCAGCTGAGCGCCGCCTCCACCACCGCCGACGTGGCCGCGCTCGACTTCGAGCGGGTCAACCCCGTGACGGGACCCCTCTACGTGGAGGGCGCCGAGCCGGGCGACGTCCTCGCCATCGACCTGCTCGAGTTCGCCGAGGGCGGCTGGGGCTGGA
>CAYNNL010000071.1:0-10194 GCA_964398765.1 uncultured bacterium | reverse complement strand
CCCACGGGTCGACGGCGTTGCCGCGCGACTTCGACATCTTCTCGCCCTTCTCGTCGACGATGTGGCCGAGCACGTTCAGGTTCTTGAAGGCGGAGGTCGGCGGGCTCAGGTGGGCGAGCGGGCCGGGGCCGCGACCGGTGGCCGGGTCGCCGGGGTCCGTCAGGAGCGTGGCGAGCGCGTGCAGGGAGTAGAACCATCCGCGTGTCTGGTCGATGGCCTCGCAGATGTAATCCGCCGGGAAGTGGCCGGCCAGGAGGCTCTTGGTGGCCTCGCTCGACGCCTCGCCGAGGTAGTGCCACTGGGCGTACGGCATGGCGCCGGACTCGAACCACACGTCGACGGTGTAGGGCACGCGCTTGAACGTCTCCCCGTCCAGCTCGAAGGTGATGTCATCGACGTAAGGCCGGTGCAGGTCGAGCTCGCCGAGGTCGCGGCCCGTCAGCCGCTCCAGTTCCGCCACGCTCCCCACGCAGACCTTGCGGCTGCCGTCGGGGTTCTCCCAGATGGGGAGGGGCGCGCCCCAGTAACGCTCGCGGCTCAGGGCCCAGTCGATGTTGTTCTCGAGCCACTTCCCGAAGCGACCCGTGCGAACGTGATCCGGGTGCCAGCCGATGCGGTCGTTGTTCGCGAGCAGCAGGTCCTTGACGGCGGTGGTGCGGATGTACCAACTGCGCTTGGCCACGTTCATGAGCGGCAGGTCGTCGCGCCAGTTCATCGGGTAGGCGTGCAGCAGGGTGCCGGAGCGGAACATCAGGCCCGCCGCGTCCAGGTCGCGCGTGATGGCGGCGTCGGCTTCCTTGAACCAGACTCCCGTGTAGGGCCCATCGCCGGCTGGATCGGCACCGACCGGCCGCACCTCCGGCATGACCCGCCCCGTGAGGTCGACGGAGAACACGGTGGGCAGGCCGTGCGCCCGTCCGACGTCCAGGTCACCGTAGGCGGGCGCCACGTGCACGATGCCGGTGCCGTCCTCCAGGCTCACGAAGTCGTCGGCCACCACGCGGTAGCCGCGGGCGAGGTCGGTGCCGTCGCCGGGTCGCCCGACCAGGAGGGGGCGGTAGCGCGCCCCGACGAGCGCGCTACCTGGCACGGTCGCGAGCACGCTGTGGCTGTCCTCGGGGAAGACGGCGTCGACGAGCGCCGCCGCCACCAGGTAGAGGTCGCGGGCGCCTCCCGGTGCTCCGAAGCGCGCTGGCGCCTCCACCAGCGCGTAGTCGGCGTTCCCGAGCACCGCGAGCCCGGTGTTGGCCGCCAGCGTCCACGGGGTGGTCGTCCAGGCCAGGAAGTAGACGGGCCTGTCGGCCGTGGTGACCACGCCGCGAGCGATCAGGTCCTCCACCACGGCGGGGAACTTGGGGTAGATGGAGGGGTCCTCGACGTCCTCACGGTAGCCGAGCGCCACCTCGTGCGACGCCAGCGTGGTGTTGGAGCTCGGGCTATGCCAGGTGGTCTTGTAGTCCTCCACGAGCAGGCCGCGGTCGAACAGGTCCTTCATGATCCACCAGCACGACTCGATGTACTCGTTCGTGTAGGTGATGTACGGGTCGTCCATGTCGATCCAGAAGCCGATGCGCTCCGTCATGGCCGTCCAGTCCTGGATGTTGCTGAAGACGTCCGCGCGACATAGCGCGTTGAACCGGGCGATCCCGTACTCCTCGATCTGGGCCTTGTTCGTGAAGCCGAGGCGTTTCTCGATGGCGATCTCGACCGGCAGGCCGTGAGTGTCCCAGCCGCCCTTGCGGCTCACCCGGTGCCCCTTCATGGTCTTGAAGCGTGGGAAGAGGTCCTTGAACGCGCGGGCGCTGACGTGGTGGACGCCAGGCTTGCCGTTGGCGGTCGGCGGGCCCTCGTAGAACACCCAGTCCCCCTTCGGGGCGGGCCTGGCCACCGAGCGCCTGAACACGTCGCGTTCCCGCCACAGGGCCGTGATGCGACCCTCCAGCGCCGGGAAGTCGACGTCACTCCTCACCTCGTCGAACATCTGCCTCACCTCGGCTCCAGGAAGGAGGCCGGCGGCCGACCGACGTGGGTGCCCCGACCTGCAGTTGGGGCGCCCCTGGGAGCGCGGTACCACCCAACTTCGCCGTACGCTTCAGGACGCGTCGGCCTCTGCGGCCGCCCTGCCAGGACGGCCCGGCGCTGTGGCGGGCGCCACCCGGCTCCGTCTACTGCCGCGGCGCGCTCGGTGCGCTGGCGCGGGTTCGGGGAGCGGCTCGGGGAGGATGCCTGACGCGCGTGCCTGACCGCCGGGCTCTCACCGTCCCCGGCTCGCTGCAGGTGGCATGGCGCGCGGCGCGTTCCCGTCATCGCCTCGCCGGCTTGACCGGCGTTACGCCGGAGGCTGCGCCCCCGGGCGGACGGGGGAGACGAACAGCGTCGGCTCCCTCGCAGCGCGAACACTTTACAACCAACGGTGTCGGCGCTAGACTCAAACCTAGCAGCAGGCGCGAGGCACGTCAATCAGCACGGCTGCTACCCCGAAGCACAAAAGCTTGGTGCATCACCGTAACAAGCTCGCTCGGTTGGTTCCGCGCTCTGCCGTAACCGTTCAGTCACGCTCGCAGGCCCAGCGCCCGCACGCCTCCAAGGCGCGTAACCGGCCTCCGGGCGGCCCCGCGAGGGGCGCAGGAAAGCGCAGCCAAGGCTGCGTCCCGCGGCGAGAGCGCGCCGGGAGCGGCCGCAAGCCGGTCAGTGGGGTGCGCGGTCCGGGTGCGAGGCGAGCGCCCACCACTCGGTTAGAGCGACTCTCAAGGCCGCCGACGGCGGGACCGGAAGCCCGTATAGGAGATGGGATGAGCCCTAAGGAAGACGAAGCGCAAGCTGCCCGCACCGACGCAGGCGCGGTCGCCGAGGCCCCCGCGCCCCGCAAACGGGGTCGGCCACGCAAGAACCCCGAAGCGGTCGCCGAGGCGACCCCCGCCGCCGGCAAGGTGGCGCGGTCACCCAAGCCCGCCAAGGAGCCGACCCCCGAGCCGGCGGCCGAGGAGGCGCAGGACGAGCCGAGACAGGCCCGGCAAGCCTCGACCGGGCGCGGCGCCAGGACCGCGCGCCCAGACGGCGACCAGCGCGGCGGCGTGGCCCAGGCCGAGCGCCCCCGCGCCGCGCGGGACGATGACGACGCCTACGACGACGAGCGCGACGAAGGTGACGGTCAGGACCAGGGCTCGTCCGATCACGGCGGGTCCGATCACGGTGGCGAGGAGGGCGGGCGCGGCCGGGGAGGCCGCAACCGCCGCAACCGCGCGCCGCGCAAGCCTGGCTACAACTTCCGCGAGCTCCACTCCAAGATCCTCCCCGAGCTGCACCTGCTGGCCAAGGAGGTCCAGCTCGACGACTACCGCCAGATGAGCAAGGACGACCTGGTCGTCGCCATCCTCGAGCGGTCGGCCGAGGGCGAGGGGCTGCGCCTCGTGCGGGGCTACCTCGAGATCTCGTCCGATGGCTACGGCTTCCTCCAGGAGTCGCTCCTGCAGAACAACACGCGCAGCGTGATCGTGTCGGCGGGCCTCATAAAGCAGTTCCGCCTCCGCACGGGCGACCTGATCCTCGGCAAGGCCCGCCGCCCGCGCGACAACGAGCGTTACGGCACCCTCATCCGGGTCGAGGCGGTCAACAACGTCGACCCGTTCCAGTCCTCCAAGCGCCCGCGCTTCGAGGAGCTCACGCCGACGTTCCCGGAGGCCCGCGTCAAGCTCGAGACGGTGTCGAACGAGCTGTCCACGCGCGTCATCGACCTGCTGGCGCCGATCGGCAGGGGCCAGCGCGGCCTCATCGTGGCGCCGCCCAAGGCCGGCAAGACGACGCTACTCAAGAAGATCGCCAACGCGGTGGTCGCCAACGAGCCCGACATCAAGGTCATCGTGCTGCTCGTCGACGAGCGCCCGGAGGAGGTCACGGACTTCCGCGAGTCGGTGCACGGCGTAGAGGTCATCGCCAGCACGTTCGACGAGCCGCCCTCCAACCACATCCGCGTCGCCGAGTTCGTGCACGAGCGCGCAAGGCGCATCGTCGAGGACAGCGGTCACGTGATGATCCTGCTCGACTCGATCACGCGCCTCGCGCGGGCCAACAACCTCGTCACGCCCCCCACCGGCCGCACGCTGTCGGGCGGCCTCGACTCCAACGCGCTGCACTGGCCCAAGCGCTTCCTCGGCGCGGCGCGCAACATACGCGGCGGCGGGTCCCTCAGCATCCTGGCCACGGCGCTCGTGGAGACGGGCTCGCGCATGGACGACGTGATCTTCGAGGAGTTCAAGGGCACCGGCAACATGGAGCTCCACCTGAGCCGTCACCTCGAGGAGCGCCGCATCTTCCCGGCCATCGACATCCTCAAGTCCGGCACGCGCCGCGAGGACCTGCTCCTCACGGAGGACGTGCTCGCCAAGATGTGGCTCCTGCGCAAGGTCATCTCCGACATGGATCCGGCCGAGGCGATGGAGATGCTCCTCGGTCGCCTCGCGCGCAGCAAGAGCAACGCCGAGTTCCTCGCCACGCTCGGCCAGGGTTGATGCTCAGGGCGCGCGCGCGGGGACTCGAGGCGCCCCGCGCGTGTGCCCTGGTGGCGCTCTCTGCCTTGCTCGCCGCCGCGTTCGCGGCGGAACCGGCGCGGGCCGCAGGCGCGCGCGAGGAGCTCAGGGCCGCTCAGGTGGCCTACCTGCCCGCCGCGGTCGAGGCCCTCGCTGAGCTCGACTGGGGGGCCGGCGGCTTCGTGGCGCCGGTCGAGGGCCGGGTGTCGTCGTCCTTCGGATGGCGCAACGTGAGCGTGAACGGCAACCGTTACCACGGCGGGGTTGACATCGCCGCCGCCATGGGGACCGCGGTGGGTGCGGCCCGCTCGGGCGTCGTGACGCGGGCCGGATGGTGGGGCACGTACGGGAACGTGGTCGTGCTCGACCACGGTGACGGCACCGAGACCCGCTACGCGCACCTGAGCGCCATCACCGTCCGGGTCGGACAGGGCCTGCGGCAGGGTGACGTGCTGGGGCGCGTGGGCAGCACCGGGGCGTCGACCGGCCCGCACCTTCACTTCGAGGTCCGCTTCGACGGACGGGCCGTCGACCCGCTGCCCTACATCCAGGGTGGGCGCTGAGACCCTACTCCGCCGCCCGGCGCCGGCGTGGTGCGGCGTCCCCGTCGCAACCTGCGAGCCAGTGCGCCGCGCGGGTTGGGGTTAGACTTGCCGCGGGCGGTCGGCCCGGCTGCGAGGTGTAGGCGTGTGGGTGTCCACCAAAGCTCAGTACGGCATGAGGGCGCTTGTCGAGGTCGCCTTGGGCGGCGACGAGCCCACGAGCCTCAAGACCGTCGCCGAGCGGCAGCTCCTGAGCCAGCAGTACCTTGAACAGATCTTCGCCGTGTTGCGCAAGGCGGGCGTGGTCGAGTCCGTCCGCGGCGCTCGCGGCGGTTACAGGCTGGCGCGCCCGCTCGAGGAGATAGACGCCCTCGAGGTGGTCGAGCTGCTCGAGGGTAGCGTGGCGCCCGTCAGCTGCATAGAGGACGCCGCCAACTGCGTCCGCGTCGGCATGTGCTCCACGGAGAGCCTGTGGCGCCGCGTCGACGCCGCCGTCAGGCAGGTCCTGCGCTCCACCTCGCTGGCCGACCTCGTGCGCCAGCGGCGCCTGCTGGGGATCCAACCTCTACCGCAGTACCTGGGCCGCGACGACTGAACGTCGGCCACGTGCGTTCCTCCAAGCCGATCTACCTGGATCACGCCGCCACCACGCCGGTGGACGAGGCCGTCTTGACCGCCATGTTGCCGTACCTGCGATCCGACTTCGGGAACCCGAGCAGCGTGCACCGGCTCGGTCAGTCGGCGCGGCGGGGGGTGGAGGCGGCGCGCGAGGCCGTGGCGGCCACGCTCGCCGTCGAGCCCCGGCAGGTCGTGTTCACCTCGGGGGCCACGGAGGCCGACGATCAGGCGATCTTCTCGACGTTGGCCGAGCGGGCCGGGGGGCTGGTCGTGAGCGCCGTGGAGCACGCGGCCGTCATCGCCTGCGCGCGGCGCCTGGCCGCCGAGGGCCGCGACGTGACGTTCGTGCCGCCCGAGCCGAGCGGCGCCACGCCCACCTCGGCGTGGGGGGCCGCGCTGGCGGAGCAGGCGGGTAGGGGCGGCACGGCGTTGGTGGCGGGCATGCTCGTCAACAACGAGACCGGGGTGCTGGCCGACGCCTCCGCCATCGCGGCGCTGGCGCACCGCTACGGCGCCCTCTACCTCTGTGACGCCGTGCAGGGTTACGGGGTGGAGCCTTTCGACCTCGCCGGACTCGGCGCCGACATCGTGACGCTCTCCGCTCACAAGGTCTACGGCCCCAAGGGGGCGGGTGCGATCGTGACGCGGCCCGGCTTGGAGCTGGCGCCACTGCTGGCGGGCGGCGAGCAGGAGCGCGGTCACAGGCCGGGCACTCACGCGGTGCCCGCCGTAGTGGGCTTCGGGGCCGCCGCCGCCCTCGCCGCGGACCGGCGGGCCGCAGAGCACGCTCGATTAAGCGCCCTGCAGGGCGCCTTCGAGGACGCCGTGTTGCGCCTGCCCGGGGTGACGCTGAACGGCGGCGAGGCGACGCGCAGCGTGAAGCACACGAACGTCAGGGTCGAGGGCGCCGACGGGGAGACGCTGCTCATGCTGCTCGACGAGGCCGGGGTCTACGCCAGCGCCGGTTCGGCCTGCGCCGCAGGCAGCGTCGAGCCGAGCCACGTGCTCCTCGCCATGGGCCTAGGTAGGGCCGAGGCGAAGGCGAGCGTGCGCTTCAGCTTCGGCAAGGCGGTGGAGGTCGACGACGTGGTGGAGGCGGCACGGCGGTTCGCCGCGGCCCTCGATCAGGCCAGGGCGGTGGCGCGCCGGGGCTGAGGTCCGGGGCGGTTCGCAGGACCGGTCCGCGCTGCGCGCCGCCGGAGCGCGCTCATGCGCTCTTGCGGGCCTGATCGGGCGACAACAACCTGGTTGGATCGTCGAGGTCGTCGACGTCGATGTGGAGCTGGGTGATGCCGCTGCCTGGCACCTCGAACATGAGGGGTAGGAGCGAGCGCTCCAGCACCGACCTAAGTGCCCTCGCGCCCGTCTTGCGCGCCTTGGCGCGCCGCGCGACCTCCTCGAGGGCGTTGACCGTGAAGGTCAGGGTCACGCCGTCCAGCCCGAAGAGCGCCTGGTACTGCCGCACCAGCGCGTTGCGCGGTTCGGTGAGGACGGCGACGAGGGCCTCAAGGCTCAGGTCGTGGAGCTGCACCACCACGGGGAGCCGCCCGATGAGCTCGGGGATCAGCCCGAAGGTCATCAGGTCCTCCGGCAGGACCTCCGTGTCAGCCTCCGAGGTCTCCGCGACGTCCGGGTGCGGTTGGAAACCCACGGGCGACACGTTCAGGCGGCGCTCCATGATGCCGGCAAGTCCCTCGAACGCGCCGCCGCAGATGAAGAGGATGTTGCTGGTGTCGACGTCGATGAGCTCCTGGTGCGGGTGTTTGCGCCCGCCCTGCGGAGGCACGTGGGTCACGGTCCCCTCGATGATCTTCAGCAGGGCCTGCTGCACGCCCTCGCCGCTGACGTCGCGGGTGATCGACGGACCCTCGGACTTGCGGCCGATCTTGTCGATCTCGTCGATGTAGATGATGCCGCGCTCCGCCGCCGCCACGTCGTAGTCGGCCACCTGCAGGAGCCTGAGGATGATGTTCTCCACGTCGTCGCCCACGTAACCGGCCTCCGTGAGCGTGGTGGCGTCGGCGATGGCGAACGGCACATCGAGCGTGCGGGCGAGCGTCTGGGCCAGCAAGGTCTTGCCGGTGCCGGACGGCCCGATCAGCAAGACGTTGCTCTTCTGCAGTTCGCTCTGAGGGTTGGCGATGCGCCGCGCGTGGTTGTAGACCGCCACCGCCAGCGCGCGCTTGGCGTCTTCCTGCTCCACCACGAACGCGTCGAGCTCCCGCTTGATGTCGCGCGGCGGAAGGAGTCGCATGTTCCTGGCTGGGGCGGCGGGCGCGGTGGCCTCGCTCACCACGTCGTTGACGCGGCCGGCGCACTGGTCGCAGATGTGCGCCCCGCCGCCTGGCGCCGCCACGAGGAAGCGGACCTCCGTGTGGGAGCGCCCGCAGAAGCTGCAGTGAGTGGGCGTCACTCCGGCTCACCGGACTGCTGGAAGCGCCCGCTGGCGCGCGGCTCGACGACGTTGTCGATCAGGCCGTAGCTCAGGGCCTGCTTGGGAGACATGAAGTTGTCACGGTCCATGTCGCGCCTGAGCTGCTCCACGCTGACGCCCGTGTGGCGGTGGTACACCTGCTCCATCATCCCCCGCAGGTCCTGGAACTCGCGCGCCTGCACCTCGAGGTCGGGCAGGCTGGCGCGGGGGAAGCCCGCGGAGCCCGCGTGGATCATGATGCGGCTGTGCGGCAGCGCAACCCTGTGACCCTTGGCGCCGGCGGCCAGGATCAACGACCCCATCGACATGGCGATTCCCACGCAGTTCGTGTGAACGGGGGCCGAGATGAACTGCATGACGTCGTAGATCGCCATGCCCGCGTACACCTCGCCCCCGGGTGAGTTGATGAACATGTTTATCGGCTGCTCGCTCGATTGCGAGTCGAGCAGCAGGAGTTGCGCCGTGACGACGTTGGCGACCTCGGAGTCAATGGGCGAACCGAGGAAGATGATCCGCTCCTTGAGCAGACGGCTGTAGACGTCGTAGGTGCGCTCCCCGCGGCCCGTCTGTTCGATCACGTAAGGAACTAACGGCATTATGCGTTCAGCGTAGCACCATGGGCGCGCTCCCCTAGGTCGGCCGGCTGCGCGGCGCCAAGCGGGCTAGTCGTGATCGTGATGGTCGTGCTCGTGGTCGTGATGATGCTCGTGGTCGTGCTCGTCGGCGTCGGCCTGTTCCTCGTCGACCACGAAGGCGGCCTCCGCCGCCTCGGCCGCGCCCTCCTCGTCGAGCGCCGGTGCGGCCTCCCCGCTCAGCTCTGCTATGTACTCGCGCAGCGCCTTGTCGCGCTGCATGAAGAAGCGGTAGTTGGCCAGGTAGTCGGGGCCCAGGTCGTGTTCGAGCCTGCCGACGTCGACCCCGCGGGACTCGGCGAGGAGCTTGAGCGCGGCCTGGTACTCGGCGTCGGTCACCTGCGTGCCGCGCACCTCCATGAGGCGCTCCAGGACTAGGTCGCGGCGCACGCCCTTCTCGGCCGTCTCGATGAGCTCCTGCTCGAACTCCTCGCGCTTGCCACGCGCCTCCAGGCGGTCGAGGTAACGCTGCAGCGTCACCCCCTGGTGGCTGAGGTCGTGCGCGATGTCCTGCAGCAGCGTGCGCTGGCGCCGCCGCACCAGGCTGCCGGGCAGGTCGAGGGTGGCTCCCGCCATGAGCTTCTCGACCACCTCGTCGCGGCGAGCGTCCTGCGTGCCGCGCCGGGCGTCGGACTCGAGGCTCTCACGCACCCGGGTGCGCAGCTCGGCGGCGTCGGTGAAGCCCAGCTGCAGCGCCAGCTCGTCGTCGTCCGCCGGCAGTTCCTTGCCCTTGACGTCGACCACGCGCAGCTTCAGCGCGGAGGTCTTGGGTGAACCGTCGTCCTCCAGGACGTTCGTGTCGGTGAGGACCACGTCCACGACGTCGCCGATCGCGTGGCCGAGGAGCTGGCCCTTGAGCTCGTCGCCGGCCCTGTCGAGGTGGACGGGGAAGGTCGACGCCTCGTCGGTCTCGGCGTCGCCGGTCACGTGTCCGACGAGCACCCAGTCGGTGTCCTCGACGGGGCGGTCCACGGGGACCAGCGTGGCGTTCTCGAGGCCCAGCTTGGTCACGGCCTCGGCCACGTCGGCGTCGGTCACGACCTGCGCTTCCGTCTCGAGCCGGATGGCTCCGAGGTCGGGGAGCTCCACGTCGGGGTAGACGTCGGCGTGGACGGTGTACTCGAACTCCTGGCCCTGGACGGCGCCGTCCGCGTGGAAGTGCGCATCGATGGGGGCGAGGTCCAGCTCCCGCATGGCAGCGGGGTACGAGTCGTCGACCAGCGTGTCGCGCACCTCTTGAGCCAACGCCTCCTCGCCCACGCGCTTGATGAGGACGCCGCGCGGCGCCTTGCCGGGCCGGAAGCCCGGGACCTTCACCGTGCGAGACAGGTTGGTGAGCACGCGCTCGAAGGCGGCGTCGACGGCCGCGGCGTCCAGCCGCACGCTGACCGTGACGTTGACGCCCTGCTTCTCTACGACTCTGGCTTCCATGTCACTCCTTC
>CAYNNL010000070.1:0-10485 GCA_964398765.1 uncultured bacterium | reverse complement strand
CCCTCTGGCGCGACATGCAGATGATCTTCCAGGACCCGTTCGGGTCGCTCAACCCGCGCAAGAACCTCTTCGACATCATCGGCGAGCCTCTCCTCGTCAACGGTGTCAGGAGCCGCCAGGAGCGGATGGACCGCGTGGCCGAGCTCCTTGGCCTCGTCGGGCTCAGGCCCGAGTACATGCACCGCTACCCTCACGCCTTCAGCGGGGGGCAGAGGCAGCGGGTCGTGATAGCGCGCGCCCTCGCGCTCAACCCGAAGCTGGTCGTGGCCGACGAGGCCGTGTCGGCGCTGGACGTCTCGGTGCAGGCGCAGATCCTCAACCTGCTGCTGGAGCTGCAGGAGCGCCTGGGCCTCTCCTACCTCTTCGTCGCGCACGACCTGAGCATCGTCAAGCACATCTCCCACCGCGTGGCCGTCATGTACGTCGGCAAGATCGTGGAGACCGCCCCGACCGAACCGCTGTTCGTAGCGCCGCTGCACCCGTACACCTCGGCGCTCATGGGCGCCGTCCCCCAGGCCGACCCGCGCAGGCGCGCCGAGATGATCAGGCTGGAGGGCGAGGTCGCCAACCCCGCCAACCCGCCCAGCGGCTGTTACTTCCACCCGCGCTGCCCGTTCGCGACCGAACGCTGCCGCACCGAGGCGCCGGAACTGCGCGAGGTGCGCCCCGGCCACTTCGTGGCGTGCCACCGCGCCGAAGAGCTCGACCTGCCGGGGATCGCCCGCGGGCACGAGCCCACCGGCGCCGCCCCGGCGCGCCCGCCGGCTCCCGCCGCTCCTACCGACCTGCCACCAGGGTGACGCCCTCCGAGCCGCTCGCGCCCCGCCGGGCGCGCGGGGCGCCACCGAACGTGGTCGTGATCATGGCCGACCAGCTCAAGGCGACGGCCAGCAGCGTCTACGACGCAGGGGGCACCGCCACTCCCGCCCTCGAGCGGTTGGCGGCGCGCGGCGTCACCTATCGCAACGCCTTCACGCCCAGCCCGCTCTGCGTGCCCGCGCGCGTGTCGCTCTGGAGCGGCCGCTACCCCGGTTCGCACGGCTCGCGCCTCAACGAGACGCCCATGCCGGCGGGCGTCGCGCACGCCTTCAGGCTGTGGCGTGAGGCCGGTTACGCCACGGCCCTCATCGGCAAGAACCACTGCTTCGAGGAACCCGGCGACCTGGCACTCTTCGGCGTGCTGTGCGAGATCGGTCACGAGGGGCTGCCGCCGGACCGCCCGCCCCGCGGGATGGAGTGGTTCAGGCCGATCGTCGCGGTGGAGGCGGCTCACGCGACGCGGCGCGCCATGCCCCGCCAGGCGCCGGCCGTCTCCTACGCCGTGACGGACCACCCGCTCGACGACTACTCGACCGGGCTCGTGACGGGCCAGGCCGTCCGCTACCTCGAGTCGCGAGCGGCCACGGACGGGCCGTTCGCGCTCTGGGTCTCGTACCCCGACCCGCACACGCCCTACGAGGCCCCGCGGTCCTACTTCGAGGCGGCTGCTCGCGACGGGATCGTGCTCCCGGAGACCGAGCCGCCCGACATGCCGGGCGCGCCGGAGCGGACGCGGGTGCTGCGGAGGCTGCTCGACGTCGCGAGCGCGCCGGAACGGGAGCGCCGGCGGCTCCTGGCCACCTACCGCGCCATGATCCGGTTCGTAGACGACGGTGTCGGTCGCATCCTGGCGGCCATCGAAGGCGCCGGCCTGGATGGAGACACCATCGTCGTCTTCCTCGCCGACCACGGCGACTTCGCGCTCGAACACGGCATGGCCCGCAAGGGCGGAGCGTTCTACGACTGCCTGACGCGCGTCCCCCTCATCGTGTCCTGGCCGGGCCACGCCCCGGCCGGCGTAGTGGACGACGGCATGGCCAACCTGGTCGACGTGGTCCCCACCCTCCTCGCCCTCCAGGGCCTGGCGGCCCCGCCAGGGGTGCAGGGGAGGCCGCTCCCCACCCTCACGGACGCGGCGCCGCGGGAGGTCGTCTTCTCCGAGTACGGAGCGGGTGGGCCGCCGTTCACGCTGGCCGACCTCGACGACCTCGGGGAGCGCGTGGGCACCACTCACGGGCTCGACGCGGTGCGGGCCAGCCTGAAGCTGCGCGAGGCGGAGGGCTTCCGCAAGATGGTCCGGACCCGCGACTGGAAGTACGTGCACGACGAGCTGGGTGACCTCGACGAGCTCTACGACCTCCGCGCCGACCCGGGAGAACTCACGAACCTCGCCGGTCGGATGGGTCACGCCCACGAGGTCGGCGAGCTCGGGGCGATACTGACGGCATGGACCTCAGCCACGGACGGCGCGACCGGACTGGCGCGACCGGACCGAGGAGCCGGAAGGACGGACGCACAGGCATGAACTACGTCTTCAAGACCACCGACCCGAAGCGCTACCGCTTCCCGACCCACACGAACCTGCTCGTCATGGACCGCGCCGAGGCGACGACGAGCGAGAGCTTCATCAGCGTCATGGAGCCTGGCGAGGCGCCGCCCCTCCACAAGCACGACGACACGGAACAGGTGTTCTACGTCCTGGCGGGCGAGGGCCGGCTCGAGGTGGGCCCGGACGCCGCGTTCGCCGGGCACCTGGTGCCGGGCGACCTGGTGAGGATCCCGCCCGCCACGCTCCACCGCGTCCACTGCGTCTCCAGCGAGCCGCTCAGGTACCTCGTCGTCGACTGCTTCCCCGGCGGCAGGCCGAGCGCCGAACCGACCTGGGAGTCCCACGTCAGGGTCGTGTGCGCGGAGAACGGCTGGGACATGGCCGACGTGGTCGGAGGCTGAGCGGCCGCCCCGGCCTGACCGGTAGTTGACGACGACCTCGGACAGATACGACGAGTCGAACCCCCTGCGGACGGCCACTGTCATCGGCACGTGGCTGCCCCTGGCTCTCAGCTGGGTCATCATGACGTCCGAGCTGGTGATAACGGCCGCGGGCCTAGCGCGCATGGCCGACCCCGAGGTCAACCTGGCCGCCTGGGGCATAGTGTTCGCGCTGTCGGTCATCATCCAGGCGCCCGCGCAGACGCTACTGCCGTCCGCCACCGCCCTAGCGTCCGACGCCCCGGCGTACGCGCGGCTGCGCTCGTACGCTCTGCGGCTCCTCCTGACGCTCACGACGTTGCAGCTCGTGCTGGCGGTTACCCCCGCGTACGGGTTGGTGATGCGCGGCATCGGCGCGCCCGAGGGCGTCACGGCCGTGGCGCGCCTTGGCCTCCTCCTGATGGCGCCGTACGCCTTCGGCACTGGCTTCCGGCGCTTCCAGCAGGGGGTACTGATCCGCTACGGCGACGCGCGGGTGGTCGTGTTCGGCTCGGTCATCCGCCTCACGTGCGTGGCGCTCGTGCTGGCGGCGGCGGCGCTCTGGGGCGCGGTGCCCGGCGTCGTGGCCGCCGGCGCGGCGGTCGTCACTGGCGTCCTGGCCGAGGCGGCCTACACGCAGCTGCGCGTCGTGCCGATCTTGGCAGGTCCCCTCAGGCGTCAGCCGGTGGGGCCGGCCATGACCTTCCGGCGCTTCGCGAACTTCGTGTGGCCGCTCGTCCTCATGACGGTCCTCACCATGCTGGTGCAGACGTTCGTGTCGGTGGCGCTGGCGCGCCTGCCCCTCGCGCTCGAGTCCCTCGCCGTCTGGCCGGTCGTCTGGGGCTTCCTCATGTTGTGGCAGAGCCCGGGGATGGCGTACACGGAGGTCGTTATCAGCCTCGTGAGGCGCCCCGGTGCGGTCAGGGTGCTCAGGCGCATCACGTACATGGCGGCGGCGGCCATGACGGCCCTCGTGGTCGTGGTGGCCGCCACGCCCCTCTCGCGGCTCTGGTTCGGCGCCGTCAGCGGGCTCCAACCGGAGCTGACGCGCCTCGCCTCGGCGGCTCTGTGGTGCGGCGCCCTCCTGCCCGGCGTCCGCGTGCTCCTGAGCTGGTTCCAGGGGGTCATCATGTACAGCGAGCAGACGAGGGCGATAATGGAATCCGTGCTCCTGTTCCTGGCGGTCGGCGTTCTCGGCCTGTTGGCCGGCGGCGCGCTCGGGACCGTGCCGGGCGTGTACGTGGGGATGGTCGCTTTCTCCGTGGCGTTCGCGGTGCAGGCCGCCTGGTTGGCCGCCCGCAGCCGCCGGGTCCTGGCGCGTCTGGCGGCGCGGCCGCTGGTGCGGCCGTGAGCGAGGGGCGGCGCCCCAACCTGCTTCTCCTCATCACGGACCAGCAGCGCGCCGACACCGTGGTGCCGGGCGGTCCGTGCCTGACGCCGCACCTGCAGGGCCTCGCGGCGCAGGGCGCCCGCTTCACGCGCTGCTACTCGCCCAACCCCATCTGCTCGCCCACGCGCGCCAGCCTCTTCACCGGCTACCTACCTCACTCCCACGGGGTGACCGACGTGACGCACGCCGTCAAGCCCCCGCTGGCGCAGCTGCGGGATGACATGCCGTTCTGGTCGCGGGAGCTTAACCGCGCCGGCTACGCCACCGCCTACTTCGGCAAGTGGCACGTGGAACGGAGCGACGCGCTGGAGCGGTTCGGGTTCCAGGAGTACGAGGTCGAGCTGAAGCTGGTGGGCGTGCAGGAGCACCCCGGTGTGTTCTCACCCTCGCTGGTGCTGAAGGACGAGGGGTACCGCGACCTGCTCGTGGCCGGGGTCACGGACGAGCCCGCCTCCGCGTCCCGGGAGCACGCCCTGTTCGAACGGGGGATCGACTTCGTCCGGCGCGCGGCGGCGGACCCGGACAGGCCGTGGGCGCTCGTGGTCAGCACCGAGGCGCCGCACGACCCGTTCGTGGCGCCGCGGGAGGTGTTCGACCGGTACGACCCGGCGCTGCTCGAGCCTCCGGCCAGCTTCCGGGACCCCATGACCGACAGGCCGGCCGTCTACCGGCGCATCCGCCGCACGTGGGAGGACCTGTCCGAAGAGGACCTGGCCTACGCCACCGCCTGCTACTACGCCCGCTGCAGCATGGTCGACGACGAGGTGGGCCGGCTGCTCGCCGTGCTGGAGGAGACGGGCCAGGCCGAGGACACGCTCGTGGTCTTCACGTCCGATCACGGCGACTACCTGGGAGCCCACGGGCTCATGTTCAAGGGCGTGGCCGCCTTCGAGGAGGCCTACCGGGTGCCGCTGGTCGTGAGAGGCCCCGGGGTCGAGGCCGGGCTGGTGGTCGAGGAGGCGGTGAGCCTGCTCGACCTGCCGCGCACCCTCGTGCGCCTCCTCCTCGGCGAGGAGTACCCGTGCCAGGGTGGCGACCTGAGCGCTCGGCTGCGCGGCGAGGCGCCCGCGGGCGCGGGCGAGGCGTTCGCCGAGTTCCACGGACAGCGGCTCGGCTACACCCAGCGGGTGGTGTGGCACGGCGACTGGAAGTACGTGTTCAACGGTTTCGACGAGGACGAGCTCTACGACCTGGCCGCCGACCCGCACGAGCTGCGCAACCTGGCGGCCGACCCCGAGCACGCGGCCACGCTGAGGGAGATGGCGCGCCGCATGTGGCGCCGTCTGCGCGAGACCGACGACACCACGCTGCTCGAGGCGCACTACGCCATGTTCCGCTTCGCGCCGGTCGGGCCCGACGCGGCCGACGCGCCGGAGGACTGAGATCGACCCGGCGAGCCCGTCGACTCCGGCGGCCTAGCCCTCCCGCGACTCGCCCTGCTGCGCCTCGTAGGCGGCGCGCGTGGTCTGGTCCATCGGGTACGTGCCCTTCACCGGGGCGCCGGCGAGGATGCGCCCCTCGATGAAGGCCTCCTCCCGCTCCTTCGTGTATGCCTCGGCGGCGACCTGCTCCGCGAGGTGGCGCGGGATGACGATCACGCCTTCGGCGTCGCCCACCACCACGTCGCCCGGCCTGACGTGCACGCCGCCGCACGTGACGGTGACGTCGAGCTCCTCCGGGTGGTGCGCGATCAGGTTGGTGTTGGCGTTCATGCCGCTCGAGTACCCGGGCATCTCGAGCCCGGCGATGAACGGCCCGTCGCGGAACGGCGCGTCCGACACGATGCCGGCGGCGCCGCGCACCTGCATCCTGGCCACCAGCATCCCGCCCATCGTGCCGCACGACTGGTCCTCGCGGGCCTCGATGACGAGGACCTCGCCGGGGCGGATCTCGTCGGCGATGCGGCGCTGCGGGTTGCTGTCGCGCTTCCAGAGCTCGAGCGAATCCAGGTCCTCGCGGGCGGCCACGTAGCGGAGCGTGCGGGCCACCCCCACCATCGTCCCGCGCTCGGGGTTGAGCCGGTGTACGCCCCGAACGACGCGCGACTTGAAGCCGTGGATGTAGAGCACCGTGGCCAGGGTGGCCGTGCTCGTCTGCCTCAGCCGGTCCTCGGTCGCCTGGTTGAGGGGCTGTATGTCAGGCGCCACGAGCGGCCTCCGCTGCCAGCGCTGCGTCGCGCCTGGCTTGGGTGTCGGGGGAGAGGGTGGGGGGCGCGACCGGGTAGCCTGCGCCGGCGTAGTCGTAGCCCTCGAGCACGTTGGTCTTGGCGTCCTCGTCGCGCGAGGACGCGTAGTGTGCCCAGATCGCGTCGATCTTGCCGTGCTCGTCGAACTCGTACCACTCGGAGCCCCGGATGTACTCGCCGGCGCGCGGCTTGAAGTGGGTCCACTCGACGCAGATCTGCTCGCCGTCACACACCAACCTGTCGATGGTCCAGCGCGAGTCGAGGCGCCTCACGAAGCCGATCCACAGGTCCTCGATGGCCTGGCGCCCTAGGTATGGGCCACCGGCCTTCGGTGGGAAGTAGTGGCGGCAGTCGTCGGCCAGGTACCGCGCGAACAGCTCGCGGCTGGCGGAGTTGCAGGCCTCGAAGTACCCCCTCACGCTGGCGATCATGTGCTCACGCTTCTTCTCGTCGATCATCCGCTATCCTCCTTGGGCTCGTCGTTCAGGCGGGCCGCGACCCGCCGTTCGATGGTCGTCAGCCAGCCCTCCACGGTGGCTAGGTGCTGGTCCATGGCGGCCGCGGCCGCCGCCGGCTCGCGATCGACCACGGCGCGCATTATGGCGAGGTGCCCCTCGTAGGCGCGCCGCGCGGCTCCCGGTAGCTGCGCCCCCTCCCGCCTGACCTCGAGCTGGCGGTCGATGAGCGGGTCGAGGACGAGCTGGAAGAGGGGGTTGCCGGACGCCTCTGCCAGGAGTTGATGGAACTGAAGGTCGAGCCACGCGAACTCGTCGTAGGCGGCAGCGCCGGCCTCGAGCTCGTCGACGAGCCGCGCCGTGCTAGCCAGGTTCGCCTCGAGGCCCGTCGGCGGTCCGGACGCGCGGGCCGCGGCCGCGGCGATGCTCGGCTCCAGCGCGTGCCGGAGCTGGAACAGGTGGGGGAGCGCGACGTTGTTGCGCCTCAGGTAGAGGGCAAGTGGCCGCGTGACTGCGCCGCTCGCCATGGGGACCACGAACGCGCCGACCCCGGGGCGCACCTCTATGAGCCCCCGTTCGGTGAGCGTGCGGAGCGCCTCCCTGACCACCAGGCGGCTGACGCGGAGCTGTGTGGCGAGGTCGCGCTCCGACGGGAGCCGGTCGCCCGCCGCGAGGTGCTCGCCCAAGATGCGGGCCGCGAGCTGGTCGGCCACCGTGGCGGCGAGCGACACGCGACTGGCCGGCTCCAGTTGGAGGTCGGGGCTGCGCTTCGTCGTGTCGGCCTGATCCACGGTCATCGCCTCGTCGGGTCCCGGCGTCGTGTACTCCGGGACCGCACTGTGGTCTTGTGGTATGACCAGAGTTGAGCGAGGATACCGACGGGCCCGACGGGTGTCAACTCGTCGCCACGACCTGCGCGGGAGGAGTCCACATGAAGGTCCTGATCACCGGCGCCAGCGGGCGCGTGGGCAGCGCCATCAGGCCGCACCTCAGGCGCGACTTCGAGTTGCGCCTCACCGACCTGGCGCAGCCGGCCGAACCTCCCGCCGGCGGCGAGGAACTCGTGCTCGGCGACCTGGCCGACCCGGCGTTCGTGGCCGAGCTGGTAGCCGGCGTCGACGCGGTGCTCCACCTGGCGTGCGTGCACGGCCTCGGTCTCACGTTCGAGGGGTCGCTCGACGCCAACTACCGCGGCACGCTCAACCTGCTGGCGGCGGCCGTCGAAGCCGGAGTGGACCGGTTCGTCTACGCCAGTAGCCACCACGTGCTCGGCGCCTACGAGCGCGCGGGTTTCGACCCGAGCACCCAAGCCGTCGCACCCGATGCGTTCTACGGCCTGAGCAAGGCGTTCGGCGAGGCGGCCTGCGCTATGTACGCCCGCCGCTACGCTATGCCCATGTTCGTGGTGCGCATCGGCAACGCCGACCCTCAGGTGGGCGACGAGCGCAGCCTGCGCATGTGGACCAGCGCTGGCGACCTCTCGGCGCTGTTCGCGTTGGGGCTGCGCCTGCCCGGGCTCGAGCACGAGGTCGTCTACGGCAGCTCGCTGTGCCCGGACGCCCTGTTCGACAACCGGCGCGCCTTCGAGCTCGGCTACGCGCCCCGGGACAGGGCCGAGGATCACCTGGCGCCGGGATACCTAGGCCGGTCCGACATGGGCCCCGAGCGCGGCCCTCGCCATGTCGGTGGCGCCTACGCGGTAGCGCCCCTACCGTCCCCGGCGGCGCGCCCATGAGGATAAGGAGCGTCGAGACGAAGATCGTCGAGATCCCCTTCGACGACGGCGGCAAGGGCGAGGGCATCACACCAACGACCTGGAACAGCCTCGAGATACTCCTGGTGCGCGTCACCGACGAGGCGGGGAACGTCGGCTGGGGCGAGGGCTTCGGCTACTTCACCGTCGACGCCACCAAAGCCCTCGTCGACCGCCTCATCGCTCCCGTGCTCGTTGGGACCACGGTGGACGACATCGGCGCCTGGAACCTCGCCACCCAGCGCCGTCTCCACCTGTTCGGACGCTACGGCGTCACTCTCTTCGCGCTCTCGGCGGTCGACATGGCCCTCTGGGACCTGGCGGCCAAGCGGGCCGGCCTGCCGCTCTACCGGCTCCTTGCCCCGGACGTCGCCCCGCGGCGCGTGCCGTTCTACGCGAGCCTCGTCCGTTACGGCGACGAGGAGCTGGTGGTGAGCACCGCGCTCGCCGCGCTCGCCGCCGGCTTCACCGGCCTTAAGCTGCACGAGATCACCCTGCCCGAGATCGAGGCTGCCCGCGCCGCCGTGGGCAGCGGGGTGCCCATCGCGGTGGACGTCAACTGCAACTGGAGCGCCGAGCACGCCGCAGCGCTGACGCCCCGCCTGGTCGACCTCGGCGTGGCCTGGCTCGAGGAGCCCGTCTTCCCGCCGGAGGACTACGCCACCCTGCGCTCGCTGCGTGGGCGGGGGCTGAAGCTCGCGGCCGGCGAGAACTGGTGCACGGCCGAGCAGTTCCGCACCGCCCTGACCGCGGGCGCCGTCGACTACGCGCAACCGAGCGTCACCAAGGTCGGCGGGGTCACCGAGTTCCTGCGCGTCGCGGAGGCGGCCGCCGAGACGGGCACCCCGCTCGAGCCGCACTGCCCCTACTTCGGTCCTGGGTTCTTCGCGAGCCTCCACCTGGCGGCGGCCGTGCCCGGGGTGAGGGAGCTCGAGTACCACTTCGTGACGCCCGACGCGTGGCTGGCGCATCCTGGCGCCCCCGGCGCCGACGGCGCGTTCGCGGTGCCCGAGGCCCCCGGGATCGGTTTCGAGCCCGACCCGGACGTCATGGCCCGCTACGCCCGCCCGCCCCGCTGAGAGCCCTCCGCCCGCCCACCTCCGGGCGGCTGCCGGCGCCGCTCCTTCAGCTCAGCGCTGGATGTCGGGCGCCCCGGCACTCCTAGGCGGTCGGGAGCCGGCTGGCCCGTCGCCGGCTCCGCGGGTCGTCGCGGCGACCTCGGCCAGCGCCTCCGCCTGGGAGCGGTCGAGGACGCCCAGGTCGCCCGCCAGCGTCGACTTCAGGCTGGCGCACGCCACGCCCATGGCGAGCGCTCCGGGAGCGCCCGAGCCGCGCAGCGCCGCGGCGAGGTAACCGGCCAGGAAGGCGTCGCCGCGCCCGAGGCGGCCCTCCTCGGCAGAGTGGAGCGCGGGCTGGACGGTCGTCTCGCCCGTCGCCGCCACGCTCGTGGCACCTGCGGCGCCCTGCGTGACGACGACGGTGGCACCGGGCGCGGCAGCGCGCACCGCCCGGAGGTCGCCGAACAGGAGCGACAGGTCGCGCTCCGCCACGACCACGAGGTCGGCGGTCGGCAGTAGCGCCGCCGCCTGCTCCGCCGCCTCCGCCGGCCCGGCGAGGCGCGAGCGGTAGTTGACGTCGAAGACGCGGAGTGCGCCCTCCGTGCCGGCGAGGCGCCAGAGCGCGGTGGCCGCCCCCCGCGCGCCCTCGCCGAGCGCGAGGCTGATGCCGCTCGTCACGAACGCGGCGGCACCTTCCAGCAGCCCGCTGGCGGCCGCACCTTCGGCGTCATCAGCCGTGAGCTGCGTGAACTCCGAACCGGCCCGGTCGTACACGACCCGGGCGGGTCTCGTGCCCACGCCTTCCTCGAAGAAGTAGAGGCCCGTGCGACCGGGGCCGCGCTTCACGAACGAGGTGT
>CAYNNL010000069.1:0-10594 GCA_964398765.1 uncultured bacterium | reverse complement strand
CGTCGCGCTGCCAGTCCCACCAGAGGCGCGTGCCGAACGGCACCTTGCGGTTGCCTACCCAGTCCTGCAGCCACACGGCGGCCACGGCGGCGCCCGCTGCCTGCACCTCGTGAACCACGCGCTCGACCTTGTCGCTCCCGCCCTGCAGGCCGAGGACGGCGCCAGCGTGGACCCAACCGGGCAGCGGCGTCATGCGGCCGGTGGCGCGGGTGTGGCGCTCGAGCAGCGCCGCCGGCGTGGGCGCCGCGTACGCGAGCGCCCGCAACCGCGGAGCGTAGACGCGCACGCTTGCAACCCCCGGTCGCCGCAGGTCGAAGCGTGCCGGCTCGGTGCCGGTCAGCAGCATGCCGGTCAGGTCGGTGGTGAGGAAGCCCGGCACGGGCGCGTAGGTGCTCCACCAGTCGCCGCCCGCGCCGCCGAGGGCCTCCGCGTAGCGGGTGAGGGGCTCGGCGCCCCTCCCTACCCCCTGCTCGGCGGTTAGGATCGGCACGGCGCGGCCGCGCATGTCGAGGTAGGTGAACTGCGTCCCGAACCCGAAGACGCGCGCCTCGGGAGGTTGCTGCCAGAAGAGGTCGGTGAAGCGGGGCGGCTCGGCGCCCCCGGGTCGCTCCGGATCGCCCACCAAGTCGACCTCGACGCCGAGCCGTTCGCCGTCCACGTCGACTAGGCGCAGCTCGAAGCCGACGGCGCATGCCGGGCCGAGACCCGCCGCCAGGGCCGTCAGGTCGGCGGGCCGCTCCAGCAGGCTCCCGCGGAGCAGCAACGTCGGCCTGACCGCCGAACCATCGACCTCGACCTCGGCCAGCCACTGGTGGCGGTAGCGCGCGCCCAGGCGTTCCTCCGGGCGAAGGTGGCCGGCGCGGCCGCTCGCGGAGTAGGTTCCGGCGGTGGCGGCCAGGAACGCGCGCCCGGCGGGGGTGCGAAGGGGCGGCGAGCGCAACGACTCGGCGCCGCCGCGACCGTAGACGAGCAGGTGCGCGGCGCTGTCGGCCGTGACCAGGAGCGTGAAAGCGCCGAACTCGAAGTCCTGCTCCGCCAGGCGCGGCGCCACCCCGAGCCGTCCCGGCCTGGTGGCCGACCGGCTCGTGGCGTGCGGGAAGGCCCGCACCGTCCCGGCAGAGGCTCCGCCGGCCACGCTGCGGCTACCTGCCGCCCTTGCCGCGGTTGACGCCTTGCAGGGCGCCGATGGCCATGCCGAAAGCCAGGGCCGAGAGGAAGTAGAAGAGGGGCCCGGCGCCGTTCACCGCGCGCCAGAGCAGGTAGACGCCGATGAGGGCGAACACCACAACTAGCGTCAAGCTGTTCCCGCTCTTCACGCTTCGACCTCCCTGGGCGCCGCCGGGACGGCCCGCAGCGAAGGTATCACGGGCCGGTCTTCAGGCAGCGAGCCGGAGCCCGACGATGCAGCCGACCAACCCGGTGATCAACCCCACCTTCAGCCATGAGAACGGCTCGTTGCCGGTCAGCATGGCCACCACGACCGCCACGCTGGCGCCGACCCCGACCCACACCACGTAGGAGGTGCCCGTGGGCAGGGTCTTCATGGCGTAGGCCAGGCCGCCCATGCTGACCGCAAGCCCCAGGAAGAAGGCCACTGTGGGCCAGGGCCGGGTCAGGCCGGCCGACCGGCCGAGGGCCGTGGCCCACACGGCCTCGAACAGCCCGGAGACGACGAGGACGAACCACGCCATGAGACACCTCCATGGCGACGTCTTGTCGTTACCGGGTACGTCGCGCTCGTCCGGGACCCGGCGGCGCCGCCACGAAAGGGGGGCGCGTTGACCTGGGGTCGAGGCCGGATGCTAGCACGGCACGACCGAGCGGGCCGTACCGGGTGGGTCTGCGCATCAGCGCACGCGGGTGGCCCGCGGGCGGCACACGGCCATCAGTACGCGCGCGGGCCCTCTACCTGGGGCCGCCCTGCCGTCAGCTCGGCTGGAGCACCTGCGTCCGGCGCGTGATGCGCTCCACCAGGTCGCGCTTGAGCGTCACGCCGGTGCCGGGCCCCGCCGGCACCGTCTGGACGCCGTCGACGGCCTCGAGCGGCTCCTCGACGATGTCTTCCGCCCAGTAACGGCTGGCGCTCGAGGTGTCTCCCGGCAGGACGAAGTTGTCCAGCGTGCTCACGTGCAGGTTATGGGCGCGGCCCACGCCGCTCTCGAGCATGCCGCCGCACCAGACGGGCGCGCCGAAGCTCTTGGCCACGTCGTGCACGGACCGAGCCGCGAGGAGCCCGCGGACTCGGCCGGTCTTCACGTTGATGACCCGGCCCGCCCCGATGGCCAGTCCCTTGCGGGCGTCCTCGGGCGAGTGCACGCTCTCGTCGAGGCAGATGGCTGTGCTGAGCTGCCCCTGGAGCTCCGCGTGGTCCACGAGGTCGTCGTACGCGAGGGGCTGCTCGATGTACGCGAGCCCGAAGGCGTCGAGCTCCTGGAGACGGGGTGCGTCGTTGAGGCGGTAGGCGCTGTTGGCGTCCACGCTGAGGTCGATCTCGGGCAGCGCCTGCCGGACCGCGGCGACCATGTCGATGTCCCAACCCGGCTCGATCTTGAGCTTCACCCGCCGGTAACCTAACGCGGCGTTATGGACCGCCAGGTCCACGGTGTCCTGCACCGAGTCCTGGATACCGAGCGAGATGCCGACAGGGATGGGCCTGAGGCGCCCACCCAGCAGCTGCCACAGGGGGACGCCCAGCGCCCGCGCCTGCAGGTCCCAGAAAGCCATCTCTACGGCTGCGACGGCCATGTTATGGCCGCGCACGTGCTTGAGGGCCTGAAGGAGCTCGGCGGGCGTGTCGATGTCGCGCCCCACCACCTTGGGGGCTATGAAGTCGCTGATCACGTGCCACGCGGTGTCGACCGTCTCGTAGGAGTAGCCGGGGAACTCTCCGGCGGTGCACTCGGCGATGCCTTGCAGCCCGCCCGAGAAGACGGACACGAGCATCACGCGCCGGTGCTGCTCCACCCCGAAGGAGGTGCGGAACGGGAACTTGAGGCTCATGGCCACTTCTCGGAGCTCGATGCGATCTATCTTCATGGTCGTCCTATCTCCCGCGTCAGCGCGGGCATCCCTCAACCGTCCTCTTGGAAGAGTTCCAGCTCGGCCCATAACGTCTCAGCGCGCTCGAGTCGCTCGGGGACACCCTTCGCGAGACGCGCGACGGCGAGCACGAGCACATGAGCGGTAGCGTACGCCGCCACGTCGGATGGCAGGCTCGAGATGCTCTCAGTGGCGAACAGCACGCAAGTGTTAGCGAACGGCAGAAGCGGTGAGCGCGCCTCGTTAGTGAGGAGCACGATGGGAAGCACCGTCCGGACGCTCCGCGCCAGCGTCACAGAGTCACGGGAGTAGCGGCTCATGCTGGTCAACCACAGCGCGTCGCTTCCCTTCAGGTCGAGGAGGAGATCCGAGTAGCCGGAGGCGCTGCCGGGGAGCAGACGCACCCCGGGCCTGATCATGCGGAGGTAGTGGGCCGTGTAGGCGGCCACTTGCGCACTGGCGCGGTCGCCGCCGATCCAGACGACGTCGGCCTCTGCCAGGACGGTGGCCGCGCGTTCGATGACCTGCGCCTGACGCGCCAGGAAGGCGAGGTTCTGCGCCTGGGCGGCCACGAACTGCTCGATGTACTCGGCGCCTTCCGGCGTGAGGCTGACGAGACGTTTCGTCTCCCGCAACTGGCGGCGCAGTTCGCGCTGGAGCGTGGGCCAGCCCTCGTAGCCGAGCGTCTGGGCGAAGCGGACGACCGTCGAGGCCGAGACTCCCAGCTCGCGAGCGACCTGGGTGGCGCTGGCGTAGGCGAGCTCGTGTTGCCGGCTATGGAGCTGGTCCGCGACCGCGCGCTGGGCGACCGTCAGGTCGTCAGCCTGACGCACCAGTCGGGCTTGCCACGAATCTTGCATAGGTAGTACAATCCTGACAAGAAACGTTGCACAATGCAACCCGTAGGCGCACAGGAGGAGCGCAAACAGGCAGGCACACCAGCCCGCAGCATCGTCAGTTCCCTCACTGTAAGGAGGACGTTCAGTTGAGCCGCAACCCCGCATCCCACCGGCGCATCACCCTCGCCGCCCTGACCGCCGTAGTCCTGGCGCTGTCGACCCTGTTCGGCACCGCCATGGCCCAAGTCGTCGGCGGCCGCCTCGTCATCGGGCGCTCCACGCCCCCCTCCACCCTCGACGCACAGAAGACGGGCGAGGTCGCCGCTTACGACGTGCTCGCTCTCGTCGGCGGCGCCCTGATGTCCGCCGACCCCGAGACCCTCGCGGTCACCCCCAACCTGGCCGAGTCGTACGAGCTCTCGGCCGACTCGCTCACCTACACCTTCCACCTTCGCCAGGGCGTCACGTTCCATAACGGCGACCCACTCACCTCCGCCGATTTCAAGTACACGTTCGAGCGCGCCCTCGACCCCGCAACCGAGTCGGTCGTCTCCGGTGACCTCCTCTCCGCCGTCACCTCCATCGAGACACCCGACGCCAGCACCCTCGTGATCACCCTCGAGGGGCCGAGCCCGGTCTTCCTGCGTAACCTCGGCAGCGCCTACCTCCAGCCGCTGTCGAAGCGCGCCGTCGAGTCGGTCGATCCCGGCCAGCACCCCGTGGGCGTCGGCCCGTACCGCTTCAAGGACTGGGTGGCCGGCTACTCGATCACGCTCGAGCGCAACCCTGACTTCGCCTGGCCGACCGCCCCGTACGCCAACCGCGGCCCGGCTTACCCCGACGAGATCGAGTTCCGCTACATCCCTGAGCAGGGCACGCGCGTGGCGGCCCTCGAGGTCGGCGAGATCGACGTGACCGACGTCTCGGCGGGCGACCTGTTCCTGTTCGAAGGGAACACCCAGTTCTACGTCTTCTCGAGCCTGCGCTCGGGCATCGGCCGTCTGTTCCTGTTCAACATGAACGACCCGGTCATGTCGGATCTGCGCGTGCGCCAGGCCTTCAGCCATGCCGTCGACAAGCAGTTCTTCATCGATACCCTCGTCGAGGGGCGCGCCATCCCCGCCACGAGTGCCCTGCCGCCCTCCCTGCCTGGCTACGACCCCGCCAGCGCCGACACCGATTACGACTTCGACCGCGAAGCGGCCGCGGCACTGCTCGACGAGGCCGGCTGGAAGCTGGGCGCCGGCGGCGTGCGCGAGAAGGACGGCCAGAAGCTGAGCGTGCGCATCGTCGCGTACACCGACACGGCCGTCATGCAAGCCTCCGAACTCCTGCAGAGCCAGCTCAAGGCCATCGGCGTTGATGCCACGCTGGAGAGCTACGAGCGCAGCCTCCAGATGCCGATGCTGATCCAAGGCGACTTCCAGGTGGCGCCGCTCGGCTGGGCGTACGACGACCCCGACATCCTCTACATCCTCTACCACTCCAGCCAGCACCCCAACGGCCTGAACCTTGGGGCCGTCAGCGACCAGACCCTCGACAAGGTGCTCGAAGCGGGCCGCACGACGGTCGACGACTCTCAACGCATGCTCGCGTATCACGAAGCGCAGCGCATCATCAACGAAGAGGCCTACATCATCCCGGTGTACGTCGAGGAGGTCTACACCGTCTCGCGCAACAACGTGCACGACCTGCGCTTCGACGCGCTCGGCGGCATGATGCTTCACGACGCTTGGGTCCAGGACCGCTGAGTCACCGGACCTTGGTGGTGGGGAGAAGGCACCCCTAGGAGTCCCCAGCCCTGATGGCGCGCTTCTACCTCCAACGCCTCCTGTCGCTGTTCGCCGTCTTGGCGGGCACGCTGGTGCTCGTGTTCCTGATGCTGCACCTCACGCCGGGCGATCCGGCCAGGGCGCTCGTCAGCAACCGGCCGGTGTCGGCAGAGACGTACGAGAGGTTGCGCGCCGAACTGGGGTTAGACGAACCACTGCCCGTGCAGTTCCTGAACTTCGCGGGCGGGGTATTGCGAGGCGACTTCGGTAGCTCGCACTTCACGAAGCGCCCGGTCCTGGACGAGGCGGCGAGCCGCTTCCCCATCACCCTGCGGCTCATGATCGGCGCGATGCTGGTGGCGCTGGCCCTAGGCCTGCCCGCCGGCATCGTCGCCGCCGCACGATTCGGGAGCTTCTTCGATTTCCTGGTGATGAGCCTCGCCACCCTGAGCGTGAGCATGCCCGGCTTCTGGGTCGGCCTGATGCTCATCCTCGTGTTCAGCGTCCACCTCGGATGGTTGCCGGTTGCCGGCGTCGGCGACGTGCGTTACTACATCCTGCCGTCGATCGCCCTCGGCACGGGCGCAGCCGCCATACTAGCGCGCCTCATGCGCTCTAACCTCGTGGAGGTCATGCGCTCCGATTACGTGCGCACGGCGCGCGCCAAGGGCGTCGCGCCCACCAGGGTGATGCTGGTGCATGCGTTCCGCAACGCCTTCATCCCGGTGCTGACCGTCATCGGCCTCCAGGTAGGCTCACTCCTGGCAGGCGCCGTCGTGATCGAGACGGTGTTCGCCCTCCCCGGTCTGGGCCGCCTGCTGGTGCAGGGCGTGTCGAGCCGGGACTACCCCCTCGTACAGGGCCTGAGCTTGCTCATCGCCGCCACGTACGTGATCGTGAACTTCATCGTCGACCTGCTCTACAGTGTCGTCAACCCGCGTATCCGGTACGTCGACTGATGAAGAGGTCGACGTGACGGGCACCGGCGCCGTTGCGGGTGGGGGCGCCGCGAGGCGCAAGGCGACCCTCAAACGGCTCCTGCGCAAGCCGGGCTTCCTCTTCGGTGTGCTGGTGCTCGTGCCGCTGGTGGCGGCGGCGGTCTTCGCCCCTCAACTCGCGCCGTACGACCCAGGCGCACTGGACAGCGCGCGCCTCTTGCCGCCAGGCAGCGCCGGGCACGTGCTCGGCACCGACAACCTGGGACGCGACATCCTGAGCCGCATGATGTACGGTGGGCGGCTTTCCCTGTTCGTCGGTATCGTCGTAGTGGGCATCGGAGCCTCTATCGGTTCACTGCTCGGCGTGATCGCCGGCTATTTCGGCGGCGTGGTCGACAACGTGATCATGCGCGTCACTGACGTCATGTTGGCGTTCCCCGACATACTGTTGGCGCTCCTCCTCATCACCATGCTCGGCCCAGGTATCTTCAACGTCATGATCGCTCTCGGCTTCGCCAGCATCCCCGGGTTCACGCGCCTGGTGCGCTCCAGTACCTTAGAGGTACGGAACCTCGAGTTCGTCGAAGCCAGCCGCGCGCTGGGGAACCGCCCGCTGCGCCTTCTCTTACGGCACGTCCTACCCAACGTCTTCCAACCCGTCATCGTGGTCGCCTCCCTCGGAGTAGCGACCGCCATCCTCGCCGCCGCCGGCCTCAGCTTCATCGGCCTCGGCGCGGCGCCAGGCACCGCCGAATGGGGGGCCATGTTGAACGACGCCCGCACCTACATGCGCCGAGCTTGGTGGCTCGCCACCGTGCCCGGCGTGACCATCACCCTCGCCGTCTTGGCCATCAGCCTCATGGGGGAGGCGCTGAGGGAAGCGTTCGACCCCCGCATCGGCTGATGGCAGCGCCCACGAAGGACACTTACCGGGCCTACCTGGCAGCAACCGTCGAGCAGCGAAGGCTGCCTGGCCTGGCCGCGCAGGTGACCCGCGGCGGCGAGACGCTCCTTGCGGCGGGGGTGGGTCTCGCCGACCGCGAGGCCGGCCGCGCCGCGACCCCGGACACCATCTTCGGCATCGGCTCCATCACCAAGTCGTTCACGGCGCTCGCCATCATGCAGCTCGCCGACGCCGGCGCGCTCCGGGTGCAGGACGCCGTGGCCGACTACCTCCCCGCGCTCGCCGGTTCCGCCAACCGCGACTACCAGCGCATCACCCTGCACCACCTGCTCACCAACTCTTCTGGCCTCCCGCCCCTCCCCTACCTGGCAGGGGCGCTGGCTCGCAGCGTGATGTCCGACCCGGCCCGAGAGCTGATCGGCCTCAAGGCGGAGGACTACCGGGCCCCGCTCGACACGGTGGACGAGCTGGTCGAGGCCCTCGCCGAGGCTGCCACACCGTTGGTGAGGCCGCCTGGCGTCATCTTCAGCTACTCGAACGACGGCTTCGCCATGCTGGGCCGCGTCGTCGAGGTCGTCTCAGGTCGCCCCTACGAGGCGTACGTGCGCGAGCGCATCCTGACCCCGCTGGGGATGACGCGCAGCCTCTTCGGCGCAGCCGAGCTGGCGGAACGCGACGACGTCACCGAGCTCTACTCGTACGTGGGCGGCTTCGAGCGGGTGGAGCACACCCCCGGCTGGTGGGAGGCACCGGCCATGACGAGCGCCGGCTTCCTCAAGTCGACGGCGACCGACATGACGCGGTACGCCGCCGTGTACCTCGGGGAGCGCCCCGACGTCATCTCACCGGCAGCCCTGGCTCAGATGACCAGCCCGCACGCCCGCACCGGACCAGAACGGTGGTACGGCTACGGCGTGATGGTGCAGACCGACTACCGGGGCCGCAAGCTCGTGGAGCACGGCGGGAACATCAAGGGGGTGGGGGCCTGGTTCAGCGCGGTCCCCAGCGAGCGGATCACGAGCGTGATCCTCTCCAACATCACGGGCGGCCCGGTCGCCGAGCTCGCCCTGGGCGGCGTCAACCTCGCGCTCGGCGCACCGCTAGACGCCAGGAGGGTGACCTTCCCGCCCACGCCTGAGCTCACGGACGAGCAGTTGGAGCGGTTCGTGGGCGTCTACAGGAGCGCCGAGGGCACGAAGGTAACCGTGGGGCGCCATGCAGACGGTAGCCCGTTCGTGCAAGTCAACAAGGACGAGCTGCCCACCCGCGCCGTCAGCGACGCCGCCCTCCTTCTCGACGCCAACGGGCAGGACGCTCTCGTCGAATTCATCGAGCCGACCCCGGTGGGCTTCGCCGCCGCCACCTTCGGTTACCGCGTGCTGGAGCGCCAGGAGTGAGCTGGCCTCCAGCGGCCCGCAACGTGCGTGTGTACGCGGCCGCCATCAACACCGAGACGAACACCTTCTCACCCTTCCCGACGACCTTGGCCGACTTCACGGTGGTGCGCCCCGCCCAGGCGGCCGCCTCTGGGTTCGCGGAGGAGCCCGGTCTGGAGGAGACCCGCCGCCTCACCCTCGAGCGCGGCTGGGAGTTCCGCTTCGGTCTCCAAGCGGCCGCGCAGCCCGCGGGCCTGACGACGCGCGACGCCTACGAGGCGCTGCGTGACGAGATCCTCGAGCGGCTGGGAGCCGCACTCCCCGTGGACCTGGTCATCCTGCCCCTGCACGGCGCGATGGTGGCAGAGGGATACGTGAACTGCGAGGTCGACCTGGTGCGGCGGGTGAGGGAGGTGGTGGGGCCAACCGTCCCCATCGGTGTGAGCCTCGACCTGCACTGCCACCTCTCGCAGGCGCTGATAGACGTGGCCGACGTAGTGGTGGCCTACAAGGAGTACCCCCACACCGACATGGGCGCCCGCGCTATCGATCTGTTCGAGCTCACGGTCGCCACCGCCTCTGGCCGCATACGGCCCACCATGGCCCTCTTCGACTGCCGCGCCATCGGGCTCTACCCCACCGAAGCGCAGCCGCTACGCGGCTTCGTGGACGGCATGCTGGCGGCGGAAGCACGCAGCGAAGCGCTCTCGCTGTCGCTCGGCCACGGCTTCCCTTGGGGCGACGTGCCGGAACAGGGCACTAAGATGCTGGCCGTCACGAACGACGATCCCGCCGGCGCGGCGCGGCTGGCCCGGGAGTGGGGAGAGCGCTTCTACGCCATCCGGCGCGAGGCGCCGTTCAAGCCCCTGGGGCTCAACGAGGCCCTGGACCGTGCCCTAAGCGCCGAGCGCGGGCCCGTCGTGATCGCCGACCAGGCCGACAACCCTGGCGGCGGGGCGCCCGGCGACGCCACCTTCGTGCTCGCGGAGTTGCTGGAACGCGGCGTGACAGGCGCCGCGCTGGCCATGATCTACGACCCCGAAACGGTGCGGCTCGCTACCGGAGCGGGGGTGGGCGCCACGGTCCGTGTACGGCTCGGCGGCAAGCAGGCGCCCGGCGCCGCCTCCGGCCACCCCGTCGTGGCCGACGCCACCGTGCTGGGCCTGAGCCCCGCCCTGGTGCAGGACTGGCCGCAGGTGGGCGAGCGCCTCGAGATGGCGTGTGGTGGCGCCGTCGCGCTCCGCCTAGGCGGCGTCGACGTGATCGTCAACGACAAACGAGGTCAGGTGTTCAGCCCCGACGTCTTCACCAACCTAGGCGTCGACGCCGGCGCCAAGCGGTTATTGGTGGTGAAGTCTACCCAGCACTTCTACGCCGGCTTCGCTCCGATCGCGAGCGAGGTCATCTACTTGGGCGGACCCGGGGCGCTGGCACCCCGCATGACCGACATCCCGCTCGTCAACGCCGACACGAACAAGTTCCCGTGGATCGAAGATCCGCTCGGGCTGGACTGACGCCCCCTCCGGCCGGCGCCTAGCGCCGACCGGCCAACACCGCCCCCGGTCGCCCCGTTGCGCCGGCGAGGAAGACCGGAGGAAGACTATGCTCGAGAACCTCATCCACCCGCGCCAGGGTCTGCGTTCCCGCAGCTCCAGCTGGGACCCGACAGGTGGCAACGCCGACTTCGTGGCGGTCGCGCCCGGCGAGTCGCACGACCTCCTCGACG
>CAYNNL010000068.1:0-10929 GCA_964398765.1 uncultured bacterium | reverse complement strand
CCATGATCAGCTCGACGACGTCGAGCGAGTCGGCGCCGAGGTCGTCCATGAAGCGCGACTCCTCGGTCACGTCGGCCGGGTCGGCGTCGAGCTTGTCTGCGACGACGTCCTTGATCTTCTCCAGAATCTCGTGCTCGTCCACGGTGTTCCCTCCTCGGAGGCGGCCTCAACCCCCTCCCACGTTGTGTTTCGTCTTGCGCGAGTCTAGCACGGGTTCTTCCCGTGCCCGCCAGTGGTAGTTGCCGCCAGACGGCGGCGCTGCAAGCCCACCGCGCGGCGCGTTACAGCGGCCCTCGCCTCGCGAACGGGCGAGGAGCCTTGGCGATGCTAGTGCATGACCATCCCACCGTCAACCACCAGCGTCTGCCCGTTCACGTAGCCGGCCTCGGCCGAGGCCAGGAAGGCCACGGCGGCCGCGACGTCGTCGGGCGTGCCGAAGCGCCCAGCGGGGATCTCCTTCAGGTAGGCGTCGCGCACATCGGGCGTGAGGGCCGCCGTCATGTCGGACTCGATGAAGCCCGGGGCGACGGCGTTGACGGTCACGCCCTTGGTGGCGTACTCGCGCGCCAGCGCCTTCGTGAGGCCGATCAGGCCGGCCTTGGCGGCCACGTAGTTGGCCTGGCCGGGGTTGCCGCGCAGTGCCACCACCGACGACACGTTCACGACCCGCCCGAAGCCGGCGCGCATCATGCCGCGCAGGGCTCCCCTCGCCAGGTAGAAGGCGGCCGAGAGGTTGGTGTCTAGCACGCGCTGCCAGTCCTCGTCCCTCATGCGCAGCGCCAGCGAGTCCTTGGTGATGCCGGCGTTGTTCACCAGCACGTCGAGGCTACCGAACGTGTCCGTGACGGCCTTGATCAGCCCCGCGCACTGGGCCGGGTCGGCCACGTCGGCGCCGAACGCCCGCGCCGTGCCGCCCGCTGCCTCGATGGTCCTCACGACCTCCTCGGCCGGACCCGCCGAGCTGACGTAATGCACGGCCACCGTGTGGCCCGCGCGCGCCAGCCGTTCGGCGACGGCGCGGCCCAGGCCGCGGCTCGAGCCGGTGACGAGCGCCACCCGCGTAGGTCCCTCGCTCACGCCTTGCCCTCCCCGCCCGCCGCCAACGCGGCCGCCAGCGACTCCGGGTCGGTCACGGCCCGCCCGTCGGCCCCCGGCAGGATGCGCTCCAGCAGGCCGGTGAGGACCTTGCCGGAGCCGAACTCGATGAAGCGCGTGGCCCCGAGGGTCCCGAGCTCCCGCACGCACTCCACCCAGCGCACGGGCGCTGTGACCTGCTCCACGAGGAGCCCGGCGGCCGCGGTGGCGCCCGGCAGCTCCGCGGCGGTCACGTTGCACACCACCTTGAGCCGCGGCTCGCCGAACTCCACGTCGGCCAGGTCGGCCGCCAGCCGCTCGGCCGCGGGGCGCATGAGGGGCGAATGGAAGGGCGCGGACACCTTGAGCGGTATCACGCGCCCGCCCTTGGCCTTGAGCGCCTCGGCCACGCGCGCCACGCCGCGCGCCGTGCCCGACACCACCGTCTGGCCGGGCGCGTTCAGGTTGGCCACGGCCACCACCTCGGCCTGGGGGTCAGCGGCCAGCGCCGCGATCTCCTCGCGGATCACGTCCTCGTCGAGCTTCAGCACCGCCGCCATGGCGCCCTCGCCGGTGGGCACGGCGTCTTGCATGTACTGCCCGCGCTTGCGCACCAGCCTCACCGCCTCGCCCACGTTCAGGCTGCCGGCGGCCACCAGGGCCGTGTACTCGCCGAGGCTGTGGCCGGCGGCCAGGCTGGCGGGCTCGCCCCCCGCCTCGAGGTAGGCGGCGTAGGCGGCCGCGCCGGCGGCCACGAGGGCCGGCTGCTGGTTGGCGGTGAGCTGCAGCTCGTCGGCCGGGCCCTCCCACATGAGCTCGAGCAGCCCGGGCAGGGCAGCCTCCGCTTCGGTGAGCACGCGCCGCGCGGCGGCCGACGCCTCGTTAAGCTCGCGCGCCATGCCCACCGCCTGCGACCCCTGACCGGGGAAGAGCGCCGCGATCATCACGGCCCCCAGGTGAGCACGGACGCCGCCCACGTCAGGCCCGCGCCGAACGACACGAGGAGCAGGTTGTCGCCCGCGGCGACGCGGCCGGCGTCGAGCGCGGCGCGCAGCGCCAGAGGGATGCTGGCCGTGGAGTTGTTGCCGTACTCGTCGACGGTCACCACCACGCGTTCGCGCGGGAGGGCGAGGCGCTCGCGCGCCGCCTCGATGATGCGCAGGTTCGCCTGGTGCGGCACGAAGAGCGAGATGTCGTCGGGGGTCAGTCCGGCCTTGCGGATGCTCTCGATGGTGGCGGTGTTCATGACGCGCACCGCGAACTTGTAGACCTCGCGGCCGTTCATGTAGAGGGTCTCCGATAGCGGCGCGCCGCTAGGTAGGCAGCGCCCCACGGAGCGCTTGTGAAGCTGGTCGGCGCCGGAGCCGTCCGCGCCCAGGACCACGCCCTTGATGCCGTACGGCTCGGGCACCGCCGAGATGACGGCCGCACCGGCCCCGTCGCCGAACAGCACCGCGGTGGAGCGGTCGTTCCAGTCCACGATCTTGGTGAGGGCCTCCGCGCCGATCGCCAGCACGCGCCGGCACTGACCCGACTCGACGAGGCTCTTGCCGAGGCCGACGGCGTAGAGCCAGCCTGGGCAGGCCGCGAGGAGGTCGAAGGCGCCCGCGTTCAGCTTGAACCGCTCCTGCACGAGCGCCGCGGTGGCCGGGAAGAGCGCGTCGGGGGTGTTCGTGGCCACGATGACCATGTCGACGCCCGCCAGCGCGTCGTCGCCGTGGCGGGCCAGCAGGTCCTCGACGGCCCGGAAGGCCAGGTCGGAGGTGAACTCGTCGTCGGCCGCGATGTGCCGCCGCTTGATGCCGGTGCGGGTGGTGATCCACTCGTCCGACGTGTCCATCATCTTCTCGAGGTCTTCGTTGCTGAGGATCCTGGCGGGCGCGTAAGCGCCCAGCGCGGTGACCCCAGCCCTGGTGTTCCCTTGGCTCACGCGGCACCTGCCTGGCTGGCGGCCTGACACCGAGCGGGCGACGGCCGGTAGGAGAAAGGACGGCCGAAGCCGTCCTGGTTGGGCAACCTTGGGTTGAGCGACCTTGATCCGCGGTCGCTGGCGGCGACCGCCGGCTGCCGCGGGCTGCGCCTCACGCGCGTCAAGCCTCTGCGATCACCTGGCGGCCGTTGTAGCTGCCGCACTCGGGGCAGACGACGTGCGGCGGCTTCATGGCCTTGCACTGGGGGCAAGCCACGAGCGTGGGCTCGCTCAGGGCGTGGTGGGCCCGACGCGAATCGCGGCTCGAGCGCGAGGTGCGCTTCTTGGGAACTGGGTGCTTGGCCATACCGTGTTAACTCCTTCGTGACTCTCGCGGGGTGCGAGTGCTGTTCGGAAGTGGCGGGGGCTGCCGGGCAGCGCCTACGCCGAGATGTCTACGTCCTTGAGGGCCGCGAACGGCGACGTGCGCCCTTCGGCGACAGGCTGCTCGCGCTTCGGCGCCAGCTCCGGGTGCTCGTTGAGGTTCACGCCGTCCTCGTTCAGGCCGAGGCAGTCGGGCCGGCAGACCACCGTGATCGGCAGTTCGATGGCCACGAGCTCCGTCAGGAACGCGCTGAAGTCTACCTCGGGAGCGCCGAAGATCAGCAGCTCGTCGTCGCCCTCCTCGCCGTCCTCGTCGAGGAGCAGCGGCAGGTCCGACGGGCGGTACGCCATGGGGTAGACGAACGTGGTCCGCACCTTGGTTTCCACGTCGGTGAGGCAGCGGCGGCACTCCAGCACGGCGGTGGCCTCGGCGGCGCCCTCCAGCACGAAGTCGTCGTCGCCACCCGCGTTCATGACCGTCAGGCGCCACTCGATGGGGCCCTTCAACCTGATGCCGTCGGCCTCCAGCAGCTCCGAGGCGGGCTCCAACAGCCCCCGGCCGCTCACCTCGGGCGTGCCGCCCACGGTGTGCACCAGGAGAGAGGACAGGTTGAGAGTCGCGTGGCCGCTAGACTGCATCCCTTGAAAGTATAGGCCCGGTGGGCCCCCTGTCAAGTTAGGGCGGAGCGCGCCTAGCGGCCGAAGAGCCCGCGTGAGCCGGGCGCCTCAGTGCCCCGCCGCCGGTCCCTCGCGCGGCACCACCTCGTAGTCGCTCGCCGGGATGACGCTCAGGAGGTACTCCCGCCGCGCCTCCACGAAGGTACGTAGATCGCTCACCGAGCTAGCGAAGCGCTGGTAGGGGAACAGCGCGCGCGTGTCGGCGGCGAAGTCGGTGTCGATCGCGTCGTGCAGCTCGGTGACGACGGGGCCGAGCACGTCCCAGGTGAGCCACCGCTCCGCGATGTCTCTCACGTAGGCCAGGTAGCGCTCCCGCAGCTCCGGCACGGCCAGCAGCCGGGCCCGCAGCGGCTTGGAGGCGTCGTCCACGTTCACCAGTGGGTCGAGCGTGGCGCCACCGCCGCTCGCGCCCTGCCGGCCGCCACCGCCACCGACCCCGAGCGCCTCGTTGAAGTCGTGGGGCATGACGTGGAACTTGCCGCCCTCGTCTAAGTAGATGTAGTAGTCGCTGGCGCGGGTGTAGAAGCCGTCGGAGTTGGAGAGCGCTACCTCGAGCGCGAAGAAGCGGAGCGCGCCGTCTAAGTCGAGGATCGGCTCGAGGGCGGCGACCAGCTGATCGGTGGGCGTCTGGTCGAGCACCCTGAAGAGGTCGATCAGGGCGTTCCAGCTCGCCTCGGTGTCCTTGTTGTCTATCTCATAGATGCTCCGGTAGGTGTCGATGTCGTCGCCGAGGTAGTTCATGCCGCCGCGGCCGTTGGGGCTGCCCGACACCTTCCAGCGCACGCCGCCCGACTCGCCGAAGAAGTCGTTGAGGTAGTCCTTGTTGTAGTGCTGCTGGTTCTGGTAGATGCCCCAGCTCTCGCCGTTGACCACGAGGCGCACGAGACCGACCTGCGGCAGGGCGATGTAGTCCCGGCCGATCATGGAGTAGACGACCGTGCGCAGCGAGCTCGGGTCGTTGGCGCCGTTGATGAGGTTGAGGGTCTTGTAGCCGAGGAGGCGCTGCGAGTCGTTGACCAGGTCGAGCTTCAGCCGCAGTGGCCGCCTCACTCCGGCGGAGACCATGCTGTAGGAGGAGTTGCCGCGGAACCGGACGCCCACGTCCTCGTAGGTCGCGCCGTCCACCTCCACCGTCCCGGTCAGGTAGACGTCGGTGTTGTAGAACGCCTCTAGCTCTGCCTCCCAGTCGTCCTCGGGCATGGTCAGGAAGATGGTGCGGATGGTGGTGGGATCGTAGAGGGCGTCGCTCTCTGGGTAGACGGTCACGTCGTCGGGCGTCAGCGAGGGGCCGGGTTGGCCCGCCACGGTCTGCCTGACGGTGCGGCCGATGGAGGCGAGGGCGGCGGCGCGTTCCGTGGCGTCCAGCAGGCCGTCGCCGTCTAGGTCGAACTTGTCCACGAGCTCTATCGTCTCGTCGTTCCCGGGCCCGCCGAAGCCGCCGGGGCCGCGGCCCTGGAACTGCCCCTGTCCGCCGCCGGGGCCGCCGAACCCACCGGGACCCCCGAAGCCGCCGCCGGGCGGCGTGCCCTGGCCGCCGGGCGGGCCCTGGTTCTGGGCGCCGGCGACCGCGAGCGCGAGCGCCAGGCTTAGTGCCAGCAGTAGCGAGACTACCTTCTTGATGATGATCAGCTCCTTCTTGCCCCAGCGGCGCCGGGCGTGCGGTAGAAGACCTGCAGGCTGGCGGAGTCGTGCAGGAGGTCGACCTGCCTGACCACGACCCGCTCGACGGGGAGGCCTGTGCGCTCGCGCAGGTCGGCGAGCAGCTCGGGTCGGCGCTCCGGCGCGCACAGGGCGGCGTTGTCGTAACGGACGGTCTGCACCTCGGGGAAGCTGAAACCCCACTCCCGCTCGAGCGCGAACAGGACCGCGATGAGGAAGACGTTCGACAGGACGAGCTGGAAGTACGCGCCCTGCATGGTGAGGACCGAGTTGAGGACCGGAAGCGCCATCAACACGAACAGGTAGGTCATCTCGCGGATGGGAAGCTCGTCGGTGCGGTAGCGGAGGATGGAGAACAACGCGAAGAGCCCGAAGCCCACGCCTATGCCGATCTCGAGGCGCGTGAGGAGGCTCATCACGAAGTAGACGACGACGTTGGAGCCCAGGAACGCGAAGACGTACTCGCGGTTCTCGCGGGCGGGATGGTAGATGCCGCGGGTGATGACGAGCGCGAAGCCCAAGTTGAGCAGGGCGCCCAAGGTGAGGTTGATCAGCTCTGGGGACAAGGGACGCCCTCCTCGAGGCGTGGGGTGGTGGCACGGAGCGTGGGCTGCAGACGGTTCCTCGGTAGCGTCGGTTCCAGCAGGCAGGCGCCGACGTAGTACTTGCTGAAGCTCTGTTCCCTCACCCGCGCCGCGCGCAGGGCCAGCAGGATCTCGGAGCGCCTGTCGAGGCGCGCCTGCTTGACCTCTATGACGGCCGTGTCGGCGAGCGCGAGGTGCCGGGCGTCGTCCTCGAACGCCAGCTGCGTGTCGATCGTGACGCGCTCCGGCCGGGTGAGGTGCACGAGGGTCAGGCGCTGGTACGAGTTGGTCAGCTTGCCCTCCAGGGTGAGTCCCTCCCCGACCGGGACCGCGAGCAGCTCCGAGAGGTCGCGCGCCCCGGGCGCGCTCGTCGGGTGGTCGGTCGGTGAACGGCGCTTCACGGTGTGCCCGTCGTTGAAGCGGTTCTTGACCTCCAGGTAGGCGACGCCACTGTTCAGGTAGGTGCGGCTGCGCACCTTGACGCGCGGCGTCTTGCCGCGGTGATGGTCGCGCAGGAGCCCGAAGCCCGGCGTGTCGAAGTAGCGCGTGAGGTACTCCTGCCAGCGGCGGCCGTCTATCTCGAGCACGCGGTAGGAGCCGCTCACCTGGTCGAGCACGCTCGCGAGCTCGTCCCTCCGCAGCACGAACTTGCTGTCGAGGCGGCTCATGAGGCTCGCGTGGCGGGACCCCTCGAGCCCGACCGCGGGGAAGGCGGCTGCCAGGGGCGCCAGGTCGTCGGTCGGCTCTCTCACGCCCTCAGGTTAGGGGGGCGCCGTTTGGGTTCCGTTTCCAGCGCTACAGGGTGGCGCGGGGCGGGGCCTGACGGGTCCTCGCGCGCCGCGGGGGTGCGACCTCGGAGCGCGCTGGCGGGGCGTGCCGCCGGAGCGTGGCGGCGCCGCGGCCCGCCGGCTCCCACAAGGAACCGAAACGAAGCGCGGCTATGCTGCTGCCAGTGACGGAAGTCGGGTTGGATCACCTCTGGGAGCTGTCCGGTAAGCGCGTGCTGGTGGTGGAGGACGAGCAGAGCCTGGCGACCATCGTCGAGCTGTACCTCCGCCAGGCCGGCTGCAGCACGGAGCGCGCGGCCGACGGTCTGCGGGCCCTCGAGCTCTACACGGCGTGGCGACCCGACCTCGTCGTGCTGGACCTGGGCCTGCCGCGCCTGGACGGGCTGGAGGTCCTGAAGCGCATCAGGGAGAAGGGCGCGACGCCCGTCCTGATACTCACGGCGCGCGCCGAGGAGGCCGACGAGATCGCCGGCCTGCGCCTGGGCGGCGACGACTACCTCGTGAAGCCGGTGGGTGCCAAGCGGCTCCTCACCCGCGTGGCGGCACTCGCCCGCAGGGCCTATCCGAGCGACGGGCGCACCATCTTCCGGGTCGGGACGGTGGAGGTCGACACGTTCTCGCACCGCGTGAGCGTGGACGGCGAGGAGGTCGCCGTCACGCCGACGGAGTACCGGATCCTCCTGCACCTGATCACCACGCCCGGCCGGGTCGCCTCGCGCACGGAGCTCATCGAGCACGCCATGCCGGAGAGCGAGGCGCTCGAGCGCGCCGTCGACATCCACATCACGCACCTGCGCCGCAAGCTGCGGGAGGCCGGCGCGGGCGAACCGATCAGGACCGTGCGCGGCGCCGGCTTCAGCCTGGAGGACGGCGCGGCGTGAACCGCCTCGTCTGGCGCATAGTCGCCGCCATGCTCCTCGTGGTGGCGCTGGCCATCTCGGTCGTGCCGCTCGCCCAGCGCGTCGCGCAGTGGCGCACGCTGGCTGCGTTGCCACCCGACTTCCAGGACCGGTTGCAGCGCGAGATGCACCCGCCGCCCCGGCCGCGCGAGCAGCGCGAGCAGACAGGCGAGGAGGCTGAGGCGGGCCCGGGCTTCTTCGAGGCGGAGAGCCGCCGGCTCTTCGACCTCTTCGCCGAGCAGCGGCGGGCGCAGGACCAGGCGATCGTCATCGGGTTGGCCCTGGCTGTCGCCATCGCCGTGCTCCTGGCGGTGCTGTTGGCCCGCAACCTGGTCGGGCCACTCGGCGTCGTGTCGCGCACGGTTAACCGGCTCGCCGCGGGCGACAGGTCCGTGCGGGTGCCGGCGCCGGCCGGCAGGTGGACCGAGGAGGTGGGCCAGCTGGCGCGCGACTTCAACGCCATGGCCGACGCGCTCGAGCGCTACGAGGCCGGCCGGCAGGCGATGCTGGCCGACACGGCCCACGAGCTCCGCAACCCCATCGCCGCCCTGCAGCTGCGGCTCGAGGCGATGAGCGACGGCATCGTGCCCCCGTCGGAGGAGGAGTTCGCCGTGCTGCGCGGCAACGTGGCGCTGCTCACGCGGCTGGTGCAGGACCTGAGGACCCTGTCGCTGGCCGAGAGCCACCACCTCGACCTGCAGCTCGAGCCCATCGACCTAGCCGAGCTGGTGGGCGACGCCGTGGCCATGTTCGCCCCGCTCGCCGCCGGCAAGGGCGTGCGCCTAGTGGTGGAGGCGGGGCCGGCGCCGGTCCGCGGCGACGTGGTGAGGCTGCAGCAGGTCCTGATGAACCTGCTCGACAACGGTCTCGCCGCGAGCCCAGAGGGCGGCGTTCTGAGCGTGACGGTGGCCGCGAGTGGCGGCGAGGCCAGGCTGACGGTGAGGGACCAGGGGCCCGGCATGCCGGAGGGTGAGCTCGAGAGCGTCTTCGAGCGCTTCGTGCAGGGCGCGCGGGTCGACTCGCGCGATGGGAGCGGCCTCGGGCTGGCCATCGTGAAGGCCATCGTCTCGCTGCATGGGGGCGCCGTCTCGGCCGCGAGCACGGGCGTGGCCGGCGAGGGCGTGGCCCTGACGGTGACCCTGCCATCGGCGGCCTGACCCTGGGCGTCGGCTATGCTCTGCACGACATGTTCCTCGTCATCCCAGCAGTCGACATCCAACAGGGCCGGGCGGTGCGCCTCTTCGAGGGCGACCCCGAGCGCGAGACCGTCTACTTCCCCGACCCGCTGGAGGCGGCCCGCAAGTGGGACGGCCTCGGCGCCGAGTGGCTGCACGTGGTCGACCTAGACGCCAGCCTGGGCCGCGGCGACAACACCGAGACGGTCAAGGCACTGGCGGGCGGCGTGCGCGCCAAGGTCGAGCTGGGCGGCGGGGTGCGCAGCGTGGCGAGCGCGCGGCGCTGGCTCGAGATCGTCGACAGGGTGGTGCTCGGCACGGTCGCAGTCACTCAGCCCGAGGTGGTCGACGCGCTCGTGGCCGAGTTCGGGCCGGAGCGGGTGTGCGTGACGATAGACGCGCGCGGCGGCCTCGTGGCCGTGCGCGGTTGGGCCGAGACCACGGCCGTGGACGCGCTCGACCTGGCGCGGCGCGTGGCCGGGCAGGGCGTGACGCAGCTCATCTACACCGACGTGTCGCGCGACGGCACCATGCTGGGCGTCGACGTCGAGCCGGTGGCCCGCATGCGCGACGCCTTCGCCGGGAGCCTCGTGGCGGGCGGCGGCGTGGCCGCCGACGCCGACCTCGACACCTACGAGCGCTTGGGCCTCCAGGGCGCCATCGTCGGCAGGGCCCTGTACGAGGGGAGGATCACCTATCCCAGAGCTGCCTGAGGTCGAGACCGTCCGGCGCGAGCTGGCCGCGTGGCTGCCCGGGCGCGAGGTGCTGGGTGTCGACCTGTTGGCACCCCACGGGCCCAAGTACGTGGGGCTCGACCGGGCCCTCGGGCGCCGCATCGAGGCGGTGGGCCGCCGCGGCAAGTTCCTCCTCATGCCCCTCTCGGGGGGGCTCGAGCTGGTGGCGCACCTGGGCATGACGGGGGTGCTGGCGCAGGAGGCCCCGCGAGGCGCGGGCGCCAACCACCTGCGCGTGCGCGTGGCGCTCAGCGGGACGGCGCCCGCCACCCTCTACTTCGTCGACCCGCGGCGCTTCGGCCGCTTCCTGGTGGTGGACGCCGGCGACTACTCGCAGCTCCCCACCCTGGCCGCGCTCGGGCCCGAGCCGCTGGATCCCGGTTTCACGGTGGCGGCGTTCGCGGCCGCGCTGGCGCGCTCCCACATGGCCGTGAAGACCTACCTCCTCAGCCAGCGGCCCGTCGCGGGGGTGGGCAACATCTACGCCGACGAGGCGCTCTGGCGCGCCCGGGTCCACCCGCTCACGCCCGCGGCCGCGCTCACGCGCGCGCAGGCCAAGCGCCTGCACGGCGCCCTGCGCGAGGTGTTGACGGCGGCCGTCTCGGCGCAGGGCACGACCCTTGCCGACTACCGGACCCTCAAGGGCGGGACGGGCGAGTACGCGGAGCAGCTCGAGGTCTACGGCCACGCGGGGCGGTCCTGCCCGCGCTGCGGCCACACGCTCGAGCGGCTCATCGTGGGGCAGCGCGGCACCACCGTGTGCCCGCACTGCCAGGCGGCGCCGTGAGCCGTCGGACGCGACTCGAGATCCAGGTGCGCTTCGGCGACACCGACGCGCTCGGCCACATCAACAACGCCACCTACGCCACCTACGCCGAGCTGGGGCGCGTCGAGTTCGTGCGCTCGCTCGGCTTGCCGCCCGGCGGGTTCATACTCGCTCGCCTGGCCCTCGACTACCGCCGCCAGGTGCGCCTCGGCCAGAGAGTGGCGGTCGAGACGTGGGTGGAGCGCGTGGGCAACAGCAGCGTGACCATGCGCCAGGAGA
>CAYNNL010000067.1:0-10983 GCA_964398765.1 uncultured bacterium | reverse complement strand
CCGCAACCGCGTCAGCACCAACGTGGACGAGCTCTCGGAGGTGCGCGCATGACCGGCATCGTGGCTTGGGCGTCGCTGGCGCCCCTCATCGCCCTCGTCGGCTCCCTCATCAACGCCTTCTTCGGCAAGAGCCTCAAGGAGCCCCTACCGGGCATCATCGGCAGCGTGGCCGTGGGCGTCGGGTTCGTCCTCTCGTTCCTGGCCTTCCTCGGCGTGGCCGGCACCGGCGACGCCGTGCGGGTCGGGTTCGGCGAGTTCCTGCGGGCTGGCGACTTCACCGTCGGGCTCGGTTTCCACCTCGACCAGCTGAGCGTCCTGATGATGATGATCATCACGGGCGTAGGCTTCCTCATCCACGTGTACGCCATCGGCTACATGCACGGCGACGACGGCTACTCGCGCTTCTTCGCGCAGCTCAACCTGTTCGTGGCCTCCATGCTCGTGCTGGTGATGGCCGACTCGTTCGTGCTCATGTTCGTCGGCTGGGAGGGCGTGGGCGTCTGCTCCATGCTCCTCATCGGCTTCTGGTACAAGGACCTCGCCAACGCGAGCGCCGGGCGCAAGGCGTTCATCGTCAACCGCGTGGGCGACTTCGGGTTCCTCGTGGCCATGTTCCTCACCTTCAAGGTGTTCGGCACCCTCGACATCGCGAGCGTGAACGCCCTGGCGCCCACCATGCTCTACGGCTCCGCGGCCCTCACCGGCATAGGGCTCCTCTACCTCCTGGCCGCCACCGGCAAGTCCGCGCAGCTGCCCCTGCAGGTATGGCTGCCCGACGCCATGGCCGGCCCCACGCCGGTCTCGGCGCTCATCCACGCCGCCACGATGGTCACGGCGGGCGTCTACCTGATCGCCAGGACGAGCGGCGTCTACGCCATGGCGCCCGGCGCTCTCGCCACCGTCGCCTGGATCGGCGTGCTGACGGCGCTCGTCGCCGCCATCGCGGCTGTTGGCCAGACCGACATCAAGCGGATCCTCGCCTACTCGACCATCTCGCAGGTCGGCTTCATGATCGCTGCCGTGGGAGCGGGCGCCTACTGGGCGGGCATCTTCCACGTGCTGACGCACGCGTTCTTCAAGGCGCTGCTCTTCCTCGGGGCCGGCTCCGTCATCCACGCGCTCGGAGGCGAGCAGGACGTCCGCAAGATGGGTGGCCTCGGCAAGCGCATGAAGGTGACCGGCACCACCGCGCTGATCGCCACCTTGGCCATCGCCGGCGTGCCGTTCCTGTCGGGCTTCTTCAGCAAGGACGCCATCGTGGCCGCCGTGTTCACGAGCGGAGCACTGGCCGACGTCGGCGGCGGGGTGCTCTTCTGGCTGCTCATGATCACGGCCGGCATCACCGCCTTCTACATGTTCCGCTGGTACTACCTCGTCTTCGCGGGCGAGGAGCGGCTCGAGCGGGGCGTGGCCGAGCGGGTGCACGAGTCGCCCACCGTCATGACGGCGCCGCTCGTCGTCCTCGCGATCGGGAGCGTGCTGATCGGTTACGTGGGTCTGCCGGCTTTCCTGACCAACAACCGCATCGCGGCGTGGCTGGGGAACGCCACGGCCGCCGGTGAGTTCTCGCACCCCAGCCTCGCCACGGAGTGGCTGCTCGTCCTTGGTTCCGCCCTGGTGGCCCTGATCGGGCTCGGTCTCGGGTACTGGGTGTACGTCGTGGCGAAGGGTGCTCTCGCCAAGCGCACCGCCGGCACGGTCCTTGCCGGCGCCTCGCGCGGGGCGTTCGGGTTCGACCCCCTGTACAAGACGCTCTTCACCGACACCGGTAGCGGCGCCGCCGAGGCGGTGACCCTCCTCGACAAGGAGGTCGTCGACCGCGGGCTGGTGGCCCTCGGCGGTCTCGCCCCGCTGTTCGGGAGCCTGGTGAGGCGCTGGCAATCGGGCCACATCAGGGCCTACGCCTTCGCGATGTTCCTGGGAGCCGCCGGCCTCACGCTGGTGGCGGCCCTGGTGGGGGTGTTCAAGTGATCGCGCTGGCGATGATCGTCGTCCCGGTCGTGGCGGCGGCGTTGGTGATGCTCGCTCGCGGCGTCCTCCCGTTGGCGCGGGTGCTGGCCGTGGCCGGCGCCGTGGCCACGCTGGTGCTCGCGCTGTTCTTGCCGGGCACGCGCCCGCTCGACGTCAGCTGGTTGCCCGGCATCGGCGTGGGCTTCTCGCTGGACGGCAACGGGGCCGGCGCAGTGCTCACGTTCGCGGCCGCGCTCATGATGATCCCGGCCGTGCTCGTGGCCACCACCCGCGTCGCCTCCGGCGCGGCGGGCTTCGCCGCTCTGCTACTGGTGGCGCTGGGCGGCCTCAACGGCATCTTCCTGGCCAAGGACCTGGTCCTCTTCTACGTCTTCTGGGAGGCCACCCTCATCCCGGGCCTGCTCCTGCTCGGCCTCTACGGCGGCGAGCGGCGCCGCGAGGCGACGGTCAAGTACCTCGTCTACGCTGTCACCGGTTCGTTCTTCATGCTCGTCAGCATCCTGGCCATCAAGGCGCTCTCGGGCGCGGCGTCCTTCCACGTCATCGACCTGATGGTCGCCGCACCCGACCTGCCCGTCGCCACGCAGACGTGGCTGTTCGTGGGCCTCGCCATCGGGATGGCCGTCAAGCTGCCCATCTGGCCGCTACACTCCTGGCTCGTCGACCTGAACGAACAGAACCACCCGTCCGGGGCCGCCGACGTGCTCGGCTCGCTCTACAAGGTCGGGGCCTTCGGGTTCTTCGCCTGGGCCCTTCCGCTGCTACCGGCCGGCGCCCTGCGGGTCGCGCCCATCCTGCTCGCGCTGTCGGCCGTCACGGCCCTCTACGGAGCCTTCGGTGCCATCGGCAGCAACCACCTGAAGCGCTTCCTCGCCTACGGCTCCCTGTCGCACATGGGCATCATCGGCGTGGGCGTGTTCGGGATGCACATGGCCGGCATGAGCGGCGCCATGTACTTCCTCGCCGCGCAGATGGTGTCGACGGGCGGGCTCTTCCTGGTGGTCGGCATGCTCTACCACCGGCGCCGTTCGCTCTACCTGTCGGACTACGGCGGCCTCGCCAAGGCGGCGCCCGCGCTCGCCTCGTTCACGCTGTTTCTCATCTTCACGTACATCGGCGTGCCCGGGCTCTCCAACTTCCCGGGTGAGTTCATGTCGCTGCTCGGATCGTTCCAGACGGCGCCCTGGCCGGCCGCCATCGCCACGCTCACGGTCATCGCGGCAGGCGTGTACGGAGTGAACCTCTACCAGCGCCTCTTCCAGGGGCAGTCCGAGACGCCCGTCAAGGACCTCGGGGTGCTCGAGATGTACGTCCTGCTGCCCGTCGTGGTCGGCGTGCTGCTCTTCGGACTGATGCCGGCGCCGCACCTCCAACGCATCGAGGCGCAGTCGCAGTTGACCGAGCTCCAGTTGGAGCGCGCGGTCACGGCGCCGACCCCGATCACTCTTAGCGACGTCGGAGGTGTGCGGTGACCTTCCCCGGCACGCTTGACATCCAGTGGAGCGTCCTCGCTCCGGCCATCGCGCTGCTGGTGACGGCCGCCGTGAGCCTCTTCGTCGCCCTGTTCGCCCGCGATTCCCGAGGAGCCGCCGCGACCGCCCTCATCGGGGTCGTGACCGCGGCCGTGTTCACGGTCGCACAACTACTCTCCGGCGAGACGGACGCGGCCAGCTTCGGCCTGCGCTACCTCGGCGACGTGCCGGCGCTCACCCTGACCCTCGTCGTGCTGCTGGGCACGGCCGCCGCCGTGCTCGTGAGTTGGGATCAGCTCGGGCGCGGCGCGATGGAGCACCCCGAGTACTACCCGCTCATGGTGCTGTCGGCGCTCGGCGCGGTCGTGATGGCGTCCGCGGGCGACCTGATCACGCTCGTCCTGGGCCTCGAGATCATGTCGCTCCCCGTGTACGCGCTGTCGGCGTGGCGCACGCGCGACCGTCAGTCCGAAGAGGCGGGCATGAAGTACTTCCTGCTCGGCGCCTTCGGCTCCGCCATCCTCATCTACGGGTCGGCGCTCCTCTACGGCGCCAGCGGCTCGTTCGTCTACGGCGACGTGGCGGCGGCCGTGGCCGCGGGCGGCCTCACGCTGCTCGCGACCCTCGGTGGCGCCCTCGTGCTGGCCGGACTGGGCTTCAAGGCCGCCCTGGCGCCGTTCCACCAGTGGGCGCCCGACGTGTACACGGGCGCGCCAACCCCCGTGGTCACCTTCATGACGGTCGTCATCAAGATCGGCGCCTTCGCGGCGCTCCTGCGGCTGGCCGCCACGGTGTTCCCGGTGCTCCAGCCCTGGCTCCTCACGGCCCTGGCGGTCATGGTGGCGTTGACCCTCGTGGTCGGGAACTTCAGCGCCCTCATGCAGCGGGGAGTCAAGCGCATGCTGGCCTACTCGTCGGTCGCCCACGCCGGCTACCTCGGCTTGGCCCTGCTGGCCACGGATCACGGCGGGGTCGCCGCCGCGGCCTTCTACCTGACCGCCTACGCGTTCATGAACGCCGGAGCGTTCGCGGTCCTGAGCCTGATCAGTGACGCCAACGATCACGGCGACGACCTCGAGCGCTTCGCCGGCCTCGGCAAGAGCCGCCCCTGGCTCGCCGCCGTGATGGCGCTCTTCATGCTCAGCTTGGGAGGCATCCCGCCCCTCGTCGGCTTCGCCGGCAAGGTGCTCGTGTTCCAGGCCGTGATCGACGCCGGTTACGTGTGGCTGGCCGTCCTCGGCATCGCCACCAGCATCGTGGCGCTCGTCTACTACTTCAGGGTCGTGGCGTACATGTACTTCCGCGAGAGCGCCTACGAGCCGCCCGCCTTTAGGTCCGGCGCCACCCAGGTGGCCATCGCGGTGGCCGTCGCCGGCACCGTGCTCCTCGGCCTCTTCCCGGGTTGGTGGCACACGCTCCTGAGCGTGGGGCCAAGGCTGTTCGCGGGTCTCTGAACCGTAGGGCCGCCTGGCGGGGCGGGGTCGAGCGGCAAGACTGCCGCCGACCCCGCCCCGCCTGTTGGTCAAGGCGCCCGCCCGGCCGGGGTTCCCGTAAGAGCGCGGTCAGGACCTGTCGCCTAACGTGAGCGCGAGGGGCCTAGCGGCCCGACCTGCCCTACGCCTACGGGGGGAGATGGGGAGAAAGTAGCAGTGAGCATGACCGCGCCGCACTATCATGAGACCACGGTGGATCTCACAGGCATGCGTATCCTCCTGGTCGACGACGAGGAGTCGGCCCTCGTCCTCATGCGCGGGCTGCTCACGCGCGCCGGCTACCAGGACGTGAGGGTCTGCGACGACCCGCTCAGGGCGGCGGAGCGCTTCAAGGCAGAGGAGCCCGACCTGCTGGTGATCGACCAGCACATGCCGCACCGCGACGGCCTCGGCGTGCTGGCGGAGCTGGGCCCGGACCTCCCGGACGCGTTCCCGGTGTTGATGGTCACGGGTGACTCGCGCACCGAGCTCAAGGAGACCGCGCTCGCCAACGGCGTGCGGGACTTCCTGACCAAGCCGGTCAACCCCACCGAGGCGCGGCTGCGTATCCGCAACCTCCTGGAGATGCGCCACTACCAGCTGGAGCTCCAGCAACAGAACGAGCGGCTCGAGGCGGCGGTGCGCAGGCGCACGCAGGAGCTGGAGCACTCGCAACTCGAGATGCTGGTCCGGCTGGCGCGGGCCGCCGAGTACCGCGACGACGACACGGGCGAGCACACCTGGCGCGTGGCGCACACCTGCGGCGTGTTGGCGCGCGAGCTCGGCATGCTGCCGGGCAGGGTGGAGCTCCTCCTCAGGGCTGCACGCCTCCACGACGTGGGGAAGATCACCGTCCCCGACGGCATCCTCCTCAAGGCGGGTCGCCTGACACCCGAGGAGTACGCCATCGTGAAGGGCCACGCGAAGGCCGGCGCCGAGCTGCTGGCCGGCAGCCGCTCGCCCATGATGCGCCTGGCGGAGCTGATCGCGCTCACCCACCACGAGTGGTGGAACGGCGAGGGTTACCCGAGCGGCCTGGCGGGGGAGAGCATCCCGCCCGAGTCGCGCATCCTGGCGGTGGCCGACGCGTACGACGCCCTCACCCACGACCACGCTCACCGCAAGGCGGTGAGCCCTCAGGCCGCCGCCGAGGAGATCCGTCGTGGCTCGGGCACCCAGTTCGACCCCGAGGTGGTGCAGGCGTTCGACCGCGCCTTCACGGCCGGAGCGCTCGCGACGAGCGGCACCGGTTCGGCCGACGCCGTCCGGTAACCGGCGACCGGCGCAGCGCGCCGGATGCGGCTACAGTGGGGCCCTATGACCGACTTTCAGCGGCGCGCAGCCGCGTTACTGGGTGACGACGATCCCATAGAGGTGCTCAGGGCCACCCCGGTGCGGCTGGCCGAACTGGTCGAGGCTATGCCCCCGGAGGTCCTCGATTCGCCGTACGCGCCAGGCAAGTGGCGCCGGCGTGACGTGGTGGCCCACCTGGCCGACGTGGAGCTGGCGTTCGGCTGGCGCTTCAGGCGGACCGTGGCCGCACCCGGCACGGAGCTCGCTTCCTTCGATCAGGACGTGTGGGCCGAGCGCTACGCCCGCCTCGACCCGACGCTGGCGCTGGAGGCCTTCCGCGCGCTCAGGTCGTGGAACCTCGCGTGGCTCACCACCCTCACCCTGCAGGACTGGCTCGCCGAGGGCGTGCACGAGGGGCGCGGCCCCGAGAGCGTGGACGTCATGGTGCGCTACCTGGCCGGTCACGACCTCAACCACCTGGCCCAGCTCGGCGCAGGTTAGGGACCGCCGGACGCGGCTTGCCCGGGGGCAACGGGCTCGGCCCCGGGCGGGCAGCTCGTGGGACCCGCGCCGGTCGTGGGGCCCGAGACGTGCGTGCTATCCTCAGCCGTCATGGCTACCGAACGCACATTCGCAATGGTCAAGCCGGACGGCGTGAAGCGCCGGCTGGTGGGTAACGTCATCTCCCGCATCGAGGCCAAGGGGTACGAGATCGTCGCCCTCAAGCAGATGGTCATCAGCCGCGAGACGGCCGAACGTCACTACGGTGAGCACGCCGGCAAGCCGTTCTTCGGGGGCCTCGTCGCTTTCATCACCTCCGGGCCCGTGGTCGCCATGGTGCTCGAGGGCGAGAACGCAATCGCCGGCTGGCGCGGCATGATGGGCGCCACCAACCCGAAGGACGCGGCGCAGGGCACCATCCGTGGCGACTTCGCCACCACCATCGACGAGAACGTGGCCCACGGCTCCGACGCGCCGGCCACGGCCGCGCGCGAGATAGGCATCTTCTTCCCGGAACTCGAGGGCTGAGAATGCCCGGGCTGTCCCAGCGCGTCGCGACGCTCAAGGCGTCGTCCACCGTCGCCTTCGCCGCTCGCGCCAAGGAGCTCGCTCGGCAGGGCGTCGACGTCATCTCCATGACCGCCGGCGAGCCCGATTTCCTGCCGCCCGAGCACGTGCTGGAGGCCGCGCGCGATGGCATCCGCCTCGGGCTCACCAAGTACACGGCCACCGAGGGCACGGCCGAGCTCCGCGAGGCCGTGGCCGCCAAGTTCAAGCGCGAGAACGGCATCGACTACGCCACCGATCAGGTGATCGTCAGCAACGGCGGCAAGCAGACGCTCTACAACGCCTTCATGTCGGTTCTCGAGCCCGGCGACGAGGTCGTCATGGTGGCGCCCTACTGGGTCAGCTACCCGGCTCAGGTGACGCTGGCGGGGGGCGTGCCGGTCGTGGTCAGCGCTCGACCCGAGGACGGCTTCGTGCCCGACCTGGGGGCCATACGTCGCGCCATCACGCCCAGGACCAAGGTCCTGCTCGTCAACTCGCCGTCCAACCCGACCGGCGCCGTCTACCCACCCGAGCTCGTCCGCCAGCTGGCCGAACTGGCGGAGGAGCAAGACCTGTGGCTCTTCACGGACGACCTCTACGAACACCTCGTCTACGACGGCCAGTTCACCACCGCGGCCAGCTACGTGCCGCACCGCACCCTGGTGGTCCATGGCGCCTCCAAGGGCTACGCCATGACCGGGTGGCGGATAGGCTTCGGGGCCGGCCCCAGACCCCTGATCGCCGCCATGGTGCGCCTGCAGGGGCAGTCGACCTCGGGCGCCAACTCGCTGGCTCAACACGCCACCGTGGCCGCGCTCAACGAGGTGGAGAAGACCGCCGCGTTCCAGGCGATGACCAGGGCCGCGTACCGCGAACGGCGCGACGTGCTGGTGGCCGGCCTCAACCGCCTGGGCCTCAAGACGCCTAAGCCGGCCGGAGCTTTCTACGTGATGACCGACACGTCGCCGCTCGACCCGAACGAGGAGCGCGCCGCCATCAGGCTGCTCGACGAGGCCCGCGTGGCGGTGGTGCCCGGCACCGACTTCGAGGCGCCCGGCCAGGTCCGCATGAGCTACGCCACCGACCTCGCCTCGATCGAGGAGGCGCTCGAGCGCATCGCCGCTCTGCTTGGCTGAGACTCGGCGTAGCTTCGGCGGTACAACGTCCTCGCGCGCCGCGCCTTACCTCGGGCGCGGCGTTACCATGCTGGCATCCCAAGTCGGCGCGTTCGCGCCGCACGCCCCGCGGCTGCTGCCGAGCCGCCACGGCGTTGGAGGCTCCATGCCGCAAGACCGCGTCGACCCCCAGTTCCACACCATCATCGAACCGTTCCGCATCAAGTCGGTGGAGCCCATCCGCTTCACCACGCGCACCGAGCGCGAGCTTGCGCTCGCCGAGGCCGGCTACAACCTCTTCAACCTCCACGCCGATCACGTGCTGATAGACCTGCTGACCGACTCCGGCACGGGCGCCATGTCGAGCGAGCAGTGGGCCGCCATGATGCGCGGCGACGAGAGCTACGCCGGCAGTCGCTCCTTCGACCGCTTCGAGGTGGCCGTCAAGGGGATCACCGGCTTCAAGCACGTCTTCCCGACGCACCAGGGGCGCGCCGCTGAGCGGATCCTCTGCGGGGCGGCGCTCAAGCACCGCGACGTGGTGCCCAGCAACACCCACTTCGACACCACCCGCGCCAACATCGAGGCGGTCGGCGCCATCGCCGTCGACCTCCCCATGAGCGAGGCGCACCACCCCGACGTCATCCACCCCTTCAAGGGGAACATGGACGTGGCGGCGCTCAGGTTGCTGCTCGAGGAGGACGGCGCGCGCGTGCCGTTCGTCATGCTCACGGTCACCAACAACTCGGGCGGTGGTCAGCCCGTGTCGCTCGCCAACGTGCGCGAGGTGAGCGCCATGTGCAAGAGCTTCGGGGTGCCGCTCATCCTGGACGCCTGCCGCTACGCCGAGAACGCCTACTTCATCAAGCTGCGCGAGCCGGGGAACGCCCACCGCACGCCGCGCGAGATCGCCCGGGAGATGTTCAGCTACGCCGACGGCGCGACCATGAGCGCCAAGAAGGACGGCATGGCGAACATCGGCGGCTTCCTCGCCCTGAACGACGACTCGCTCGCCGTCGCCGCTCGCAACCTGCTGATACTCGGTGAGGGGTTCCCCACCTACGGCGGCCTGGCCGGCTACGACCTGGACGCGCTGGCGGTCGGCTTCGGCGAGGCGCTGGAGGAACCGTACCTGCGCTACCGCCTCAGGTCCATCGAGTACCTGGGCGAGAGGCTCGTGAACGCCGGCATCCCCATCATCCAGCCCACCGGCGGGCACGCCGTCTACCTGGACGCGGGCCGGCTGCTGCCCCACATCCCGAGCCACCAGTACCCCGCCTGGGCGTTGTCGCTCGTCCTCTACCTGGTGGGTGGCGTGCGCGGGGTCGAGATCGGCTCCGTCATGTTCGGGCGCCAACCCGACGGCAGCGAGAAGGCAGCGCCGCTCGAGCTCGTGCGGCTTGCTTTCCCGCGCCGCACCTACACCCAGAGTCACGTCGACTACCTCGCGGAGGTGCTGCTCCACGTGGGCGAGATGAGGGAGAGCGTGCGCGGCGTGCGCATGGTGGAGGCCCCACCCGTGCTGAGGCACTTCAGCGCCCGCTTCGAGCCGCTGGAGGGCGGCCTGCTCGTCTGACGCCAGGCCGAGTGGTCGGCCCGGCGCGTTATGCTCGCCGGATGCGCGTCGCCATCGAGGTCGTCCCCAGGAGCAGCGACAGCTTCCTCGCCCAGCTCGAGGAGGTGGCGTCCCTGCGCGCGGTCGACGCCGTCAACGTCCCCGACCTGGCGCACTTCAAGCTGGCCGGCTGGCAGGCCGCGCTGGAACTGCGCGCCAGCCACCCGAGCTACCAGGCGGTGCCGCACGTGCGGGCAATGGAGGTGGACCCCGGCGCCGCTTGGGCACCGGGAGTGCGCCTCAGCGAGGCCGGCGTGAACGAGGTGCTCGTCGTGACGGGCGACCCGCCGGCAACCATGGCCAGGCCGCTCACCGGAGCGCACTCCGTCGAGGTCATCAGGGCGTTCAAGCGCCAGTTCCCGGGGTGGCGGGTGTACGCGGGGCTCGACCCCTACCGGGCCGGCTTCAGCCACGAGCTCGAGTACGCTCACCGCAAGCTCGAGGCGGGCGCCGACGGCTTCTTCACGCAACCGTTCTTCGACCTGCGCCTCATGGCGGTGTGGCGCGAGATGCTGCCGGGCGTGCCCATCTTCTGGGGCGTCACGAGCGTGACCACGCGTAACGCGATGGACTACTGGCTCACCCGCAACCGCGCGGTGTTCCCGGCCGGGTTCGAGCCCAGCCTGGAGTGGCACCAGCGCTTCGCGGGCGCGGCGCTTGACTTCGCCGCCACGCGCGACGACAACGTCTACTTCATGCCGATAAGGGTCCGCATAGGGGCGTGGCTGGCCGACGTGCTCGGCTGAGGCCCTAAGGGGTGTAGTCGAGGCGCGGCGCCAGCCAGCGCTCGAGCTCCCGCAGGTCTGACCCGGTCCGCGCGGCCAGGTCCTCCACCTGGTCGCGGCCTATCCTGCCGACGTCGAAGTAGTGCGCCTCGGGATGAGAGAAGTAGAGCCCCGACACAGTGGAGCCCGGCGCCATCGACAGCCCCTCCGTGAGGCTCGCCCCCACGGCCCGCGTGGCGTCGAGCAGCGAGAAGATCTGCAGCTTCGGGC
>CAYNNL010000066.1:0-11267 GCA_964398765.1 uncultured bacterium | reverse complement strand
GGAGCTTCGTGATGCTGGCGCGCATCTCGACGCGCAGCTTGGCGTCGAGGTTCGACAGGGGCTCGTCCATGAGGAACACCTTGGGCTCGCGCACGATGGCGCGGCCGAGGGCCACGCGCTGGCGCTGACCGCCCGACAGCTCGCGGGGGCGCCGCTCGAGGAGGTGCTCGATCTGGAGGATGCCGGCTGCCTCGCGGACGCGCTTGTCGATCTCGGGCTTGGGCGTGTGGCGGAGGCGGAGCCCGAACGACATGTTCTGGTACACGTTCATGTGCGGGTAGAGGGCGTAGTTCTGGAAGACCATCGCGATGTCGCGGTCCTTGGGCGGCACGTCGTTGACGATGCGGTCGCCGATGCGGCAGGTGCCCTCGGTGATCTCCTCGAGCCCGGCGATCATGCGCAGCGTGGTGGTCTTGCCGCAGCCGGAGGGTCCGACGAACACCATGAACTCCTCGTCGGCGATATGCAGGTTGAAGTCGCTAACGGCGGTGACGTTGCCGAACCGCTTGTAGACGTGCTCGAGTACTACCTCTGCCACTGTTAAGGCCCTCCTAGCCCAAGGGTAAGGGTCATCAGACTGCGGCGAGGATAGCACGGTGGCGGTGCGGTCACGTGCAGCGCGGGAAGCTCCAGCTCGGGCGCCCTCCGCGCCTGCCTCCGGGCGCGGAGCCCCGAGCCGGACGCCGGGTCAGCCGGCCGCGCCGCCCCTCACGCTCGCCACCAGGTCTCGCTTGAGGCGCCACAGCTCCTCTGAGAGGGACACGTGGTAGCGGTGCGGGTTGATGAGACGCTTGACGCCCGCGTCGAGGGCGGCCTCGTCGGCGCGGCGCCTCTCGCGCAGCTCGGCCACGCCCGGCCGGCCGCCCACGCGACCGCCACGCCAGGCGTCCACGAGGAGTGGCTCGGCCCGGCTGACGCGCCCAGGCTCGAGAGTGCGGCTCACCCCTGGCTCCGTGGGGTGGTGGAGCGTGAGGGGCTCGCCCGCGGCCGGCCGCTCGGAGGCGAGGGTGACGACGTCGGCGGTGGCCTTGCCGCGCTCGTCGTAGAGGCGCCAGAGCGCCTTGTCGCCCGGGTTGAGGGTCTTGGCGGGCGAGTCGGACACCTTGATGGCGGGGCGCCAGGCGCCGTCCTGGGCGAGAGCCACGAGCTTGTAGACCCCGTCTAGCGCCGGGGCGCCCGCGCTGACCATGAGGTTCGTGCCGACCCCGTAGGCCAGCCGGGCGACCAGGCGCCCGGCGTCCATGCCCAGCTCGCGCGCCTCGGCCTCCACCTGGGTGATCACCTGGAGGATGGTGAGCTCGTCGAGCTGGTTGGAGAGGACGATGGTGGCGTCGGCGAAGCCGGCCGCGTCGAGCCGGCGGGCGCACTCGACGGCCAGGTGGGCCAGGTCGCCGGAGTCGAGCCTGACGCCCACCGGCTCGTGCCCGGCGGCGCGCAGCTCGGAGAACACGGTGATGGCGTTGGGGAGGCCGCTGGCGAGGGTGTCGACCGTGTCGATCAGCAGCACGCAGGCGCCTGGGTAGGCGGCGGCGTAGGCCCTGAAGGCGTCGAGCTCGCCGCCGCCCTGGGCCATGAACGCCTGCACGAGGCTGTGGGCGTGGGTGCCCGATGGCGTCACGCCGAGCACGGTCGACATGCCGGTGTTGGAGCTGCTATCGACCCCGCCGATCAGCGCGGCGCGCGTGCCGGCGTTCACGCCGAGGCCCTGGCCGCGGCGCATGCCGAAGTCGGCCACGGCGGAGCCGCGGGCCGCGTGCCGCAGGCGGGCGGCCTTGGTGGCGACGAGGGTGGGGTAGTTGAGCTTGTTGAGGAGGGCGGTCTCGATGAGCTGGGCCGCCGCCAGGGGCCCTTGGACCACGGCGAGCGGGGCGCCGGGGTGCACGACGCGGCCCTCGGGCACGGCGCGGATCGTCAGTTCGTCCAGCCCTGCTCCGCCTTGCAGCCAGGCGAGGAACTCGTCGGTGAAGAGGCGCCTGGCGTCGGGCGTGGTCAGCGCCCGCAGCCGCGCCAGGTCGTCCGGCGTGGGGCGCAGCTCCTCCAGGTAGTCGAGGAGGTCGCCGAGACCCGCGAAGACGCAGTAGCCGGCCTGGTGGCGGCCGTAGTCTGGGGCGCTGCGGAAGAAGTAGTCGAACTGCGCCGGCGTCGCCGCCATGCCGCGCTGGTGGTAGAGCTGCGTCATCGTGAGCTCGTAGAGGTCGGTGAAGAGGAAGCCCTCGGCGGCGGTGCGTTCGGTGGCGTTCATGGCGGTTCCTTCCCGCCGCGGCGCGGACCTAACGGCGTGGGCGCTCAGGATACCGCTCGTACCCCGGCGGGCGCGGCGGCGCGGTAGCTTGGCAACATGGCAAGAGAAGCGTTCCCGTCAACGCCACCGGGATCGGCCGACGAGCCGCCGCGCCGCGTGCTCGATCCGCACCCTCGGCTGCTCGTCTCCCCCGCCCCGTTGGCGGAGCGCCTCGTGACGTTCCTGGCCGACACGGTCACCCGCCGCTTCGGTTTCGAGCGCGTCGTGCTGGGCCTGTCGGGCGGCGTCGACAGCGCCGTGGTGGCTGCCCTGGCGGTGCGGGCGTTCGGGAGGGAGAACGTGCTGGGGCTGCTCATGCCGTACCGCGACCTCGGCGGCGCCGTGCCCGGCAGGGCGGCCCTGGTGGGCGAGTGGCTGGGGATCGGGCTCTCTACCGTCGACATCACGCCGGTCGTCGAGGCCTACGAGGCATCGCAGCCCGGCATGGATTGGCACAGGCGCGGCAACGTGCAGGCGCGCGTGCGCACGCTGGTGTTGTTCGACAAGCTGACGGAGCTGGGGGCGTTCCCGCTCGGAACCAGCAACCGCACGGAGGTGCTCTTCGGTTACTTCACGCAGGGCGGTGACGACCTGCCGCAGGTCAACCCGATCGGTGACCTCTACAAGACGCAGGTGTGGCAGCTCGCGGAACACCTCGGTGTGCCGCGGGTGGTGATCGACCAGGCTCCCAGTGCCGGCCTGGAGCCGGGTCAGACCGACGAGGGCGACTTCGGGCTCGGTTACGAGACGATCGACCTCGTGTTGTCGCATCTGGAGGGCGGGTTCGGCGACGCGGAGATCCGCGGGCTCGGCGTGAGCCAGGCCGATATCGACGCGGTGCGTTCGCGCGTGCGCTCGACTCACAGGAAGCGTGTGCCGCGGTTGGTCCCGGCCGTGCAACCGGCGCCGGTCGACTGGGCGCTGTTCTTCCGGCCCCACGGGGGCCTCAGCGAGTGACGGCTCGCGTCGCGCTCAGCCGCTGAGCCTCACCGGGTGAAGGTCACCCGGGCGGCGGGCGCCACGCGGCCGCGGTAGAGGAACGTGACCTGCCTGAGGGCCAGCAGCTTGTCGAACGGCGTGAGGGCGGCCACGGCGTCCTCCGGCACGACGACGTCGTAGAAGCGCAGGGCGGCGGAGCCGGCCGTGTGGAGCACGCAGATGTTGGCCACGGTGCCTGCCACCACCACGTGGCGGGTGCCCCACTGGTGCAGTAGGTGCTCGAGCGGGGTGCCGTAGAAGGCGTCGTAGCGGAGCTTCTTGATGAACGTGTCGTCGGGCTTGGCTCCGAGCTCGGGTAGCAGCTCGGCCCCCCACGTGTCCGCGCGGGCGTGCTCGCCCCAGATGGCGAACTCGGGGTCGTCCACGCCGTGCCAGTCCTGCGTGAAGACGATGCGGGCGCCCGCGGCGCGGGCCCGGCGCACCAGGTCGGTTATCACGGGCGCGGCGCGGGCAGCGTCCTCGCCGTAGAGGGCGCCGCCTTCGTGAGCGAAGTCGTTCTGCATGTCCACGACGATGAGCGCGGTGGTGGCGCCTGGCAGCTCGACGGTTCCCTCGCGGGGGATGGGTGGTGGTTCGATCGGGGTGGTCACGGGCGCCTCCTGTGTGTCCTCTACCTGCCGGGCCGGGCGCTGGCCCGCTCGATGATACGCCCCGGGGCTCACGAAGGCCCGCCGCCCTCTGGGTTGAGGTGGCGGCGGGAGGCCCTTCGTTCGTTGGTGGAGGCGGCGGGAGTCGAACCCGCGTCCGGAACCTCCTACAGTGGGCGTCTACGCGTGTAGCCGTCGATCGGTTGTCGGCGCGCGGCTGGCTCGTCGGCCGGCGCTGCCGCGCGCTTAGGCGTCATGGTTCTCGCCGCTTCGGTCAACGCCCGAACCTCGCGGCCAGCCCACTTCAGGACGTTCGCACCGGCGAGCCATGGGCGGGGCTTCCGGGGAACGCTAACTGCGGTTAAGCAGCCAGAGCGTAGTTATTGTTGCCAGTTAATGGCGTGGCAGCTTGTTGACGCGGCCAGCTGCCTCCGCGACGCGCAACCTCACCTTCGGCAGACCCCGTCGAGACCGTGTCGCCCCCAGGTGACGTGCTGCCCGCACCCTCGGCGCCCTTCGCCGGTGCGGGACTTGCCGTGGCCGACCCTACGCTAGCCGTCCACGCCGCATTATACTGCCCCATGCCTCATGCCGTGAGTATGCGGGGGATCACGAAGACCTTCCCGCTGGTGGTCGCCAACCAGGACGTCGACCTGACCGTGGATTGGGGCGAGGTGCACGCCCTCATCGGGGAGAACGGCGCGGGCAAGAGCACCCTCATGAAGATCCTCTACGGCATCCAGCCGGCCGACAGCGGAACGATCGAGGTCGACGGGCAGGAGGTCGTCATCCGGTCTGCGCGTGACGCGATCGCGCGCGGCATCGGCATGGTGCACCAGCACTTCATGCTCGTCGAGCCGCTCACGGTGGCGGAGAACCTGGTGCTGGGCGCCGAGCCGCGCTTGGGGCCCATGCTCGACATGCGGGCCGCCACGCGCCGCACGGAGGAGCTCATCGAGGAGTTCGGGTTCGACATCGAGGCCGATACGCGCATCGAGGACCTACCGGTGGGGCTGCAGCAGCAGGTCGAGATCCTCAAGGCGCTCTACCGCGAGGCGCGCATCCTCATCCTCGACGAGCCCACGGCCGTCCTCACGCCGCAGGAGACCCGCGGACTGTTCCGCTTCCTGCGCGACTTCGCGGCCAAGGGCAACGCCACGGTGTTCATCAGTCACAAGCTCGACGAGGTCATGGAGATCTGCGACCGGATGAGCGTCATGCGCGACGGCCGCATGGTGGGCACGGTGGAGCGGGCCGACACCGACCAGCGCCGCCTGGCGAACATGATGGTGGGTCGCGACGTGCTGCTGCGGGTGCAGAAGCGCCCGGCCGAACCCGGCGCGGTGGCCCTGGAGGTGCGCGACCTGGTGCTCAAGCACCCGGTCAAGCCGCGCAACGTGCTGGACGACGTGAGCTTCCAGGTCAGGCACGGCGAGATCCTGGGCGTGGCGGGGGTGGAGGGCAACGGTCAGTCGGAGCTGGTGGAGGTCATCACGGGGCTGCGCCACGTGGATTCCGGCACCGTCCTGGCAGAGACGAAGGACGGCGCGCTGCAAGACATAACCCCCCTCGACGTGAGGCAGCGGCACGAGGAGGGCCTGAGCCACGTGCCGGAGGACCGCAACGGGCGCGGCCTGGTCACGGAGTTCTCCGCCGCCATGAACTCGGTGCTGGGCGACCACTACCGGGCGCCCTACTCTGGCGCGTTCGGGCTCCTCCAAGAGCACGTCATCGAGGAGCACGCCAAGCGCCTGATCAAGGACTACGACGTCCGCCCTACCGACCCCGGCATCACTGTCAACCACTACTCCGGTGGCAACGCCCAGAAGCTGATCGTGGCGCGCGAGCTGGAGCGCGGCCCCAGCGTGCTGGTCATGGCGCAGCCGACCCGCGGGGTCGACATCGGGGCCATCGAGTTCATCCACCGCCGCATCGTGGCGGCGCGCGATTCGGGCCTGCCGGTGCTGCTCGTGTCGGCGGACCTGAACGAGGTGATGAGCCTGTCCGACCGGATCATCGTGATGTACGAGGGCCGCGTGATGGGCGAGCTGGCGGGCGACGCGGCCACGCCGGAGCGCCTCGGGCTCCTCATGGCCGGCTCCACGGAACAACCGAGCGCCTGAGCGCGCGGAGACGCGGCCAAGCGCGGCCGCCGGAGGGCACAGCGCTCGGGCCGCTAGGGGGCGGGGCGCCGGTCAGTCGTCCTGCAGGAAACGCCTGAGCTGCGCGGCCACCTGCGAGTACTCGATCAGGAACGCGTCGTGGCCGTGTGGCGACGAGATGGTGGCGTAGCGCGCGTTCGGCAGCCGCTCCACCAGCGCCTTGGCCTCCGCCGCCGGGTAGAGCACGTCGGAGTCGATGCCCAGCACGAGCGCCGGCATCTTCATGGCGCCCAACACGGCGTTCTGGCTGCCGCGGCCCTCGGAGAGGTCGTAGTCGTCCATGGCCCGCGTGAGGCTCAGGTAGGTGTTGGCGTCGAACCGCTTGACCAGCTTCACGCCCTGGTAGGCGAGGTATGAGGCGATCTGGAAGGAGGCCTCCAGCGCGTCGTTGGCGCCGCGCACGTGCCCGTCAACGCGCTCGCGGCCGAACTTCTGCTCGAGCGAGTCGTACGAGCGGTAGGTGAGCATGGCGATGGCGCGGGCCAGGCCCAGGCCCGTCTCGGGCTGGTGCTCGAGCGGGTAGCGGCCGCCCTGCCAGGCGGGGTCCGAGGTGATGGCGCGGCGCGCCACCTCGTTCAGGCCGATGGCCCAGGCGGAGTGACGGGCGCCGATGGCGATGGGGACTATGCCGCGCACCATGGTCGGGTGGGTGGCGGCCCACTCGAGCACCTGCATGCCGCCCATGCTGCCGCCCACCACGGCCCTCAGGCTCTTGACGCCCAACTCGTCCACGAGGCGCCGCTGCACCTCGACCATGTCGCGCACCGTGTAGGAGGGGAAGTCGGGCCCGTACGGGTGGCCGGTCGCGGGGTCGAGGCTGCTGGGGCCGGTGGTGCCGTAGCAGCCGCCCAGGACGTTGCTGCACACCACGAAGAAGCGGCGCGTGTCGATGGGCTTGCCGGGGCCGATGAGGGGGTCCCACCAGCCGGGCACCTCCTCGCGGTCGGCCACGCCGGCGGCGTGCGCCGAGCCCGTGAGGGCGTGCTCCACCAGGACGGCGTTGGTGCCGGCGGCGTTCAGCTCACCGTAGGTCTCGTACGCCACCGCGACCCGCTCGAGCCGCCCGCCGCGCTGCAGCTCGAGCGGCCGCGCGGGGGTGGCGACGTCGAGCACGTGCTGCCTGACCTGGCCCACGCTCCCCTGCTGACCCGCGCTGTCGCGGGCCAGCAGGGCGGCGTGGTCGCCCCACGTCTCGTGGACGAGTACGCGGCTGTCCTGGCTCAACGGGCTCCCGTGCGGCCGCGCGTCAGTCGGCCGCGGCGGCCGTGGACTGGTGGGGCCGGGCGGCCGCCAGTGCCTGGGCGAAGTCCTCGATGAGGTCATCGATGTGCTCCAGTCCGGGCGTCACGCGGATGCGGCCGGTGGCCACGCCCGCCGCGATGAGGCCCGCCTCGTCGAGCTGCGAATGAGTGGTGCTGGCCGGGTGCGTGACGGACGTCTTGGCGTCGCCCAGGTTCACGAGGCGCGAGGCCAGGTTGACGGCGTCGATGAACGCCTGGCCGGCCTTGAGGCCGCCCTTGATGTCGAACGTGAAGAAGGCGCCGGCGCCCTTGGGGAAGTTGGCGCGGGCGTACTCGTAGCTGGGGTGGCCCGGGAGCTCGGGGTAGTTGACGCTCTCGACCTCGGGCTGCTGGGAGAACCACTCCACGAGCTTGCGGGTGTTCTCGATGTGCCGGTCGGCGCGCAGGCTGAGGGTCTCGAGCCCCTGCAGGAACAGGAACGAGTTCTGCGGCGCGAGGGTCTGGCCCTGGTCGCGCAGGCCTTCCACGCGGGCGCGGATGGCGAAGGCGATGTTGCCGAACGGGGAGCCCTTGCCGAAAGTGTCGGAGAAGACGAGGCCGTGGTAGCTGGGGCTGGGCTCGGAGAAGCCGGGGTAGCGGCCGTTGCCCCAGTCGAACGAGCCGATGTCGACGATGACGCCGCCGAGGGCCGTGCCGTGGCCGTTGATCCACTTGGTGGCCGAATGCACCACGATGTCGGCGCCGTGGTCGCCGGGCCGGAAGAGGTAGCCGCCGATGCCGGAGGTGTTGTCGACGATGACGGCCACGCCGCGGGCGTGGGCGATGTCGGCTATGGCCCTCACGTTCGGGATGTGGAGGCTGGGGTTGGGGACCGTCTCGAGGTAGACGGCCTTGGTCTTGTCGTCGATGAGCCGCGCGAACTCCTCGGGGTCGTCGGAGCCGCTGGCGAAGCGCCCCTCGATGCCGAGGCGCGGCAGGGTGACGCTGAGCATGTTGTGGGTGCCGCCGTAGACGTTGGGAGAGGCCACGATGTTGTCGCCGGCCTCCGCCACCATGGTGAAGGCGAGGAACTCGGCGGCGTGCCCGCTGGCGGTGGAGACGGCGGCGAGGCCGCCCTCGAGGGCGGCGATGCGGCGCTCGAAGACGTCGTTGGTGGGGTTCATGATGCGCGTGTAGATGTTGCCGAACTCCTGGAGACTGAAGAGCCGGCCGGCGTGCTCGGCGCTGTCGAAGTTGTAGGCGGTGGTCTGGTAGATGGGGACCGCACGCGACTTGGTGGTCGCCTCGACGGTCTCCTGGCCTGCGTGAATCTGTAGGGTCTCGAACCTGTATGCCATCTCGGGGTGCTCCTGTTCCAACTAGGGTTAGTGCGCTAGCGCACTAGCGATGATGCTTGCGCCATCAGGCGCATGCCGGTGGGGGCGATGAGCAGCCGCGGCGCCTACTCGTCACGGGGCGAGGACCCGCGTCCGGGAGTGGCTCGCCAGGAGGCGACGGTTCACCGGTGCGGGGGCGCAGGGCGCGGCTCCGCGGCCAGAGCCGCCTAGGGCATTCGTTGTGTGAAGGGTTCGCTCCACGGGCGCCGCGAGCGGCGCGAGACAAGTTGGGTGTTCGTCATGCCGGCCCTCCTCCGGCCTTTCCGGTGCGTGGGCGCGGGAGATCGTCTCGTGCGCGCCTGGCCGCCACCTTCGAGGCCAACAAGCGAGGCTCTTCGCCCCTATCTGCCCGGCGGCTCACCATCGTGGCTGCGCCCCGGCTGGAGTTAGCACCCGCCTGAATGAAGGCTGGTTGCTGCGGCGTCTTAGGGCCAGGTCCCTCGGCCGCTCTCGATAAGGCCGCGCGGCTAACGCGCAGTTGCGCGCCCGCCCGCGGCGGCACCGTCCACGCGAACGTGAACGATTGGGCAGTTAAACACACGGAGCGTCGGCCGCGCAAGCGGCGGCCTACGCTCCGGCTGGCAGGGCCCGCTGCCCGGGGCCAGAGGGCGGCTCAGTCGACCGACGACACCCAGGTCACGCCGGCAGGGAACTCCCTGACCGTCGCGACCTTGCCGACGGGCCGACCGTCTACGGTGGTGAACGTGTAGGCGAGCAGGTTCCAGCCGGCGCCGGCCCTCACGTCGTACTCGACCTCCACCCCGTCAGGGCTCACGCACGTACCCTGCATGGTCAGCGCCACCTCCACGTAGAGGTAGTAGCCGAAGGCGTCGCCGGTTCGCAGGTCTAGCTTGTCAGCCGCGAGGCGTTCGAGGAAGTCGGCCGAGCTGGCCAGGACGGCGGTCACGGGAGTCTTCGTGAGGTCGAACGCCATCAGGGTGTTCACGAGCGTGTGACCCGTGCCGCTAGGCTGCACCGTCATGCCCTGACCGCCCGACTGGCACACGTTCTTGGCCTCAACGGGGTGGAGCACGTCGCCCTTCAGCTCGCGCGGCAGCTCGAAGCTGAAGTCGCCGGCCGGGGTCACCTCACCGAAGGCCACGACCCCCGTGGGGCTCATGTCGAGGTACCCGGCCCAGGCCACCACGGTGCCGCTCTTGCCCGTCGGGTTCGTCATGTTGCCGCTCAGCACCACGGGTCTTTGGGCCGCGGCCACGCCGGCCAGACAGACCACCGCTGCCACCAACATCACCCTGCCAGCCATGCTCCTTGGGATCACTGTCGTCCTCCAGGCGCGGCCGCTAACGTGGCCCGCGTGGTCCAAGTATAGGGACGGCCTCCTGGAACGGACCGGGGCATTGGTCCTATGCTTGACGCCTATGCCCACCGCTCCCGCGCAGCGCCCCCTGCACCCCATGTTGGACCTCGCGAGCGAGGTCGAGGAGATCTGGGACGAGCTCCGGCCCACGCTGGAACGCGTCGTGAGGAGCGGCCAGTTCGTGGGGGGTCCGGAGGTCGAGGGGTTCGAGGCCGAAGCTGCCGCCTACCTCGGGGCCGGGCACGCCGTGGGGCTCAACTCGGGCACCGACGCGCTGATCCTGGCCCTGGAGGCGCTCGGCGTGGGGCCGGGCGACGAGGTCATCACCACGCCCTTCAGCTTCTTCGCGACCAGCGAGGCCGTGCTACGCCTGGGCGCCAGGCCCGTGTTCGTCGACGTGGACGAGACTACGCTCAACCTCGACCCCTCCCTGGTGGGCGCCGCGGTCACGCCGCGCACGCGGGTCGTCCTGCCGGTCCACATCTTCGGCCTTCCGGCCGACATGACGGGGATCATGCGGGCCGCGGAGGAGCACGGCCTGGTCGTGCTGGAGGATTGCGCCCAGGCGTTCGGGGCGGCTCACGCCGGGCGGCGCGTGGGCAGCTTCGGCGCGGCCGGCGCGTTCAGCTTCTACCCCACCAAGAACCTGGGCGCCTACGGCGACGGCGGGCTGGCGACCACGAACGACGCCGCCACCGCTGCGAGGCTCAAGAGCCTCAGGAACCACGGCTCGAGCCCGACCGACAAGTACCTCCACGACGGCCTGGGGCACAACTCGCGCCTGGACGCCATCCAGGCGGCAGTACTGCGGATCAAGCTGCCCAGGCTGGACGGCTGGGACGCGCGCAGGCGCGAGCGGGCCGGGGCCTACCGCGCTGCCCTCGCCGGGCTGCCCGGCGGGCCCGACGGCCTGACGCTGCCGCCCGACGCGCCGGAACACCGCTACCACCAGTTCACGCTGCGTCTGCCCCCCGCCAGGCGCGAGGTGTTCGAGGCGGGCCTGCGGGCGCGGAGCGTGGCCTTCAGCCGCTTCTACCCGTCCCCCCTCACCCGCCAGCCGGCCGGCGCCGCGTTGGGTGCGGCGCCGGTGGCGGAGGCGGCTTGCGAGCGGGTCCTGTCGGTGCCGATCCACCCGTGGCTGACCGACGAGGTGGTGGCCCTGGTGGCGGAGGCGGCCGCAGCGGCGTTCTGAGCCCGGCCCTAGCGGACCTCGAACGCCAGCTGGAACGCCGGCAACTCCTCGCCAGGATGGTCGCGCCAGTTGAGCATGGGCACCTGCAGGTAGGTGGCGTTGGCCGTGGCC
>CAYNNL010000065.1:0-11396 GCA_964398765.1 uncultured bacterium | reverse complement strand
GGCCACGCCAACGTGTGGGGCGTGACGGGCTGGGTCGACTTCCGCATCGAGCGCCGCGGCGACCTGGAAGCCCTGGTGGCGCAGGTGCACGCCCGCGGTGGCCTCTTCTCCGTGAACCACCCGAAGACGCAGCCCGGCTGCATCGGTTGCGACTGGGAGTACCCGGTCCCGGACGGCGCCGACGCCATGGAGGCCTGGCAAGGTCCTTGGGCGCTGGGGAACTGGGAGTCGCTCGCGCGCTACGACGCCCTCCTCCGTGAGGGGCGCCGCCTGACGTTGGTGGGCGGCAGCGACCGCCACCATCCGGGTGCCACGCGCCAGGATCCGCCCCTACTGCAGGTCGGCTCGCCCACCACCTGGCTCGAGTTGGAAGAGCTGTCCACGCCCGCCGTCATCGCCGCCATCCGCGGCGGCCGGGCCTACGTGAGCGAGGGCCCCGGCGGGCCGCGCCTCGAGCTGACGGTCGGCGGTGCCGGCATGGGCGGGGCGGTCAGCGCGGGCGCGACGGTCGTCGCCCGCGCGAGGGTAGAAGGCGCGGCGGGCGACCTGCTCCGTTGGGTGGGTGCTGAGGGCGTGGTGCGCGAGTCCACGCTGGACGCCGCCGACGCCACGGATTCCTTCGAGTGGCGGCCCACCGGAGCGTTCCTACGGTGCGAGGTGGTGGCCCGCGCGTCGCTGCCCGCCTTCGAGGCCGAGCTCCGCGCCTTCACCGTCGGCCCGCACTTCCCCGCCTACCTGAGCGTGGCCGACGTGCTGGCGCACCCGTGGCGGCGCGCGGTGTCCAACCCTGTGTACGTCGGCTGACGCACCGCTCAGCCGTTCCTGTAGAGGTAGCTGTAGGCGTTGATGGCGGGCACCCCGCCGAGGTGCACGTAGAGCACGCGCGAGCCCTCGGGGAAGAAGCCTCTGCGGGTCAGGTCGATCAGGCCCTGCATCGACTTGCCCTCGTACACGGGGTCGGTCATCATGCCCTCGGTGCGGGCGGCCAGGCGGATGGCCTCGTTCGTCTCGTCGGACGGCACGCCGTAGGCCGGGTAGGCGTACTCGGTCCTCAGGACCACGTCCTCGGGCGCGATCTCCCGCCCCAGCCCCACCTTGGCGGCCGTGGCGCGGGCGATGCGCAGGATCTGCGCGTGGGTCTGCTCGGGCGTGTGCGAGCCGTCGATGCCTATCACGCGCCTGGCGCGGTCGTCGGCCGCGAAGCCGACCACCATGCCCGCCTGGGTCGAGCCCGTGACGCTGCAGGTCACGATGTAGTCGAACGACAGGCCGAGCTCCAGTTCCTGGGCGCGGACCTCGTCGGCGAAGTTCACGAAGCCCAGGCCGCCGAGAGGGTGGTCCGACGCCCCGGCGGGGATGGCGTACGGCTTGCCTCCGCGCGCCCGGATTGCCGCCAGCGCCCGCTCCCAGCTCTCGCGGATGCCGATGTCGAAGCCCTCGTCCACGAGCTCGACGGTGGCGCCCATGACCCGCGACATGAGGATGTTGCCCACGCGGTCGTAGACGGCGTCCGGGAAGGGCACCCAGCTCTCCTGCACGAGGTGACAGGCGAGCCCCAGCTTGGCGGCGACGGCGGCCACCTGGCGCGTGTGGTTCGACTGCACGCCGCCGATCGTGACCAGCGTGTCGGCACCCTGCGCCAGCGCCTCGGGCACCAGGTACTCCAGCTTCCTGATCTTGTTGCTGCCGAACGCGAGCCCGGCGTTGCAGTCCTCGCGCTTGGCGTAGAGGCGCACCTTGCCGCCGAGGGCGGCCGACAGCCGCGGCAGCTCTTCTATGGGAGTGGCACCGAACATGAGCGGGTAGCGCTCGAAGCCCTTCGTGAGGTCGAGTCCGTTGGCCATCGCTTCTCCTCCCTCTCCGTCCGCGGCGCGGTTCAGCCCGCGACGAACGCCGCCAGCGCGGCCTTGAGTCCCGCCAGGTCCTCGCGTCTGACGTACATCATGTGCCCGGCCTCGTAGGTCGAGGTCGTGATGTTGGCGCGGAGCTCGTCCTCCAACCCGAGATGGTTCAGCGTGTGCTCGGTGGCGAAGTACGGCGTGGCGAGGTCGTAGTAGCCCGCCGCGACGTGCACGCGCAGCCTCCGGTTGACGCTCATCGCGTGCCTCAGCGTGTCGGCCACGTTCACGTACTGGCCGGTGAACTGCGAGTAGTCCCAGCCGGCGTAGATGTCCGCCAGTAACTCGTAGGTCACGTCGGGCGTGAGGCGGAAGCCCAGCTCGGTGCGCACGTAGGCGTTCCACGCCGCCGTGAACGGCTCCTGGATGGCGCTCATGCTCGGGTCGTACTCGAACTGCTCCCCGCCGGCGTCGCGGTCGAAGCCCAGGTAACGGCTGTCGAGGCGCCCGACGGTCTTGCGCTCGCGGCGCAGGAGCTCCTTCGTGAAGCGGGGCAGGGCGAGGCGCAGGTTGTTGCGCTCCACGAACTCGGGTGTGGTGCCCGTGTAGTCGGCGACCTGGCGCGCCACGGCGGTGCGCTCCTCGGGCCCCAGGCTCGCTCCCTTGAGCAGGGCCAGGCTGTAGCGCTCGAGCGTGAACTCCTCCACCTCGCGGAGGAAGTCGGTCAGCGGCTTATCAAGGTGTTCGCGCCTCAGCGCCCCGTGGAAGTGAGCGGTGGCGGCGTAGCTGGGCAGGTAGAGGAGCGGAGGGAGGTCGTTGCCGACGTTGAAGTGCAGGGTGGTGAAGTCGAGCACCGACGACACCAGCATGATGCCGGTCAGGAAGATGCCGTGCCGGTTCTGGAGGTAGCCGGACAGGCCGGCCGAGCGGGTGGTGCCGTAGCTCTCGCCCGCCAGGAACTTGGGGCTCAGCCAGCGGTCCTCGCGTCCCAGCCACTCGCGGATGAGGTCACCGACGCTCTCCAGGTCCTGCTGGTAGCCGTGGAAGTCCTTGGCCTTCTCGCCCTCGGCCGGCCGGCTCCAGCCCGTGCTGACCGGGTCTATGAACACGAGGTCGGTCACGTCGAGAAGCGAGTGCTCGTTGTCGGTCAGGCGGTAGGGGGCGCCGAGCGGCTCCCCCTCGTCGCCCATGACCACCCGGCGGGGTCCGAAAGTGCCGAGGTGCAGCCACACCGACGAGGAGCCGGGGCCGCCGTTGTAGGCGAAGGTGATGGGCCTCTCGGCGGGGTCGTGGTCGCCCAGGCGCGTGTAGGCGGTGACGAAGAGGCGGGCCACCGTCTTGACGCCCCGGCTGACGCCGTCTTCGTTGGACTCGCGGTTGAGCGACACGAGCCCGGTGGTGGCCCGGTAGCGCACCACGTCGCCGCCGATGATCACCTCGTGCTCGGTGGTGACGAGCTCGTCGGGGATCAGCTTCTCCCTGGCATCCTTCTGCGGTTCGGTCGGGGTGGGCGTGGTGGGCATGACGGCGCCTCCAGTGGTGGTGGAGGCAGGATAACCGGGGACATGCCGGCGCGGTCGCCGAGAGGAGCGGGAGACGGCATGGACACCGGGCCGGGCCGGCGCCGCGTCGCGGAGCTCAGCGCCGCCGCGCCAGCCAGACCACGTGCCGCACGCCCTTCTTGCCGCGCGAGCGCACGTTCTTCTCCGTGACGCTGAACCCTGCGGCGACCAGGCGCTTGACGAAGGCCGGGCTCGGGAAGGCCGACCACACCGCCAGGACGCCTCCGGGCGTCAGCGCGCCGTGCGCGGCGTGCAGCCCGGCGGCGGAGTAGAGGCGCTCGTTGCCGTCCTGCGTCGTGCCCTCTGGCCCGTTATCGGTGTCGAGGAGGACGGCGTCGTACGCGCCCGCGGTCCGCGCCAGGAGGTCGGCCACGTCGGCCACCACCAGCTTCACCCGGGGGTCCGCTAGGGGCCGGCCGGCGAGGTGGGCGAGGGGGCCGCGGTTCCACTCCGCCACCTGCGGCACGAGTTCGGCCACTATCACCCGGGCGCCGGCCGGCAGGACGTCCAACGCCGCGCGCAGCGTGAACCCCATGCCGAGGCCCCCGATCAGCACGTGCTCGGCGCGGCCGCCGAGCTCAGCCAGGGCCAGCTCGGCCAGCGCCTCCTCCGAGCCGTGCTGACGGCTGTTCATGAGCTCTATGCCGGCCACGCGGAGCGAGAACTCGTTGTCCCGACGGTGCAGGGACATTGTCTCGCCGCTCGGCAACGTGGTCTCTCCGATGTGTTCCCAGGGGATGGCGATGGTGAGCTCCTCGGAGCCGGGATGGGCGCTCGGCAGCGCTCAGGGCTAGCCGGCTGGCGTAGGCAACAAAAAAACGCGCTCTCGCGCGTTCGATGTCTTCAAGTTACCGCGTTATACGCTATCCGTCAAGTGGTTGCATGGGAACGGTCGGTGCGGCGGCTCTCAAGTGAGAGACGCGGGGTCGAAACCGTCCAGGAAGGGGTTCAGGAACCCCACGCCACCCACGTCGGAGCCAGGTGCGAAGTCTTCGCTGATGATCACCGGCACCGCGTGCAGGCGGGCCACCGCCCATATCTGGGAATCGAAGTAGCTGAGCCTGTGGGACTCGACCCCGCGCACGGCCTCCAGGATGACCGCTTCGGAGAGTGGGAGCACGGGGAACGCCACGGAGAGTTCGGCGATGCGAGCAGCGACCAGGTCGCCAGGCATCCCGATCTTCCGCAACGCCACGTTCGCGAACTCCGCTAGGACTTGCGCTGGTAGGGCGGCACCCGTCACCGCCGCGAGCCGCCTCAGCACCGCAGTGGCCTTCTCGGCCTTGGCCCCTGATCCTCGCTGGAACGGGTAGATGAGGACGTTCGTGTCGACCAGGTACTTCACTACTCCTCGCCTGAGGAGGTGAAGCGCGGGTCTTCCTCGTACAGGCCTTGGCGGTCGAACCGGTAATCCGCCGGCAGGCCGTACTCGTCGGTGAGACTGCTGGCGGCGCGCAGGAACGCGTCCACGGCGAGCTGGGCGCTTCGCTCTGAGGCCCCGGATCTCAGTTCCGCGTCGAGAGCACGCCTGACGACCGCTGCCTCGGACACGCCGAGGTCCTTCGCCCGGGCCTTCAGCGCCGTGTCCTGCTCCTCCTCGATGTAGAGCTGCTTGCGGATCACGCCTACATCATATACATCACTAAATGGCGCTGAGGTGCGACGTGAGACGCGGCCCGTGATCGACGTGGTCGCGGGCGCCCCCACGTGTGGCCGGGGGCGCCCGCGAAGGTCCCGGGCCGGCGCGAGGCGCGGCCCGGTCGTCGGCTCAGTGCTTGGGTCTCGGCGTCTCGCCGGTGGAGGCCGGCAGGACGGGGAGCTGCAGGGCGTACGCCGGGATCTCGCCCTCGAGAGAGCCGTAGAAGGCCATGAGTGCGTCGAGGTCCTCGTCGGTCAGCTCGCGGCCGAGCTGCACGCGGGCCATGATCTGCGTGGCGTCGCGCAGGTCCCAGACGGAGCCGTCGTGGAAGTACGGGTAGGTGCGCGTGATGTTGCGCAGCGTGGGGACCTTGAAGATGTAGAGGTCGTTGGTGTCGTGGGTCACGGCGAAACGACCGACGTCCATGGCCATCGTCGGTGTGTCCACGGTCACGAACTCGCGGGTCGCTTCCCAGTAGGACTCGACGACGCCGAAACGCTGCAGGAGGTTGCCGCCCACCGCGGCGCCGCTATGGCAGCCGGCGCAGCCGTAGGAGATGAAGGTCTGCAGGCCCTGCTTCTCGAGGTCGGACAGCGCGGCGGCGTCGCCGGCCAGGTAGGCGTCGAACGGCGCCGGGGTGAGCAGCGTGCGCTCGAAGGCGCCGATGGCGTTGGCCACGTTGTCGTAGACGAGGGGCTCGGCGTCGTCGGGGAAGGCCAGGGCGAAGAGGCGCTGGTACTCGGGCATGGAGGCGAGCCGGTCGATGGCGAACTCCTGGCTGGGGATGCCCATCTCGATCGGGTTGAGGATGGGCCCGCCGGCCTGCTCCTCCACGTCCTTGGCGCGGCCGTCCCAGAACTGGGAGGCCTGCAGCGCGGCGTTCATGACCGTGGGCGAGTTGCGTGGTCCCTGCGCCCAACCGTGGCCGGTCGCCGTCTCGAGGTTGTCGACGCCGTAGGTGGCGATGTTGTGGCACGAGTTGCACGAGAAGACGCCCGACAGGGACAAGCGCGGCTCGTAGTAGAGCATCTTGCCCAGCTCGACCTTGGCGTCGGTGACGGGGTTGTCCGGGTTGATGGCCACGTCGGGGACCGGCGCGAAGAGCGCCTGGGCCGTCCGCTGGAGTTGGTCCGCCTCCTGCGCGAGGCCGGTGCCGACGAGGGCGGCGGCGGCGACGAGCAGCAGGGTCAGTGGGGTGGAGCGTAACCAACGGGGCATCTGGGTTCCTTTCGTGGGCGTCCCCGGTGCGGCGGTCTCGCCGCACCGGCTGACCGGCCGGTGTCCCTGGCTCGCCGTCGGCCGCGCCTCGGGCAGGCGGCGAGCACCTGGGACGAGCGTAGCAATCGGAATCATTCCTATCTGGGACAGTTGTCCCCGCGCATCAGCCGCCGCGGCCGGGAAGGCGTGCCGGGCGCGGCCGCGGCGGCGTGCCCGGTAGCGACGGCGCGCGCGGCGGGCGGGCGCACCGCGCGTGCGTATAGTTGCTCAAGCATGAACGTGCTGATCGTCCTGCTCCTCATCCTCGTCAACGGGCTCTTCGCCATGGCCGAGATAGCCATCGTGTCGGCCAACCGGATGCGGCTCCAGCAGAAGGCCGAGTCCGGCCTGGCCGCGGCGGCACGCGCTCTCTCCCTGGCGGAGAACCCCAACACGTTCCTTTCGACCACCCAGATAGGCATCACGCTGGTCGGGGTGTTCTCGGGGGCCTTCGGTGGCGCCACCCTGTCGGGCCCGCTGGCCGACGCGTTCAGGAGGGTGGCCTTCCTGCAGGGCTTCGCGGATCCGCTCGCCTTCGCGGTGGTCGTCGTCCTCATCACCTACGTGTCGCTGGTCGTGGGCGAGCTCGTCCCCAAGCGCATCGGCCTCAACGATCCCGAGCGGATCGCGATGGCGCTCGGCGGCTTCATGCTCGGTCTCTCCCGCGTGACGCGGCCCCTCGTCAGCTTCCTGGGCGTGTCCACCAACGCACTGCTGCGGCTCCTGCGCGTCAAGCCACGCGTGGACGACGCCATCAGCGAGGAGGACATCGACATGGTCATCGCGCAGGGCCTGCGCGCCGGCGTGATCGAGCCCGCCGAGCAGGAGATCATCGAGAACGCCTTCTGGCTGGGGGAGCGCAAGGCGAACGCCATCATGACGCCGCGTCACGAGGTCGCCTGGTTCGACGTCGGCGCGGGCCGGGTCGAGGTCATGGACCGCATCAAGGCCGAACCGCACGGGCGTTACCTCGTGTGCGACGGCCAGCTCGACAACGTGGTCGGCTTCGTGGCGCTGTACGACCTGCTCATCGCCGAGCTCTCCGCCGACCCGTTCTCCCTCACCGCCTCGGTGCGCAAGCCCCTCATGGTGCCGGAGACGCTCCCCATCCTCTCCCTGCTCAACGCCTTCCGTGAGTCGCGCACCCACTTCGCCGTGGTGCTCGACGAGTACGGCGGCGTGGAGGGGATAGCCACCCTCGCCGACATCCTCGAGGAGCTGGTGGGCGACATCCTGCCGCCCGGCGAGGAGGGGGCGCCCGAGGTCGTCGAGCTCGGCCCGCGGAGCTGGCGGGTCCAAGGCTCCATGCACGTGGACGACTTCGTGGAGTTGCTCGGTCTGGGCGACGGGGTGGTGCCGGAGGGCAGCGGCTTCCAGACCGTGGGCGGGCTGCTGGCAGACAGGCTCGGCCGCGTGCCGCAGCAGGGCGACGAGACTGGCTGGCAGGGCTACCGCCTGGTGGTGGAGGAGATGGACGGGCTCCGCGTCGGGTGGGTGCTCGTCACGCCGGAGACAGCCGACGCGCCCGGTCCGTCAGCCTAGACCCGCCGCGAAGTCGTCCCGGCCGAGCGCGATGTCGTCTCGCTCGAAGTCGCCCGCCGCCAGCTCGGCGTCGGTACGCGCCTCCAGCGCGTCGTAGAAGGCGTTCGCGGTCGCTGCGACCTCCAGACGCTCGCTGGGACCCTCGGAGCGCTCGAGCCAATCGAAGAGCGCGTCCTCCGCCAACGCGTAGCGCGCCGCCGTGAACTCGTAGCGGAACCGACGCTCGAAGGTGCTAATGGGTAGGGCCTCCTCCGGCACCTCTGCCAGTAGGGCGGTCACGCGCTCGCCCAGGTCGGCCTCGCCGAGGTTCTCGGCTCCCGCCTCGAGCAGCGCCGCCAGGGCCGCCGTGCGCAGGCGCAGGACCTCCGGGTCGGCCGCGTCGGCGCCGCCGGCCAGGGCCACCTCCGCGTCGACCGTCAGGAGCGCCCCCAGCAGGTAGGCCCGCTCGGCGTCCACGTAGCCGGCGGTGCTGAGGACGCCGAGCAGGTCCTCCAGCCCAAGCCGGTGGACGAGGCTCCGGCTCGTCCCGAGGTTGGCGAGGTAGAGCCCCTCAAGCTCCCGTTCGGCCGCCGGCAGGTCGACGCGCGCCGCGTCGAGCACCCCCGCCCGGGCGCCGACGAGCCGGGCCATGAGGGCGGCGAGTTGCAAGATCGTGCGTTCGATCAGCTCGTCACGGATTGGCACGGGCCAAGGCTACCCCACCGGCGCGGGGGGCCTGGCCGCCCACACCGTAATATCCTGGCCCGCATGGCACTCACCGACATCGAGCTGCGGGTGCTCGGCTCCCTCGTTGAGAAGGAGCGCACCACGCCCGACGGGTACCCCCTCACGATGCAGGCCCTCGTCACGGCCTGCAACCAGAAGACGAGCCGCGAGCCCGTGACGGACTACCACCTGCTCGACGTGCAGGACGCCCTGCAGCGCCTGCGCGACAAGGGCCTCGCCTCGACCGTCCAGGAGATCAGCGACCGCGTTCCCAAGCACCGACACAAGATCGCGCAGGCGTGGGACGTGAACGACAAGGAGATCGCGCTCCTGAGCGTCCTCATGCTGCGCGGCGCGCAGACGCCCGGTGAGCTCCGCACGCGCGCCGAGCGCTACGTCTCCTTCGCGGACGTGGCGGAGGTCGAGCGGGTGCTGGCGGCCCTGGCGGCGCGCCACGTCCCGCTGGTGGCGTGCCTGGGCAGGGGCCCCGGCCAGAGCCAGGACCGCTGGAGCCACAAGCTGGGGGCCGACGAGGAGCGCATGCAGCCGCGCGTGCGGCACGCGGGAGCGGCGGATGATGACGATGCGCCGGCGCGGGCGCACTCCGGCAGCGCCGCGGCTGCCGCGGGTGCTTCGAGCGGGTCGCCCCTCGCGGTGCTGCTGAGGCGCGTCGAGGCCCTGGAGCGGCGCGTGGAGGAGCTGGAGGGCAGGCTGGCGGACCCGAGCTGACGGCCGCCGCCGGCCGCGAGCGCCCTAGCGCTCGGCCATGATGGCGCGGACCTCGGCGTCGGTCGTCTGCCGGAAGTCCTCGTACCACTCGCCCACGCTGCCCAGGTCCGACGGTTCCGCCACGCACACCACCTCGTCGGCCGCGCGTCTCAGCCGCGCGACCGTGGTCGCCGCTCCCACCGGCACCGCCACGACGACCCGGCGCGCGCCGAGCTCGCGCGCGGCAGCGACCGCCGCCAGCATGGTGGCGCCGGTGGCCAGCCCGTCGTCCACCAGCAGCACGTCCCTATCGGTCAGTTCCGGTGCGCCCACGTCGCCGCGGTACTCCAGGGCGCGCCGCTCGAGCTCGCGGCGCTCCACCTCGGCCCGGCGGGCGAACCATTCCTCGGCGGCGGGCAAGCCGGCGAGGAGCTCCTCGTTGCGCACCACGTGGCCGCCCAGCGCCAACGCCCCGAGCGCCAGCTCGGGCTGGCGCGGGTGACCGACCTTCCGCACCGGGAGCACGTCGAGCGGGGCGCCCAGCTGACGTGCCACCACCGCGGCCACGGGCACGCCCCCGCGCGGGAGGCCTATCACCACCGTGCGCTCGCCGCCCCGGCCGGCCAGCGCCGCGGCAAGCTGCGCTCCGGCGTGGGTGCGGTCCGCGAAGAGCCGTCTGCTTGCCACGGTCCCCCGGGCTCCGCGCCGCGACCCACTGGTCGCGGCGGCGGCACCTCGCCTAGTCGGCGAGGTGGCCCAGCTTCACCTCCTTCGTGTGCAGGTAGCGCTCGTTGTAGGGGTTCCGGCCCACGTGCAGCGGCACCCGCTCCACCGGCTCGAGCCCGAACCCCGCCAGCGCGGCCAGCTTGCGGGGGTTGTTGGTGAGGAGCCGCATGCGGCGCACGCCCAGGTCGGCCAGGATCTGCGCGCCCACGCCGTAGTCGCGGCCGTCCACGGGCAGGCCGAGGTGCTGGTTCGCCTCCACCGTGTCGTAGCCCTCGTCTTGCAGGTGGTAGGCGCGCAGCTTGTTGAGGAGCCCGATGCCGCGCCCCTCCTGCCGCAGGTAGACGAACACGCCGCGGCCCTCCCGCGCGATGGCCGCCATGGCCGCGTCGCGTTGCGCGCCGCAGTCGCAGCGGAGGCTATGCAGCGCGTCGCCGGTGAGGCACTCGGAGTGGACCCGCACCAGCACGGCCTCGCCCTCCGCGGAGGCCGAGGCGACGTCACCCATGGTGAGCGCCACGTGCTCGGCGCCGGTGAGCTCGTCGACGTAGCCGTGGATGGTGAACTCGCCGTACTCGGTGGGCAGGGCGCTGCTCGCGACGCGCCGCACGAAGGCGTCGGCCGTCAGCCGGTAGGCGATCAGGTCGGCGATGGTGCCCACCTTGAGACCGTGCTTAGCCGCGAACTCCTTTATGGCGGGGAGCCTGAGCATGCTGCCGTCGTCGGCCATGAGCTCGGAGATGGCGGCGGCGGGTTGGAGGCCAGCTAGCCGGCAGAGGTCGACCCCGGCCTCGGTGTGCCCGGCGCGCCGCAGCACGCCGCCGTCCTTGGCGCGTAGCGGGAAGACGTGCCCTGGGCGCGCGAGGTCGTCGGCGTGGGCGCCGGGCGCCGCGGCCGTCCTCAGGGTGAGGGCCCTGTCATGGGCGCTGATGCCCGTGGTGATGCCCTCCTTGGCCTCGATCGTCACCGTGAACGCCGTGCCGCGCCTGGCCGTGTTGCGGCTGACCATCGGCGGCAGCTCGAGGCGGTCGGCCGCGGCCTCAGTGAGGGCCAGGCAGACCACCCCGCCCGTGTGGCGGATCATGAACGCCACCTGCTCGGTGGTGGCGCTCTCGGCCGGGAGCACCAGGTCGCCCTCGTTCTCGCGGTCCTCGTCGTCCACGACGATGACGGGCCGGCCGCGCCTGAGCTCGTCCAGCAGTTCGGGGATGGTGGCCAGCCCGGTGCGGGCCGGGTCCACCGTGGTGTCGGGGATCATCGTCTCTCTCCAGACGCGGGCTCCTGCGCCCGCAGGAGCTGAAGCCGCTCGACGTACTTGGCCAGGAGGTCGCTCTCCACGTTCACGCGCGAGCCGGGCCGCAGTTCGCCCAGCGTGGTGACCTCGAGCGTGTGGGGGATCAGCCACAGGCTGAACTGCTCGGC
>CAYNNL010000064.1:0-12236 GCA_964398765.1 uncultured bacterium | reverse complement strand
ACGTCCCGCCTGAAGCTGCCCTCCGGCAGCTCGGCGAAGAGCCCGGCCAGGTCCGACGGGACGGGCAGGTTGCCGAGCGTCTTGTAGCCCTCCACGTCGTCCAGGCGGCCCGCCACGAGGAACCTGCCGCCGTGGGACGCCACCGCTCGCAAAGCGGCGCGCAGCTGCTCCGCCGAGCCGTGATAGAAGCGCGGTTCCAGGATGCGCTCCGCCGTGTCGACGCCCACCACGAAGACGCTGCCGGGGAAGAGCGCAGCCTTCTCCACGAACAGGGGCGCGCGCGTGAGCGCCAGCGAACCCCGGCCCGCGAACTGCTGCGCCCGCAGGCGCGCCTCGAACAGGTCGATGGGGTCCTTGTCGGCGTTCACGAGCGGCAGCTCGAACAGGGCCGGCAGGCCCGTGGTGGCCGACGCGGCGCGGGCCAGCTCCAGGTGCCCCTCGTGCGCCGGGTTGAAGGCGCCCGAGAGGATGGCCCACGCCCCGCGGCCGGTAGGAGCGGGAGCGCTGACCACAACGCCGTCGGGGCGCACCACCGCCAGGTCGCGGGCACCGCGCTCCACGCCGGCGATCAGCTCGCTGGGGAAGAACTCGACCTCCACCCGCTCGCTCGGCGTGAGCGGCAGGTCGGGGCGGGCCAACACGCCGCAGGCGTCGGCCAGCGCGCGCAGCAGGAGGAGCGACACGATCTCCTCCTCGCCCGCCCTGTCGCGCGCGTCCTTCTCGATGGTCAGCGAGTAGGTCGTGACGCCGAAGGCGTCCTGCACGGCGGCCGCCACGCGGTGATCCCCGCGCTTGGCGCGGTCCGTGGCGATGGTGGCGGTGCTGCCCAGCCCGAACACGGCGTCCGGGGCGCCCACGTACCGCCGCGCGAGCTCGAAGGAGCGCCGCGCCATGGCGCGCGCCACCCGCCGCGACGTGAAACGGGCGGGCATGAAACCCACCCAATCGCGCATGCTCTCCTGGTTGTAGACGTCGACGGCGTAGAGGACGGTGCGGCTCGAGCCCCCCACGGCGTGCAGCCACCCGAGCGCCTGCGCGCCGGCGCCCGCGAAGGCCATGACCATCTTGTGCGGCGTGGCGTGGATGGCGGTGGCGAGCTCGGTCGGAGTGGCGGGCAGGTGGCGCGGGTCGAGGGCGTTGCCGTCGCCGCTCGCCGCCGGCTTCGGTTCGGTGATCTCCCGGCTGGTGGGCGGCGCGGTGATGCCGTGGCGGTCGGGCCTCATGTCGGGAACATCATGCCACGGGAGGCCGCGGGGTCGGCGCGGCGCCCTCCGGCTCAGGCACCCAGGTAGACGCGCTTGACGGCCTCGTCGTTCCGGAGCTCGCCCGCGGGGCCCGACATCGCCACGTGGCCGTTCTCCAGCACGAAGGCGCGGTGAGCTATCGCGAGGGCGAGGACCGCGTTCTGCTCTACGAGCAGCACGCTCAGGCCCTCGGCGTTGAGGCGGAGGAGCGTCTCCCCCACCTCGCGTGCGAGCAGCGGAGAGAGGCCCAGGGTCGGCTCGTCGAGCAGGAGCAGCTTGGGCCTGCTCATCAGGGCACGGCCGATGGCGAGCATCTGCTGCTCACCGCCGGACAGGCTGCCGGCGGCCTGCGTCGTCCGCTCTCGCAGACGCGGGAAGATGTCGAACACGTGCTCGAGCTCGACGCCGGCCGTATCCGGGCCCGTGGCGACGGCCCCCAGGCGGAGGTTCTCGATGACGCTCATGCGCGGGAAGACCTCGCGCCCTTCCGGGCAGTGCGCCAACCCAAGGCGCACGCGCGCCACGGGTCCGACCCCGGCAAGGTCGCGGCCGAGCAGCGAGATGGAGCCCCCCGCCACGCCCACCAGGCCGGACACGGCACGAAGCATCGTGGTCTTCCCGGCGCCGTTGGCCCCCACGAGAGCGACGATCTCGCCGCGCCTGACGGTGAGGCTCGCTCTCTCCAGAGCGCGCACGCGGCTGTACCTGACCTCGAGCTCGCGCACGGCCAGGACCTCGTCGTCCTGAGCGGTCGTGGTTGGGGGGTCCAGGTCTGCCCCCGCACCCAGGTACGCCTCCACGACGTCGGGTTGGTTGACCACGTCGGCGGGCTTCCCCTCGGCGAGCTTGAGGCCGTGGTCCATGACCACGAGCCGGTCGCATCCGCGCGCCATCGTCTGCATGTGGTGGTCGATGACGAGGACGGAGACGCCGTCCTGACGGATGCGGTGGATCAGCTCCATCGTTGCCGTCGACTCCGTCTCGTTCATGCCGGCGAACGGCTCGTCGAGCAGGAGTAACTTGGGCTCCGCGGCCAGCGCCAGCGCGATCTCCAGGACCCTCTGTTCCCCGTACGCGAGGCTGCCGGCGCGACTGGAGCGCAACCGGGCCATGCCCACCTGCTCGAGGACCTCCTCGGCGCGGCGCCCGAACTCGCGCCGCTCGGCGGCGCTCCCGCCGAACACGGTCCGGAGCGGCCCGCCGCGCTCTACGAGGTGGCTGGCCACGCCGATGTTCTCGCGGACGCTCAGGTCACCGAACACCCGGGTGTGCTGGAACGTGCGGACCATGCCGCGCCGGGCCAGCTGGTGCGGCGCCATGCCGGTGACGTCGGCGCCGAAGAGCTCGACGCGGCCGCGGGACGGCTTGAGGAACCCAGTGACCACGTTGAAGGTGGTGGTCTTCCCCGCCCCGTTGGGTCCGACCAACCCTACGACTTCCCCCTCGGACAGGTGGAAGCTGAGGTCCGAGACGGCCGCGAAGCCCCCGAAGTTGCGGGTGAGCCCGTCCACGCGGAGCACCTCGCGGCTCACGCCGGCACCCCTCGAAGTGGTTCGGGTGCCCTCATCGCTGCCGCGCCTCGACCAGCCGCTTCAGCCCACCGGCGATACCGGTAGGGAGCGCGACTATCACCACGATGAGCACCACGCCGTGCACGACCTGGGCAAGTGCGGGTGACAGCCCCTTCAGTCCCGAGGAGAGGACCGTGAGGAACACCGGCCCGACGATTGGTCCGATGACGGTGCCAGCGCCGCCCAAGAGGTTCATCACGAACAGGTCGAACGAGTGGATGAAGGTGAACGAGTCGGGGCTGATGAACGCCGTGTAGTGCGCGTACAGCGAGCCCGCCACGCCGGCGATGGCGGCCGCGAGGGCGAACGCGGTGACCTTCACGCGGTAGGTGGCGATGCCGATGCTCTCGGCCAGGTTCTCGTCCCCCTTTATGGCTGTGAGGGCGCGGCCGAAGCGCGAGCGTCCGATGCGCCACCTCAGGAGCAACACGAGGGCCGCGAACGCCAGCACGAGGTAGTAGTAGCCGACCTTGAAGACGATGGTCTTGAACGTGTGCTCGAGTCCGAACAGCTTGATCTTAACGAACGGGATGCCGGTGAGGCCCATGGGGCCGCGCGTGAGGTCCACCATGTTCGTCATCAGGATGGTGACGATGATCCCAACTATGAAGGTGACGACCGAGAAGTAGTGCCCCTTGAGGCGCAGGGCCGGCAGCCCGACCACCAAGCCGGCGAGGGCCGCGGCGACGATGGCCGCGGCGAGGCCGACCGGGAACGGCTGGCCGGCCTTCACCACGAGGGCCGACGCGTATGCCCCGACCCCCATGAAGGCGGCGTGCCCCAAGGACAGGAGCCCCGCTCCTCCGATGAGCAGGTCGAGGCTGGCGACCAGCACGATGTTTATCCCGATGAGTACGAGGAGGTGCCTGGCGGCCAGACCGGTGAAGACGTGGGGCGCGATCAACGCCAGCCCGAGGGCGGCGAGGCTGAGCACCCACGTGGCTACCGTGCGGACGCGGCGCGCGCGCAGGGAGCCCGTAGCCTCCGGAGCGGCGTCGGTCTGCGACGCGACGCTCACAGCTTCGCCTCGGGAGGGCCGAACAGGCCGCGCGGCCGCACGAGCAGCACCAACACCATCAGGACGAACGCGGTCAACTCCGCGTACTGCGTGTTGACCAGGCCGGCCGTCAGGTTCTCGGCGAGGCCGACGATGAGGGCACCGAGGATGGCGCCGGGAACGCTGCCCATGCCCCCGAAGATGACGATGGCGAACGCCTTTATGACCACGATGGCCGCGATGCTCGGGTCGAAGGCGTTGACCCCGGAAGCAAGCGTTCCCGCCGCGCCGGCGAGGGCTCCCGCCAGCAGGAACGCCACGATCTCGACGCGGAACGGGTCCAGGCCGACGACCAGGGCGCCGCGGCGGTTCTGCGACACGGCACGCAGGGCCAGCCCCACCGGCGTGAGCTTCAGGAACGCCCAGGTGCCGACGACGAGCAGGGCAACCGCCCCCGCGATGACGATCTGGTAGCCCGTCCAGGTGGCGCCGAAGACGTTGATGCGCACGCCGGCGAACGGGGCCCGGACGAGCCTGAAGTCGGCGCCGAACGCCTGGAGGGCCAGGTTCTGCAAGATAAGGAGGAGCCCGAGGGCCGCGATGAAGGTGGTGGCCCCACTGAAGCGGCGCAGTGGCCTATAGACGACGAGATAGTTGCCGGCGGCGAGCAGGGCGCCGATCGCCATGGCAAGCGGCAGCGCCACGAAGAACGAGAGCCCGAACATGCTGGTGGCGAAGTAGGCGGTGTAGGCGCCCAGCATGTAGATGGCGCCCTGCGCGAAATCGGCGATGTCGAGTACCCCGAGCACGAGCGTGAGCCCCAGCGCCACGAGGGCGTAGAGGCTGCTCGAATGCAGCGCGTTCAACGCCAGCTGCAGCGCCATCTCCACCCGACTATCAGTCCCTTCGCCTCACGGCCGGGCCACCAGCACGCCGCTCTCGGCCAGGTCGTTCCACACGTCCTGCCGCACCAGCCGGCCGTCCGATACCTCGAACCGGTCGACGAAGCGCACGCCGGCGAAGGCCGCGCCGTGGGTATTCTCGCCGTACAGGGTACCGCGGACCCACACCACATGGATCCCGCCGGCCGCGAAGCCTTCGACCGCCTCGAGGAGCTTGGCGACCCTCTTGTAACGTCCCCTACTGCCCGCCACCAGTTCATCTAGCTGTCGGTAGTGCGCGGGGCCCGGGAAGGTCATCTCGAAGCGGGGCGCCAGCACTCGCTCCGCCGCAACGAGGTCCCGCCTCTCCATGTCGTTCAGGAACGTGACCACGAGGCGTTGGGCTGCCGGCGCGTCGGGGTTGGCCTCCAGCCACTCCGGCGGAGTCGGGGCGTGGGTGTGGGTACTCATGCCGTGTTTCCCTCCAGGTGGGTGCTAGTAGTGGCGCCGCCCGGGACACTAGGTCCGTCAGGCGGCGCCAACTCAACGGCCTTGCGGCGTTAGTTGCAGAGGTCGGCTTCCGTCAGGAGGGCGGGTGCCACGAAGGCGTAGTCGCGGTCGGCAACGAGCAGCAGCCCGTCGTCGTTGAAGGTGGCCACGCCGGCGCCCAGCACGGGCTGGCCGCACTGCAGGAAGTGGTAGTCGCCGTACGACAGCTCGAAGTCGTCGCCGGAGAGGACCTCGGCCATGACGGGCTTGGGCTCCACGCTGCCGGACCGCTCCATCGCCTGCTTGATGAGCATGATGGTGCCCCAGCCGAGGCCGTGGTTGCGGCCCGGGGTGACGCCGAGGATGCGCTGGCCGGCGTCGAGCATGGCCTTGACGCCCGGTTCGATCTCCGTGCGGTCGAAGGTGCGGGCCGCGGTGCCGGGGTCGTCGTACCAGGGGAAGTACGTGCCCCTGACGGCGTCGCCCACGGCGCTCGTGACGCTCACGTCGGACACGAGGTCGGAGCCGTAGATGGTCTGCGTGACGCCGAGCTCCTCGCTCTGCAGCAGGATGCCGATCATCTCCTGCGCCAGGCCGATGGCGACGATCGCATCGGCACCGGAGGCCTTGGCCTTGGTGAGGATGGTCCGGTAATCGGTGGCGGCGTAGGCGAAGTACTCGGGTTCGGCGACGTAGCTACCGCCGAGCGCCTCGACGGTGGCCTGGAAGTGCTTCATCATGCTACGGCCGAAGTCCGTGTTCTGGGCCATGGCGAAGAAGGTCTTGTGCCCGTTCTCGAGCACGGCGTACTTGGCGAGCGGCACCATCTCGTTGGCGGCCTGCACACCGAGACGGACCGAGAGGTCGGCGCCGGCGTCCTTGCGGGCGGAGCCCGTCAGTTCGTCCGCGTAAGCGTAGGCGATCTGCGGGATCTCGAGCGCGGCGAGGACCGGCATCTCGGCGAGGGCCGAGGAGCTGCAGAAGGAGCCGCCCACGTACGTGGCTCCCGCCACGGCGAGGCGGTTGGCGGCGTCGATGGCGCCCTGCGGGGTGCAGAGGTCGTCCTCGAAGACGAGCTTGAACGTGACGGTCTGGTCGCCAACCTGGAAGCCGCCGGCGTCGTTAATGACCTGGGCCGCCAACTCCGCGCCGACCTTGGCTTCCGTGCCCTCCTTGGCCGCCCCGCCGGTGAGCGGCAGGGAGAAGCCGATGGTCACGACGGTCTGCGCCAACCCCAGCATGAGGAGGTTGAGCAGTAGTACGGCGGTGGCACCGAGGGCCAGCTTCTTCCGCCTTGCGGATGGTTCACCGATGAGCACGATGCGCCTCCTCTTGGTGGTCGCGGAGCCCCGGCGCCCGGGGTCGCGCCTTCCCTTCTTCTGCGTTTCGAGGCCACTCTAGCGTCAGGTTTGACAGGCTGTCAACACAACAACATAATGTCCGTATGAATCACGTCTCGGGTTTCGCCACGGGGTGGGCGGGGCTCCACACCGGCCCAAGGGGCGACGCCCCCGCCCGGAGCGCCGCCTGATGCCGTATCTCGACCGCGCGAGCCCACTCCCTTACTACCACCAGCTCAAGGCCATCCTGCGCGACCAGATCATGGAGCAGGTCGAGGCGGCACGCGATCCGTTCGAGCCGGTCCTCCTTCCCACCGAGAAGGAGCTGCAGGAGCGCTACAAGGTGTCTCGCTCCGTCGTCAGGCAGGCGATCACCGAGCTCGTGCAAGAAGGTGTCGTGGTGCGCGAGCAGGGGAGGGGAACGTTCGCGCTGCCGCACAAGGCGCGCCACAACCCGCAGCCCGAGAAAGCCCGCTCGCTCGGCCTCTCCGGTTACCTGAAGGAGCGCGGCATCCCGTCGGGCACGCGGCTGATCTCCCGGGCGACGGTCGAGGCCGACGCGGACGCGGCCGACGCGCTGGGGCTGGGCGACGACCGCATGGTCCTGCGCTTCGAACGCGCCCGGACGGCCGGCACCGAGACCATCGGGCTGCAGACCGTGAGCCTGCCCCTGGCGCTCGTCTCGGCGCTGCCCACTGAACTGGCCGACGCCGACCTGCTCTACGGCGCGTCCTCCCTCGAGTACCTGACGGGCCGCCTCGGCCTGACCCTGGGGACGAGCCACCGGACCATCGAGGCCGTGCCGCTGAGTGACCACGGCGCCGAGCTGCTCGGCGCGCCGGCGGGCCGACCTGCGCTGCGCGTTAGGCGGGTGGTGCACGACGTGAGAGGTAGGCCGGTCGAGTACTTCGACGCGGTCTACCTAGGCGACAAGTTCGAGTACTCGCTGGAGTTCGATCACTCGTGACCGGCGAGGCGCCCGCAGGCGGCGCTGCCACGGTCCGGACCTTCCCGCCCGACCGGCCGCTTCCGTCGGCGGTACGCCTGGTGGAGGTCGGGCTGCGTGACGGGCTGCAGAGCGTGCGGACGGTGTTGCCCACCGCTCGCAAGCTGGCGCTCGTGGAGGCGCTCGTGGCGGCCGGGGCCAGGAACCTGCAGGTAGCCTCCTTCGTCAACCCCGCCCGGGTCCCCCAGATGGCAGATGCCGACGATCTCTGCGCCGCGTTGGCGCCGCTCGCCGAGCGCCACCCGGACGTGCGCTTCAGCGGCTTGGCCCTCAACCGCCGTGGCGTCGATCGGTTGGCCGCGGCGGGTCTGCGCCACGTCGACCTGTCGTTGTCTGCGTCCGACCCGCATTCGCGCCGCAACGCCGGCATGAGCGTGGCCGAGGCGAAGCAGCACATCACCACCGCCGTCGCCGCCGCTGCCCGGTCGGGGCTCGAGGTGCGCGCCGGCGTGCAGTGCGTGTTCGGGTCCGCCCCCGGCGAGGACGTGCCCGTCGAGCGCGTGCTCGACCTGGCCGAGGCCCTGTTGAGCGCCGGCGCCACGGAGCTCGCGCTGGCCGACTCCGCCGGGCTCGCGGATCCGCTACGCCTCGCCGCTTTGGTCAGCGAGGTACAAGGACGCGTGGGCGCGACGCCCATCACCCTCCACCTGCACGACACGCGGGGCCTGGGCATGGCCAACCTCGTCACGGCCCTCCGGCTCGGCGTGGCGAGCTTCGACACGGCCTTCGGCGGCCTCGGCGGTTGCCCGTTCATCCCCGGCGCCGCCGGCAACCTCGGCACCGAGGACGTGATCCACCTGCTGGATAGCTTCGGGATCAGCACCGGTATCGACCTGGTCGGCGTGGCTCGCGCGACGCGGCTGGCCGAGGGGTGGCTCCTCACCCCCATGCCCAGCCGTCTCTACCGGCTCGTGAAACAAGACGCACCCTATCCGCAAGAGGAGGAACGCCTTGCCGCAGACGGCCGCTGAGAAGATCCTCTCCCGCAAGGCCGGCCACGAGGTCCGCGCCGGCGACATCGTCGTCGTGGATGTCGACGGTGCCATGGGCACCGACGCCACTGCACCCTTCGCCATCAAGGCGTTCGAGGGCATGGGCGGCAAGCGTGTCTGGGACCCCGGCAGGCTCGCCCTGGTCCTGGATCACGCCACGCCGGCACCCAACGAGCGCGTGAGCGGCCTGCACTCCCTCATGCGCGAGTTCGCGGTGGAGCAGGGGGTGAAGCTCTACGAGGTGGGCGAGGGCATCTGCCACCAGCTCATGGTCGAGAACGGCCACGCCGGTCCCGGCGAGGTGTTCGTGGGGGCCGACTCTCACACCCCTACCATCGGCGCGCTCGGTGCGTTCGCCGTTGGCGTCGGCTCCACCGACCTGGCGGCGGTGATGCACACGGGCAAGATCTGGTTCAAGGTCCCCCGTAGCGTGCGCGTCGAGCTTACCGGTGCCCTCAGGCCAGGCACCTTCCCCAAGGACGTCATCCTCCACCTGGTGGGCCGGCTCGGCATCGCCGGCGCCACCTACGAGGCGGTCGAGTTCGGCGGACCGGCCGTGAGCGGCCTCAGCCTCGCGGGTCGCATGGTCCTCGCCAACATGGTGGCGGAGATGGGCGCCAAGACGGCCATCGTCGACACTCACGGCCTCGACCTCCCTATCGCGCTCGCCGGTCGCCGGTTCCACGACCACCTCCCCGACCCGGACGCCAAGTACCGCGCACGCGTCGACCTCGACGTCTCTGGCCTCGGCGCCCAGGTCGCCGTCCCCGACTCGCCCGACAACGTGAGGGACGTGCGCGAGGTGGCAGGCACCCGCGTGCAGATGGCGTTCATCGGCTCCTGCACGAACTCCCGACTCGAGGACCTGCGCGCCGCCGCCACGGTGCTGCGCGGCAAGCGCGTCGCCGCTGGGGTGCGCCTCATCGTGACGACCGCCTCCAGGCGCATCTTCAACGAGGCGCTCGCCGACGGGACCGTCCAGGCCCTCAGCGAGGCCGGCGCCACCTTCATCACCTCCGGCTGCGGCCCCTGCGTGGGCACCCACCAGGGCGTGCCCGGCGACGGCGAGAACGTGATCTCCACCACGAACCGCAACTTCCGCGGCCGCATGGGGAACGCCAGGTCCAACGTCTACCTGGGCTCGCCGGCGGTGGTGGCAGCAGCGGCGCTCACCGGCGAGCTGACAGACCCTGCGCCCTTCTTCGAACCCGTGGCGGAAGGGGCGAGCGCGTGAACGCGACCGTCCACGAGTTCGAGGGTCGTGCCCACGTCGTGGGCGACAACGTCGACACAGACCGCATCATCCCCGGCAAGTACACCAAGACGCTCGATACCAACGAGCTGGCGAGCCACCTCCTCGAGGACTACGACCCGGCACTGGCCGGGCGCATCCAGCCGGGCGACGTCCTGGCCGCCGGCGACAACTTCGGCTGCGGCTCGAGCCGCGAGCAGGCGCCCATCGCCATCAAGGCGGCGGGCGTCTCCTGCGTCCTAGCCCGCTCCTTCGCGCGCATCTTCTTCCGCAACGCCATCAACGTTGGGCTCCCCGTCGTGGAGGTGCCCGACCTCGACCTGGCGGACCTCAGCCGGGTGCGCGTCGACGTGCGCGAGGGCACCGTCACCGATCTCACCACCGGCAGGACGTTCGCCGCCACGCGCATGCCGGCGGTCATGGCGCAGATCCTCGCAGCCGGTGGGCTGCAGGCGTACCTCAAGGCCGGCGGCGACTACTCGGTGCCCGGATGAGCCCGGCGCGGCCGCCTACGGAGTCGGCGCCCCCGACGGCGTCCGCGCCCCTGGCCGGCGTGCGCGTCCTCGAGTTCACCCAGGCGGTCCTGGGTCCCACCGCCGGCATGCTCCTCGCCGACATGGGCGCCGACGTGGTGCGCGTCGAGCCAACTCCCAACGGCGACCCGACCCGCTACCTGCGTGGGTTCGGCATGGGGTACTACCCGTACTTCAACCGGAACAAGAAGAGCCTGGTGGTAGACGTCAAGGATGCCCGCGGCCGGGCGGCCGTGGAGCGTCTCCTGGCCGACGCCGACGTCCTCATCGAGAACTTCGCGCCCGGCACCATGGACCGCCTTGGACTCGGACCCGCGATCACCGAGACCTACCCGCGCCTCGTCTACTGCAGCCTCAAGGGGTTCCTGCCCGGGCCCTACGAGCAGCGCACCGCCCTCGACGAGGTGGTGCAGATGATGTCAGGCCTCGCCTACATGACCGGCCCACGTGGCACCCCGCTGCGCGCCGGCGCCTCCGTCATAGACGAGATGACGGGCGTTTACGGCGCACTCGGGATCGTCCTGGCGCTCCGCGAGCGCGACGCCACGGGCCGCGGGCAGGTGGTCAAGTCGGCCCTCTTCGAGACGGCCGCGTTCGTCATGGGTCACCACCTCGCGTACTCCGTGGCCTCGGGCGAGGAAGTGCCACCCATGCCCGAGCGGGTCAGCGCCTGGGCCGTGTACCACCAGTTCCGGACCGCCGATGATCAGCTCGTCTTCGTCGGCGTCACCTCCGACAAGCAGTGGTCGCGCTTCTGCGACGCGTTCGCGTTCCACGACCTGGCTGTCGACGAGCGCCTGAGGACCAACAACGACCGAATCCGGGAGCGCGACTGGCTGCTGCCCCTCCTGCGCGAGAGGATCGCGCGCCTCACGCTCGATGAGGCGGTCGAACGCTGCGAGCACGCCGGCCTGCCGTTCTCGCCGGTGGCGCAGCCCGAGGACCTCCTCACCGACCGACAGCTCCTGGCGGGCGGCAGCCTGCTAGAGACGAGCTACCAAGGCGCCAGCTACCGCCTTCCGGCCCTGCCGCTCGTCATGGACGGCGAACGCTGGGGCAAGCGCCTCGACCCGCCGGTTCTGGGCGAGCACACCCGCGAGGTGCTGCTTGGCGCCGGCCTATCCGATGACTACGTGACCGAGCTCGCACAGGCGGGCGTGGTGATCGCCGCGGAAGCCGCGGCGCCGAACGCGGGCTCCTGACCCGCCACGAGGAGGCAGAGATGAGCACCAACCCGCCCTACGACCTGATCGTCAAGAACGTACGCCTGGCGCGCCCCCTCCAGGAGGGCACGCCCCTCACCGACGTGGCGGTCAAGGGCGGCAAGTTCGCCCGCGTCGCCCCTGGCATCGACGCGTCGCAGGCCGGCGAGGTCATCGACGGCGGCGGGCTGCTCGCCTTCCCGGGCCTGGTGGACGGCCACATGCACGTCGGCATCTACTCACCGCTCCGCGACGACGCCGTGACCGAGAGCAAGGCCGCGGCAATGGGCGGCGTCACCAGCGCCCTCACCTACTTCCGCACCGGCGACTACTACCTGAACAGGGGCGGACCCTACGCCGATTTCTACCCGGAGGTGCTGGCGCAGTCAGAGGGGCGCTACTGGGTCGACTACGGCTACCACCTCGCTCCCATCAACAAGCGCCACATAGACGAGATGCCCTTGCTGCTGGACAAGTTCGGCGTGTCGTCCTTCAAGATCTTCATGTTCTATGGCGGCCACGGTCTCCACGGGCGCTCCGCCACGCAGCGCAACTTCCTCCACCTGGAGGAGGGCGAGAGTTACGACTTCGCGCACTTCGAGTTCATCATGCGCAAGCTCTCGCAGATGATCGCGGACGACCCCAAGCGCGGCGACCAGATCTCGCTGAGCCTCCACTGCGAGATCGCCGACATCCTCAACGCCTACACCGCCATGGTCGAGCGCGACG
>CAYNNL010000063.1:0-12325 GCA_964398765.1 uncultured bacterium | reverse complement strand
GATCTGGAGGCAGGCATGAACAGTGGAACCCGCAGGTGGAGCGGCCGAGCGGCACTCGTCGCGTTAGCCGCACTGCTCCTGCTCACACCAGCGTGGGGACAGTCTGTCGCCCAACTGCGCGCCGAGGTGACCTCGAACCCCGGCAGCGTCGTCGCCTGGGTCGCGCTCGGCAACGCTTACTACTCCCAGGGCGAGTTCGAGCTCGCCAAGGAGAGCTACCTCGAGGCCATCGCCCTCGACTACTCCTCCGGTGACGCGCACTACGGCCTCGGCCTCGCCGAGTTCTCGCGCGGCGACTTCCAGGCCGCGCTGTTCGAGTTCACCGAGGTCACGCGCCTGTTCCCCGAACGGTTCGACGGCCAGTTCAACCGAGGCGTCACCCTGGCGCGCCTGCGGCGCCCCGCCGACGCCGCCGCGGCGTTCGCGGAGGCCATCGCGCAGGCGGCGCCGGAGGCGAGCCCGGCCGACCGCGTGCAGGCCCAGCTCGGCCTGGCAGCCCAGCTCGAGCTCTCCGAGGATTGGGACGGCGCGGCCAAGGCGTACGCCGCCGCGCTCGAGCTCGAACCCGCCAACTCCGACTACGTCCTCAGGCGCGGCCAGGCGCTGCTGCGCGCCGGCAAGGGGCTCGAGGCCCTGCCCGAGCTCACCGCGCTGGAGGCGAGCAGCGGCGACTACCGCGTCAGCGCGCTCATCTCCGACATCTACGTGAGCCAGGGCCAGATCGATTACGGCATCTGGTCGCTCGAGCGCGCGCTGCAGAAGGCCGAGAAGGCCGCCGACGCGGCCGCCCAGGCCAGCACGCTCGTCAAGCTCGGCACGTTGCAGGCCGGCCTTGGCCGCGATTCGCAGGCGCGCGACTCGTTCGAACGCGCCGCCCTGGTCGACCCGGCCTCGTGGGAGGCGCAGTACAACCTTGGCGTGGCCTACCTGGAGGGGGGCCAGACCCGCGAGGCGCTCGGCGCCCTGCAGACGGCGCAGCGCCTCGACCCGGAGCGCGCCGAGGTCTACCTCGCTCTCGCGACCGCCAACGACCAGCTCGCCAACTCCGTGCAGGCGCTGGCGAACGCCCGCGAGGCCATCGCGCGCCTGACCGACCCCGCCCTCGTCACCGAGGCCCGCTTGATCGCCGGACGCGCCCTCTACCGCCAGGGCGACTTCGTCGGGGCGGCCGCCGACCTTCAGGCGGTGCTGGCCGAGCGACCGAACGACGCCCAGGTCCAACTCTGGGTCGGGCTCGCCGCGTACCAGCAGAGCGACTACCAGGCCGCCGTGCGAAGCTTCGAGCGCGCCGTTCAGCTCAACCCCGGTAGCGTCGAGGCGCGTGTCAACCTCGGTGCCGCCTACCTCGCCGCGCACCGCTACGAGGACGCCGAGAACGTCTACCAGCTCCTGGTCGGGCAGAACCCCGCCGACGCGGAGAGCCACTACAACCTCGGCTGGTCGCTCTACTCGCAGGACCGCCGCGGCGGCGCGCGCGACGCCTGGGTGACCTCGTGCCAGCAGGGTTACCAGCCGGCCTGCAGCGCGATCAGCAGCTACCTCTGATGGGGCCGTGGGGCGGCCGGTATGCGGCCCGTGGCGCGAGGGTAGGATGAACCCATGGACTGGCTAAGGCGCAACTGGCCCGACCTCCTCATCGGCGTGGCCCTCGTGGCCGTGATCGCAGGCATAATCGCCACCCTCATCTCGGGGGGTTCGTTCTTCCCGGTCGGGAAGAACACGCGGGCCGGGACGGGCTCGACCGGCACCACGCAGAGCTCCACCGTCACGCCGACCACGCCCGCCACTCCGGGCACCACCGGCGCGGCCGCCGGCGCCACCGGCACCCCCGCCGCGAGCCAGACCGGCACGGAGAGCGGTGCGGTCGGCCAGCCCGACCCGACGGTGGATGCGGGAGCCCAGGGCCAGGAGAGCACCACGGGCGCCCAGACTGACTCGCCCATCGCCGTCCTGCCGCCCAGCGGCACGGCGGAGCCGGCAGCGAGCGGCACCTCCGGTGCCTCACCGGCCGGCACCAGCGCCGGCGTCACCGGCGGCACCCCCGCGACCGGCGCCACGAGCACCGCCGGCGGCCACGCCCGCCGGCACCACGTCGGCGCAAGGCGCCGCCGCCGGCGCCACCCCGACACCGGCTCCCGCCAGCAGCGGCGCCACGGCCGGCGCGGACGAGAGCTCCTACCGCGTGTCCGTCGGCGCCTTCGGCAACGCGGACAACGCCCAGCGCCTCGCAGCCACGTTCCAGGCGGCCGGCTACCCCGTGCTACTGGGCAGCCAAGGGAACCTGACCATCGTCCTCATCGGCCCGTACGAGACGGAGGAGCAGGCTCGCAGCGTGGCCGGCGCAGTCGCGCGGGGCGGGTTCGACGTCCCCGACCCGACCGTCTACCGCTACGATCCGGCGGGTGGCGGTGCGGGCGCGGCCGGACCGGCCACGCCGGCCCCCGCCGCTTCTACCCCCGCCACTGCCGGCCCGGCGACGCCCTCGACCGGCGCGGCCACCGGCGCCACGGCGCCCGCGAGTGGCGCGGCGACCGCCACTACTACCACCACCACGACGACCACGCCCGCGGCCACCTCCTCGGCGGGCCGCTACCTGCAGGTCGGCGCGTACGGCAGCCGCGAGAGCGCCGTGCCGCAGATCGGCCAGTTGGAGAAGCTCGGCTTCACCGTCTCCGAACGGACCGAGGGCAACCTCCTCAAGCTCCTGGTCGGCCCGTTCGAGGGCACCGCGCTCACCGAGGCGCAAGCGCGGCTGACCGCCGCCGGCATCGAGAGCTTCGCGCGCTGATGCATAAGGAACTCCCGTCTGTGACGGTGAGTAGGCTCGTGGGTTACCTCAGGGCGCTCGCCGACATGGAGGCCGAGGGGGTCATCTACGCCACCTCCGAACGCCTCGGCGGGGCCGCCCAGGTGTCGGCGCATCAGGTACGCAAGGACCTGCTACTGGCGAAGGTCACCTCCGGTACCCGCGGCCGGGGTTACACGGTCGCCATACTGCGGCGCGAGCTGAGCGCCACGCTGGGGCTCACCAGGTCGTGGCGCGTGGCCATAGTGGGCATGGGGCGCCTAGGACAGGCGCTGGCAGACTACCCCCACTTCAGCGGCTTCAACTTCGAACTGGTGTGCGGTTTCGACCGCGATCCGAGCAAGGTGGGGCGCTCAATCGGAGACCTCCCCGTGTACGGCATGGAGGAGCTGGCGAGGCGCGCCGCCGAGCTGGCGCTGGACATCGCCTTCCTCACGGTCCCCGTCGCCAGCGCCCAGGCGGCCACCGACCTGATCGTCGGCGCCGGCATCCGCGGCATCCTCAACTTCGCGCCCACCGTGATCACCGTCCCGGAGGCCGTCAGGGTCGAGGCCGTCGACTTCCTCGCGGGCCTCAAGCGCCTGGCGTTCTACCTGCAGCCCCACGAGGAGCTGGCGCCCGCGGGTTAGTGCTTGGCCGCACAAGCGACTGCTTATACTTGACCGGTGTTCGAACTCGTCGCCGCCGAACTCAACCTGTTCGAGGAGCGCCTGGCCGCCGAGCTCAGGTCATCCGTCGAGTTCATCGAGGCGATAGGCGCTGACCTCGTCACGGCCGGCGGCAAGCGGCTCCGCCCGGGCGTCGCTTTCCTGACCGCCAGGCTCCTGCGGGCCGACCCCGAGGCGGCCATGCGTGTTGCCCTCGCCGTCGAGCTCTTCCACTCCGCCTCGCTGCTCCACGACGACCTGATCGACGACGCCGACACGCGCAGAGGGAGCGAGGCCGCCTTCAGGCGCTACGGCAACGTGGTCAGCGTGATGTCGGGCGACTTCATGCTCGCCCGCGTCCTGCGCCTGCTCGCGCAAAGCGGCAGTGCCCGCTTCACCGACCTCATGGCGCGCGCCGCGGCCGACGTGTGCGAAGGCGAGGTGCTCCAGTTCCAGGTGGCGAGCCTGCAGGAGTACTCCTGGGAGAACTACCGCCGCATCATCGAGGGCAAGACGGCCGTGCTGCTGGCGGCCGCCAGCGAGGGCGTGGGTATGTTGGCGGGCGCCGACGAGGACGCGCTCGCGGCCCTGCGGCGTTACGGGATGGCCTACGGTCGCGCCTTCCAGTTGCGCGACGACTACCTCGACCTACTCGGTGACGCCGACGTGCTCGGCAAGCCCGTTGGCGGCGACCTGCGCGAGGGCAAGGCCACGCACCCCGTGCTCGGGCTCCTCATCGACCAGGACAGGCAAGAGGTACACGACATCGTGTCGCGCCGCGCCGCCAGGCCGGGCGACGTCGAGCGCGTGGCCGAGCTGGCCATGCAGCACGGGGCCGCCGAGGCAACAAGGCGCGAGATCGTCACCCAGGCGGGCGAAGCGGCGGCCGCGCTGGAGGCGTTCCCTCCCTCGCCGGCGCGCGCCGCGCTGGCCGACCTGGCCCTGCAGGAGGTGGCGCGGCTCCGTTGAGCCGGCGGCGCCGAGACGCGCTCTGCGCGGGGTCGGCTGGGGACGCGCTACACTACCCGGCGATGCCAGACATAGACTCCGACCAGGTGCTTGGCTTCTTCTTGGAGCATCCAGAACGCCCCTGGCACGTACAAGACATCCAACGTCGCTTCAAGGTCGAGGACCGTGCGGCCCTGAGACACCTCCTCGCCGAACTCGCCGACGCGGGCCGCCTCATCCGTACCCGGCGCCGCACTTACGGGCTGCCCCAGGAGATGAACATGGTCCTGGGCCGTCTTCAGGTCACCTCCGGCGGCTACGGCTTCGTCATCCCCGACGCCGGCGGCAAGGACCTCTACATCCCCGCCGACCGCCTGGCCGGTGCCTGGGACCGCGACCGCGTCATGGCGCGCCCCAACCCCATGAAGAGCGAGGACGACAGGCCGTCCGGCGAGATCGTGCGCATCATCGAGCGCGGCTACGAGCACGTGGTCGGCACCCTCGAGTACGCCCGTGGCTACGCCATACTGCGGCCCGACTCCGTCAGGCTCCAGACGCGGCTGCTGCTCACCCCCGAGTCCGTGGGCAAGCTGGAGGGCGGTTCGCGCATCGTGGCGCGCATGGTCTGGCCCGAGGAGTCGGGTGAGAGGGAGCCGTTCGGCGAGGTCACCGAGTTCCTCGGCACCGCCGACGACCCCGAGGTGGAGACGCGCGCCGTGATCGTGAAGTACGACCTCAAGGCCGAGTTCGACCCGGACACCGTGGCGGAGGCCGACGCCGTGCCGGACGAGGTCACGGCCGAGATGATGGCGGGCCGGACCGATCACCGCAACGTCACCACCTTCACCATCGACGGCGAGGACGCCAAGGACTTCGACGACGCCCTCAGCATCGAGCGCCTCGACTCCACGCGCGACGGCCCGCTGCGCGTGGGCATCCACATCGCCGACGTGAGCTACTACGTGGCTGAGGGCACGAGCCTCGACCAGGAGGCCGAGCAGCGCGCCACGTCCGTGTACCTGCCGGGCCGGGTCCTGCCCATGCTGCCCGAGGAGCTCTCGAACGGCATCTGCTCCCTCGACGAGGGCAAGGCGCGGCTGGCGCTCTCCCTCCTGATCGACATCACGCGCAGCGGCGAGGTCAAGTCGTTCAAGTTCAAGGAGACGGTGATCCAGTCGGACGCGCGCCTCACCTACCGCGAGGTGCAGGATTACCTCGACGGCGGCCGCATGCCGGCCGGCCGGCGCAAGCTCGAGCGCGACCTGAAGGTCCTCTACAACCTCACGCAGGAGCTGCGCCGGGCCCGCATCGGCGCGGGCGCGCTCGATTTCGATTTCACGGAGGCGCGCGTCGAGGTCGACGACCAGGGCGCCCTCCACGTCACGCCCGTCAGGAGCAACGCCGCCAGGCAGCTGGTGGAGGAGATGATGCTGCTCGCCAACCGGGTGGTGGCGGCGGAGTTGAGCAGGCGCGAGGTGCCGGCCCTCTTCCGCGTGCACGAGGACCCGAGCGCCGAGAAGATCCAGGCGCTCCAGAAGGCGCTCTCACGCCTCGGCTACGTGCTCGACCTCGAACACGCCAAGCCCCAGGACCTGCAGGCCATCCTGCGCCAGGCCGCCGGCAAGCCCGAGGCCCAGCTGGTGAACACCCTGCTCCTGCGCAGCCTGAAGCAGGCGCGTTACTCGAGCGAGGACCTCGGCCACTTCGGCCTTGCGTTCGAGAGCTACCTGCACTTCACGAGCCCCATCCGCCGTTACCCCGACCTGGTCGTCCACCGCGTGGTGCGCGCGTTGCTGCAGCACCGCCTCTCGCCCACGCTCAAGGAGCGCATGAAGACGGACTTCCCGGCGCTGGCCGAGCACGCGAGCGAGCGCGAGCGCGTGGCGGAGGACGCCGAGCGCGACCTGACCCGTTACTTCCACGCCCGCTGGGCGAAGGAGCACGTCGGTGAGTCGTTCACGGGTGTCGTGGTGGGGGTCACGAACTTCGGGGTGTTCCTGGAGCTGCCGAACGCCGTCGAGGGGCTCATGCACGTCAGCCACCTCGTCGACGACTACTACCTCTACATCGAAGAGCAGATCATGCTGATGGGCAAGCACACGCGCAAGCGCTACCGGATGGGTGACCGGGTGGAGGTCAAGATCCTCGCCGCCAACCCGACGCAGCGCCAGATCGACCTGATCCCTGCCGACATGCCGATGCCCGAGGTGGAGCCGGAGGAGAAGCACGGCGAGACCCGGCCACCCGCCAAGCTGAAGTCGCCGCAGCAAGGAGCCGCCGAGGGCGTGGTAACCGAGATGGGGAGCCGCGCTCAGCGTCCGAAGAGCGGCAAGGCGCCCGCCAAGGGGGCCGCCAAGGGCGAGAAGGCCAAGGCGGATAAGGCCGCGGCTCCGGCGGCCGACGGCGCCAAGGCGACCTCGCAAGCGACCGCCCGGGCCAAGAGCCCCAAGCCCGCGGCGCCCAAGCAGGCTGCCTCCAAGGCGGCGGCCGCCGGTCAGGGTGAGCCTAAGCAGCCGCCGGCCAAGGGGCCGAAGGCGAAGCAGGACGCCGCCAAGCAGGATGCAGCCAAACAGGCGCCCAAGCAGCCGGCCAGCAAGCAGCCGGCCAGCAAGAAGTCGGACAGCAAGCAGCCGGCCGGCAAGAAGTCGGCACCCGAGCAGCCGGACAGCAAGAAGTCGGCACCCGAGCAGCCGGCTCCCAAGCGGCCGGCGCCAGAACGGGGCGCGGTAGAACCGGCCGCTCCGGCTCCCGCCGAGCCGCAGCGCAAGAAGCGGAAGGTCCTCAGGTTCGGCTGAGGCGGGAGCGCGCTGGATGAAGTGAGCTATCTCACTCCGTCTGGTAGACTTCGCCAACCGTGACACCCGCGCCGCGGACCCGCCGTGCGGCCCGCGGGAGCAGCGCCGCCCCCGCCGCGCCGGCGCGAGAGGTTCAGAGGGAGATACCACATGGCCCAGGCGTACCGTTACCCGCTCACCCGCGTCTGTCTCCGAAGCGGGACCATGACGCTGCCCCTGGCCATGCTCCACCTCTTCCCAGAGGACGGTGCCATCACCGCCGTGGACAACGAGACGGGGGCGGAGTACGAGCTGGAACTCACCGGACCGCGGGTCCTCGCCGGGCTCGCCGGCTTGTACGCGGCACACGCCCTGGAGGTCAACGACGAGCTCCACGTGACCCCGCTGGGGGGCGGCAGGTTCGGTTTCGATGTCGTCTCACGCGTCAGGCGCGCGAAGGCCGACACGACCACGGCCCTGGCCGCGGTCCTGGACGAGCTGGCCGGCGCCGGGGTGCCCGTCACCGAGGCCGAGGTCCACGCGCTCTTCCCGACCCTGCCTGCCGGCTTCGACATTGGGCCCTACCTCGCCGCTGACCCTCGCTTCGTGCAGCGGAACGGCCGCTGGCAGAGCGCCGCGGCCGAGGAGGAAGAGGTCGCGCCCGAGCCGGCTGCACCGCCGCCGTCGCGGCTCTCGACCGAGGCGCCCGTGGCGGCGTCGGAGCTCGTCGAGGTGATCGTGGGCGATCCGGCGCCGGCGCGCGTGGCCGCCGGGAACGCTCCGACGGGCGCCGAACAGGCCATGGGGCGGGCCGGCGCGGAGGACGCCACCAGCCAGCCGGGGGAGCCACATGCGGCTCAGCAACCCCTCTTGTGGCAGGAGGGCGGCTCCGCGGCCATCTGGCAGGGGTTCACCGCCAGCGCCGAGCAGCCCGCTCTGAGCTCAACGGATACGCCGGGGCTTCGGCAGGTTCACGAGAGGCGGGTTCCGGAACCCGCGCGGGCGGCCGAAGAGCCCCTCGACGACGCCGACCTGACCGCGCTGGAGCTCGCTCAGCGCCTTAGGCGCGTGTTCGAACCGCTCGGGTACCGGGCGTCACCTCTGGGCGGCGGCCAGATGACCCTGACGGCCGACCTCGGCCGGCGGCAGTACCAGGTCCACGTGCAGCTGCTTCCGAGCGGCGAGCGCCTCGATTGGGCCGCGCTGCTGGCCAAGCGCCGCTCCTCCAGCGCGCGCTTCCTGGCCGTCTTCGGCGATCACCGCGACCTCTTGCGCCTGACGAGCCCGGCCGAGTTGGCCAGGGCCACGCTCTGGAGCTGGGAGGCGCTCGACCGTTTGCGCGTGCTTCACGGCACCGTGCCGGTGAGCCCCATAGACCTCGAGTCTCACTTCGAGCGCGACGGGCTCTTCGAGTCGGGCCTCGACCGGTTCGAGCAAGGGGTCGCGGCCCGTGTGGCCGAGCGCGGCGCCACCTCGCAGGTCCTGACACGCCTCGGTCAGATGCGCGCACCCAGCGTCTTCCTGCTGGAGGAGCTGGCGGCCGATGCCAACATGAGCCGCGACGCCGTACTGCGCATACTCGAACGCCTGTCAGAGGCACCGTTCCACTTGGTGGCGCGTGTCGACCAGGGCGAGTTCCTGCTGCGCGTCCGCGTCGCCGACGCCCTCACGAACCTGGCCGCCTACGCGGTGAGCCTCAAGGAGCGCCTGCCGACGCGCAAGCACGAGCGGCTGACCGGGCTCGACGACGACCCGGCTGAGTTCACCGCGGCCGGAACCGACCCTGACGTGACAGACGCCGAGGACGAAGCGGGGCCCGGCTCCGCGCGGCTGGGCGAGGAGCACGGTCCCCTGGGCGATTCGCTGAGGGCCTGAGCTAGCGGCCCGGCCTCATGTGTTGCCTGTGCGGAGAGGGCGGGCGGGTCAGGCTCGCGGTTCGGTCCGGGGCGTGCGGCCGGCGGTGGTGGCCACGCCAGGGAAACCCCTGACGCCCATCCGGGCCATGACGTCGCCCTTGGTGAACTGGTAGCGCATGACGCCGGCGACGTGGACGGCCAGCAGCGCGATGTAGCCGTAGGCGATCAGCCGGTGCGCCGTCTGGGCGCGGGCGTCCTCTAGCACGGCGGGGATGGTCACCCCGGGCTGAAGCACTCCGGGCATCAGGCCGTTGGTGATCAGTGCCGCTGCGCCGCTGAGGGCGAGGACGAGCGGAACGAGCAGCGCCAGGACGTGGACGGCGCTGTTGAGTGCCTCGTTCCAGCGCGGCAGGCCCGGTGGCGGCGCCACGGGTCTGCGCCTGGCGAGCACGATGCGAACGACGGACAGGACAGCGATGATGAGGCCGTCGATGAGGTGGGCGGCGTACAGCGCGGAGCGGACGTCCGCGGCGTCCGTACGCGCCATCACGAGGCCCATCGGGAACATGGCGAGGATCAGCAGGGCACTGATCCAGTGGAGCCGCTGCTGTGCGAGGGTGTAGTCTTCCGCGAGTCTGGTCATGGTCACGCGTCCCTTCCGGAGGCGTTAGCGCCGGCGGGCGCCGCCTCGAGGTTGGCTATCAACTTGGCGAACGTGGTCAGCAGATGGTCGACCTCGGCGTCGCTCAGGTCGCCGAAGGCGATGGCGTTCACGCGCGCCGTGGCGCGCAGTACCTCCTCCTCGATCTCGGTAGCGCGGCGGGCGAGGCGGACGATCACCTGGCGGCGGTCGGCCGGATCCTGGCTGCGGGTCACGAGACCGTCGCGCTCCATGCGCTTGAGTGTGTGGGTCATGGTGGACTGATCGATGCGGACGCGGCGGCAGAGCTCGGTCTGCGTGAGCCCGTCCTCTTCGTAGAGGGCGAGGAGCTGAGCGAGCTGGCCGGGCACCACGCCGAGCGGTTGCAGTTCGGCGCGGACGCTGAGGGCCAGAAGCCGGGCCAGGTGGTTGGCCTGGTACCCGAGGGAGCGTTGCCGCCGGAGCGCGGCCGTCTCGTGAGGCGGCGTCCGGTTGGCGGGTGTGGGATCTGTCAGCGCGAAGATTGGCATACCAAGTATTTTACATGGTCAGCCAAGTAACTGCAAGCGCCGGCGGAGGAGGTCGGCCCTCGGGCCGAGCCGTTCGTCCGCCGGCGCTTAGTCCGGGCGCCCGGGTGCGCTCAGAAGCCCGGCCCGAACCGCCCGCGACCGCGTCCGCGGGGTCCATGGCCCCCGCGCCAGCCGGCGGCCGGGCCGTCTCCGAACGTCATGTCCTTGAAGGCGCGCATCCGCGGGTCGAGACCGCCGGGTAGGCTCGCCTCCACGCCGCCGATGACGCGGTCGAGGAGGCCGGCCAGCTGCCGCTTCTCCTCGTCCTCTAGGGGGCTGAACGGGTCGTCGTCGGGGAGCTCGGGCTCTGCGGCGACGGCCTCGCGGCCCTTGTCCGTGAGGGTGACGAGGCTAGTGCGCCGGTCCTCGGGGTCGGGCGTCCGCTCGACCAGGCCGGCGGCCTCTAGGTTGGCGAGCTGTTCGGCGAGCGACTGGGACCGGATCCCCAGCAGGTACGCCAGCTCCTTCTGGGCGATGGGGGAGTGGAGCGACAGGAGCCGCAACACCCTCCCTTGACCGCGGAACTCGCCGGCGTGCGGGTCGCCGGTGCGCCGGCGTCCGTCGCGGTGGCGCAGGAGCATGAACAGGTACCAGAGCCGCGCGTTCAAGCGGTGCTCGTCGTCTAGGTCGGCGTGGGGGAACCGGCGGCCGCGGCGGCCGCGCTCTTCGTCTTGTCGGTGAACCATCTATATACCTCCGTGGGTGAGTGCCTGATAGGTAGGCCCCTACAGAATATACACAGGGGCCTACCCAAGTCAACAGGGACCTACCTACCTTCGGGGACGTGGAGCGACCCGTGCCGCCCCCCACGAGGGGGCGGCACGCAGGGCGCTGAGCGTGCCCGACTACCTGTTCTAGAGGTCCTGCACCGCGCGCACCGGCAGGGGACCGGCTTCGAGCGCCGTGGCCGCCGCTGCCATAGCCCTGGTCGTCCACCAGGCGGCCTGGGCCGTGGTGACGTACGGCACGCCGTTCTCCAGCGCGCGCCGCGGCTCTGAGGTGCGCTCCACGTCGACCAGCAGCCCGTAATCCGGCTCCGCTCCCGGTACCAGAGCGCCGCGGACGACCTCGAAACCGGTCGACTCCAGCTCGGCCGCCAGCTCGTCCAGGCCCTCGCCGATCAGCCTGACGCGTCCGGACCGTGGTAGGTCGGCGCCCGCGCCCAGGGCGGCGCGGTAATAGGCCAGGTACGGGTCCTCGTCGATGCCCATGCTCTCACCGGTGGAGCGCATCTCGGGGCCCAAGAAGGGTGCGACGCCGGCGAACTTGAGGAACGGCAGCACGACCTCCTTGACGCTGTAGTGACGCGGGCGCGGCGTGGCCGTGAAGCCCAGCTCCGCCAAGCTCTTGCCCGCGCTGACGAGGGCGGCGAGCTTGGCCAGCGGGACGCCGATGGCCTTGGAGAGGTAGGGGATCGTGCGGCTGGCGCGCGGGTTGGCCTCGACCACCAGCACGTCTGTACCGCGCACCACGTACTGGACGTTGATGAGTCCCACCACGCCGATCGCCTGCGCCAGCTTGACGGTGTACTCCTCGATGCGCGCGAGCGCCTCCGGCACCAGGGAGACGGGTGGCGTCACGCACGCACTGTCGCCCGAGTGGATGCCAGCCAGCTCCACGTGTTCCATCACCCCGGCCACCACGGTCAGGCGGCCGTCGCTCAGGGCGTCCACGTCGACCTCTGTGGCACCGGCGATGAACTCGTCGAGCAGGATGGACGGGTTGTCCGGCAGCTCCGCGTACACCTCGGCCAGGTACTCCGCCAGCTCGGCGGCGCTGCGCACCACGCGCATGGCACGGCCCCCAAGCACGTAGCTGGGCCTGACCATGAGCGGGTAGCCCAGACCCTCGGCGAGGGCCCCCGCCTCCTCCGGATGCGCGGCCACCGCTCCGCGTGGTTGCGGGATGCCCAGGCGCCGGCAGAGGGAATGGAAGGCGTCGCGGTCCTCGGCCGCGTCGATGGCCTCGGCGGAGGTGCCCCAGAGCGGCACGCCCGCGTCCGTCAGCTGGCGCGCCAGCTTGAGCGGCGTCTGGCCCCCGAGCTGGACGATCACGCCGTCCGGCCGCTCGTGGTCGACGATGTTG
>CAYNNL010000062.1:0-12330 GCA_964398765.1 uncultured bacterium | reverse complement strand
GGCTGAGGTCCTCGTCCTCGACCAGGTCGGCGAGCTTCTTGTCGACCATGGCCTTATCCACCACCACCACGCCCAGGTCCGTGCCGAACGCCACGTCCTCAAGGACGGTCTCCAGGATGGTGTGTAGGCGGCGGGCGCCGATGTCCTCCACCTCCCTGTTCACGCGCTCGGCGTACTCGGCGAGCGCCACGACGCCGCTCTCCTCGAAGCGCAGGTGCGTGCCGTCCACCGCCAGCAGCTCCGTGTACTGCTTCGTCAGGGCGAAGCGCGGCTGGGTGAGGATGCGCTGGAAGTCGGCTGCGCCCAGCTCCTCCAACTCCACCCGGATGGGGAACCGCCCCTGGAGCTCGGGGATGAGGTCGCTGGGCTTGCTCACCGAGAAGGCTCCTGCCGCGATGAAGAGGACGTGGTCGGTGCTGACGGGCCCGTAGCGCGTGTTGACCTGGGTGCCCTCCACGATTGGCAGGAGGTCTCGCTGCACGCCCTCGCCGGAGACGTCGGCGCCCCCGGTGCGGTCGTCGCGAGCGATCTTGTCGATCTCGTCTATGAACACGATGCCGAGCGATTCCGCCCGGTCGACGGCCTCCCGCGTCACGGCGTCATGGTCTATCAGGCGCTCGGCCTCCTCGTTCTCCAGGAGGCGGCGGCCGTCCTTCACGGTCACGCTGCGGCGGACCTTGCGCTCGGGCATGAAGCGCCTGAACATCTCCTGCAGGTTGGTGCCCGCCTCCTCCATGCCCGGCATGGGCAGGTTGGCGGGCGGGTCCTCGGAGACCTCGATCTCCACGGTGCGCTCCTCGAGGTCACCGGCACGCAGGAGCTGCCGCATGCGCTGGCGGCTGTCGTCAGAACCGCCGGGGATCAGCACGTCGAGGAGTCGCTCCTCCGCCGCGCGCCGCGCCTGCGCCATGACGGCCGCCTTCTTCTCCTCTTCGACCATCACGGCCGAGGCCCTGACCAGGTCGCGGACGATGGAGTCGACGTCGCGGCCCACGTAGCCCACCTCGGTGAACTTCGTGGCCTCGACCTTGAGGAACGGCGCGCCGGCCAGCCTGGCGAGGCGCCGGGCGATCTCCGTCTTGCCGACCCCGGTTGGTCCGATCAGCATGATGTTCTTAGGCGTCACCTCGCCCTGGATCTCGTCGGCCAGGCGCCTCCGCCGGTAGTGGTTCCTCAGCGCCACGGCCACAAGACGCTTGGCCTTGCTCTGCCCGACGATGTAACGGTCCAGTTCGGTGACGATCTCGACGGGCGTGAGGTCGGCCAGGCTGCTCGCGGCCACGCTCATGCGCCCTCCGCCGGTTCGGGTGCCGGCTCGTCCGCGACCTCGTCCGCGTCCGGGCCGCCCACGGTGAGCACCGTGGCGTTGCCGCTCGTGTAGATGTCGATCTCGGCGGCGATGGCCAGCGCGGCGCGCGCTATCTCCTCGGCACCCATGTCTGTGTGCCGCAGGAGGGCCGTGGCGGCCGCCTGCGCGTACGGCCCTCCGGAACCGACGGCCGCCACCGGCTCGTCGGGCGAGATGATGTCGCCCACGCCGGACAGCGTGAGGATCTGCTCGTCGTCGGCGATGAGTAGGAGCGCCTCGAGGTTGCGGAGCGCCCGGTCGGTGCGCCACTCCTTGACCGTCTCGACGGCGGCCCTGAGCAGGTTGCCGCGGTACTGCTCCAGGTAGGCCTCGTACTTCTCGATGAGCGTGAACGCGTCGCTGACCGTCCCGGCGAAGCCGGCGAGAACCTCGCCGCCGGACAGCGCCCGCACCTTGACTGCTCCCCGCTTCACGATCGTGTCACCCATGGTCACTTGACCGTCACCGGCCAGGGCCGTGATGCCGTCCCTGTTGACCGCGACGATGGTGGTGCCGTGCATCCGTTCCATTCGAGGAGCGTAGCACCCAGTCGCGCCGCCCCCACGGGCTTCGCGCGACCTCTTCCGCGCGTGGCTCCACCGCGCCTGAGGACGGTCCCGCCCCGGCCCACGCAGCGGGCGGTAGCATGGCCTCATGTTGTTGGGTCACGGGTTCTCGGGGGGTTGGACGGAGGTCATCGCCGGCCCCATGTTCTCGGGCAAGAGCGAGGAGTTGATCCGTCGCGTCGGGCGGGCGGTGCTGGCGCGGCAGAGCGTCCAGGTCTTCAAGCACGCCATCGACGACCGGTACGCCGAGCTGGCGGTCGCGTCGCACGCCGGGCGCACCCTGGAGGCCGTGCCGATCTCTAGCACGGCCGAGCTGCTGGCGCGGCTGGCACCGGGCACCCAGGTGGTGGCCATCGACGAGGCGCAGTTCCTGGACGACGCCGTCGTTGACGTGGTGGAGCGGCTGGCCGACGCTGGCAAGCGCGTCATCATCGCGGGACTCGACATGGACTTCAGGGGCGAGCCGTTCGGGCCGATGCCCCAGCTCATCGCGCGGGCCGAGGTGGTCGAGAAGCTCACGGCCATCTGCCGCTGCGGCCAGGCCGCCACGCGCACGCAGCGCCTGATCCAGGGGCGGCCCGCTCACTTCGACGACCCCACCGTTATGGTCGGCGCGGCCGAGAGCTACGAACCGCGGTGCCGGTCGTGCCACGTGGTGCTCAAGGGGTTGCGCGAGGCGCCGCTGTTCGCGGCACCGACCGGAGTGAGCGGTTGAGAGACGGCGCCACAGGCGCGGAGCGGCAGCCGCTGGAGGCGCAGTTATGGGGTGAGTTGCGGTTCCGGCACCGAGGCGTGCCGGTGGAGCCGGCGTCTCAGAAGACGCTCGCCCTGCTGGCCTATCTCGTCGCCACCGACGCGCCCAGCTCCCGCGAGGAGCTGGCCGCTTTGTTGTGGGGACCCGGCCGACTGGCCAACGTACGGCAAGCCCTGTACACGCTCCGCGGCCTTCCCGGGGCGGATGAGTGGTTGGCGGCAGACGCAGCGGACGTGACCGTGGTCGCCTCCTCCGACCACTCCGAGCTGGTCGGCGCCGGGCAGGAGGCGCCGGCTGGGCTCGCCGACAGGCTGGAAGGGCGCGAGCTGATGGAAAGGTTCGGATCCCGGCTGCCGGACGCCTACCTCGATTGGCTCGGTCACGAGCGCGAACGCGCCGCCGCCGCGGCCAGGCGCGTCTTCGCCGCCAAGGCCGTCGAGCTGGAGGGTGCTGGCCGGCCGAGCGACGCGCTGCGGTGGGCGCTGCGCGCCCAGGAGCTCGACCCCTACGGTGAGGAGACCCAGCGGGCAGTCATGCGCCTGGCGTATGTGGCCACCGGGCCGGAGGCGGCCCTCGCGAGCTACGGGGAGTTCACGGAGCGACTGAGGGTGGAACTCGGGAGCACCCCGAGCGCCGAGACGACGCAGCTGGCGGGGCGCATCGAGCGGCGCGAACCGCCGTCGGCGCGGGCGGTCCTGGCCGGCCTTGGCGAACAGGAGCGCCGCACGCTCCAGGCACTGGCCCTGGCGCGGGGCGCGTTGCGCGTCGACGGCCTGGCCCGCGTCCTGGAGAGGCCCGCCTTCGAGCTCGCCGCGGACCTGGCGGGCCTCGCCGACCGCGGCCTCATCGACGCTCAGTTGCGGCCGGTGCCCGACCTGACCCCGGAGCTGCTCGAGGGCATCCCCGTGCCCCTCAGGCGGCTACTGCACGAACGCAGCGTGGCGGTCATGCAGGACGAGCCGGAGGCCGATCAGGGCGTGCTGGCGCGCCACCTCCTGGCCGTAGGCGAGCTCTCGGAGGGGGCGCGGCGGGCGTTCGGTGCCGCGCAGGCGGCGCTCGAGCGCGCCCAGCCGCGGGCCGCCGCCGAGCTGCTCTACCTGACCTCCTGGGCGGCCACCGAGGAGCCACGTCTGCGGCTGGACGCGCTCCTGCTGCTGGAAGGGATAGCCGCTCAGGACGCCGACCTGGCGGCGCAGGAGGACCTCCTGGCGTCGGCCGAGGGGCTGGCGTGGGAGCTGCAGAGCGACGTGGGGCTCGCCGAGGTCAACGTGAGGCGGACGCGCGTCCTGCTGGCCCGGTCGCAGGTGGGGGAGGCGTTGGAGGCGGCACTGATGGCGCTGGAGACCGCGCTGCGCATCGCCGACGACACCCTGGTGGCCCGGGCTCGCAACGCCCTGGGCGCCGCGCACTTCTACGCAGGTGACCTAGACGGCGCCGCGGCCGCGTTCGCCGCCAGCCTCGCCAGCGAGGCCGAGGTCGAGCGCTACCGCGCCCACAACAACCTTGGCAGCATCAACGCGCTGCGCGGCCGACTGGGAGAGTCGTACCACCACTTCGACCAGGCGCTCACGCTGGCGCGCCGCAACTCGCGCCACCTCGACGTGAGCGCGACCTTGAACAACGTTGCGGCCAGCGCCGAGCGCTTCGGCGACTACCCGCGCGCCGAGAGGTACTTCAAGGAGGGCATACTCCTGGCGCGGCGGCGTGGCGCGGCGGCGCGCGAGGCCGAGATGCTGGTCAACCTGGCCGTCGTCTACGCCAGACAGGGTCAGCTCGGACCCGCCTGGAACACCACCGCCGAGGTCGAGGAGCTGGCGGGTGAGCTCGCTGACCGCCGCCTCTCCATGCGAGTGGCGGAGCAGCGCGGCGAGATCCTTAGGCTATGCGGCGAGCTGGCGGGCGCCGAGGCGGCCCTGACCGCGGCGCTCGAGCTGGCCGGGGAGCTGGGTGACGAGCGGAAGCGGCGCGGCCTCGAGGTGCAGCGGGCTGCCCTGCGCGCCCGTCGCGACCCGGCGCTCGCTCCGGCCACGGCGCGGGCCGTCGCCGACCTGGAGGCTTCCCGCCTCACGGACGTCGCTCCGTGGCTCCGGCTGGAGCTGGCCCTCGCCGCCACCGACCTCGCGTTCGGGCTCGAACAGCTCGAGGCCGTGCCCCACGCCTCGCTCAGGAGCGCGCACCAGCGCCTGGTGCGGGACGTGGCCCTCATGCGCTTCGGACTGTTCGTCACGGCCGGCGACGAAGTGAGGGCGGAGGCGCTGGCGGCGCTGGGGCGGGTGGTGGCCACCGGACTCGTCCCGGCAGGGGCCGCCGCCCGGGCCGAGCGGGAGCCGGCCCCGGCGATCTTCGAGAGGCCGAAGGCCAGGTACTTGGCCCGGCGCTTGGTCGGGGTCGTGGCGCCGACACCCGGCGGCGGCGCGGGACCGGCCGGGAGTGACGAGGGGGTGCCGGGAGACGTCCTCCAGGAGCTCCGCGACCAGGCCGCGGGATTGCCGGCCGCCCTGGCGGCGGCGCTCCTCCGCACACCGGCCGGCTGGTTGCCCGGCGCACTTCCGGAGCCCCTTTGACGCCCCGTTGACACCGCCTCGCCTAATCTCCATGCGAGGGAGACGCGAGGGAGGATCGTGGACGACAGCAGCCACAGGTTCCTACTGAAGGTCTGGCGTGAACCGGGCCCTCGACCCGCCTGGCGGGCGACCCTGCGCGACGTGAACGACGGGTCGCTCCACGAGTTCGAGGCCACGGAGGCGCTGCTCGCTTACCTCGTGTCACTCGACGACGACGGTGCGAACGAGAGCGGACCGTGGGAGGGCCGGCTGGAGTGACCCGGCCGCCCGCCGCCACGCCACTCCCTGACCCGGAAGGTGGATGCGGCCGGCCGCTCCGGCGAGTAACCTGACCGCAAGCAACGATTCGGAGGAGCGGATGATGCCAGTCGTGGTGGCTTTCGCCAGCTTTTCGCGGTGCGCGGTGCGCGCGCGACGTCGTCTCCTGGTGGCGTTCCTGGCGGCGGCGCTAGGCGGCGTCGCGGCCGCGCAGCAGTGCACGCCCGAAGCGGAGCCGAACGACACGCCCGCCACGGCCACACGCGCGGCGTCGGCGGACGCCGGCCCGCTGCGAACCGCGCCGTACACCCTGGTGAACGGACGGTGCTTCGTCGGTGACCTCGGCAGCAACGACCAGGACATGTTCCGCTGGGACGTGACCGAGGACGAGGCCGGCCACCGCTGGGTCATGAGGATCGACGGCGAGGGCGCCGGCCTGACCAAGGTCGAGGTCTTCCGAGTGACGTTCGCTGACGACGGCGTCTCGGTCACGGCGGCGACGAACCTGCTCTCCGTCGGCGCGCTGGGAGGCCGCACGGGGGTCTCGCCCGAGTTCCTGCTCTCGCCCGGTACCTACTACCTGGGAGTGAGCACGAGCGGCTCCGGTGGTCCTTACTCCGTCAGCGCAGAGCCGATCACGACCCTCGACTACGGGGCGGCAGGCGACCGGTTCATCTCCTCGACGCCGGGGAGCGGCGCGGCGTTCGGGTACTACGGCGCGGTCGAGGACGAGTTGAGTATCGAGCGCACGCTGGGCCCCGCGGACGGGGACCACGTCTGGGGGCTCGAGCTGTGGGCCGCGCTGGGGGCGCGGCCGCGCCTGGAGTTGGACGGACCTAGCGGCGTGGTCGTGGCCGGCGACGTCGACGACTCGGGCTTCGTGCGCTTCGCTGGCCTGAGCCTCGCCGCCGGCGACTACACGGTGCGGGTCAGCGGCGCCGGCGGCATGATCCGCTTGCACCTCGTGTCACAAGGCACCAGGAGCGACGGCATGGCGGTGGAGCCCAACGACAGCTGGGAGGACGCTAACCGCTTCGCGCCGGGGAGCGAGATGCGCGGGACCTTGCAGCGCACCGACATGTTCAGGGTCGAGGTCGACGCTGCCGCGGCGGGTCACTACGACCTGGTGGTGGAGGCCGACCCCGCCCCCTCGTTCACCTTGTCCGACGAGTCCGGCGGCAAGCTCCTGACCAGCCGTGGCGGCGGCTCGCGCCAGAGCGTGCTGCTGCAAGAGGGCGTCTACCGCCTCGAGGTGTGGGGCACGGACGGTACCGCCTACAGGCTGGCCTGGGTGCCGACGACACCCACGCCAGGCGGCGAGATAGAGCCCAACGACTTCCCGCTGAGCGCCACGCCTGTTCCCCCAGACGGACAGATCCGGGGTCGGCTCGAGGCCTCCGACGTCGACTACTACGCCGTCGAGGTGGCCGGCGCCCCTCACCGCTACCGCGTGCAGCTCGTCGGTTCGGGCGTCACGAGCCTGGCGCTCGTGGACGCGGCCAGCACGGTCGTCGCCAACACTCGCGGCTCGCAGCGCCTGCGGCTCGACGACATCGTGCTGCTCCCCGGCGTCTCCTACCTAGCGGTCGACGGCACCGGGGGAGAGTACGCCCTCAAGCTCCTCGACCTGGGCGAGGCGACGCTGGCCGGCGAGGTCGAGGGAGCGCCCGCGCCGGACGAACCGATCGTGCCCGCCCGCGCCGGCGCCGGGGCGCAGGACCCGGCCGAGGCCGCGGCTGCCCTCGCGGACGCGCCCCTCGAAGCGGGACCACCGCCGCCTCCGGGCCGGCTCGAGCTCGAGCCCAACGACGACGAGAGCCGCGCAATGAAGGTGGTTCCCGACCACGTCTACGTGGGGCGTCTCACGGGCGGCAGCGACGACTACTACCGCTTCTTCCTGGAAGCCGATCAGTACGTGCGCCTGGAGGTCGTGCCGCCCACGGGCGGCGGGCCCATCCGCGTCAGGCTGGCGGACCGCGGCTGGGTGGACTTCCCGGTCGACTTCGCCGGCGGCGCGGTGACGGTGGAACGCTACTTCTACGCGGGGGACAACGGCTTCTACCTGCGCGGGCCCGAGGTCGAGTCGGACGGTTACTACCAGCTGCGGCTCACGCTACTCGGAACGTTACTGCCCGCGGTGGACGCAGAACCGAACGACGACCTCGTGAGCGCCGGTACCGTCCCGGCCGAGCTCGACTGGCGCGGCTACGTCGGCGAGTTCTCGGGTGATTACGACGTGTACCGCCTGCCCGTCTTCGCCGCGCCGACCACGGTCAGCCTCACGCTGAGCGAGGGGTTGGACGAGCGCGCAGTGAACCCGGAGCTGCGGACCGCCGACGGGAACGTCTCCTTCACGGTCAGGGGCGACGCGGTCGGCGGCGCGCCGTGGGAGGCAGAGCTACCCGCCGGGGAGCAGGTGTACCTGCGGCTCAGGGGCCCCTCGCCTTACCGGGTCCAGCTCGCGTTCTCCTCGGCGCCCGATCCGGCACAGCTCCTGCCGCCGCGCGTCGACAGCGCCGTCAGCGTCACGCTCGAGGCGCCGACGGAGGAGCTGGCGGCCTTCTGGCACGAGGGGCAGGCGTTCACGCTCGCGGCTCACGTCGAGAACCGGAGCGCGGCCACGCAGTCGGTCGCCTTCACGGCGGCGAGCAGCAACCCGGGCGTCGAGCTCCGGCACGAGCCTGAGCTGACGCTTGCGCCGGGGGAGAGCAGGGTCGTGCCCGTCGAGGTGATCGTGCCCAGCGACATGCGGGACGACCTCCCGCTGCGCGTCGAGGTAGCCACCGGCGGCCCTGGCGGCGCTGCCGCCGCGGCCGTCCAGGCGGGCCTGATGTGCGAGGCCCCGCCCGTCGGGGCGTTCGAGTACTGGCCGCTCCCGTCACGGCTCCTCGGCCGGTTCGACGTGCTCCGCACGGCGTTGGGTGCCGGCATCTTCGGTGAGTCTTCTCGCGAGCGGCGCGACCTGGAGCTCATCGACGGGCGGGTGGGCCCCGCCGGCGGTGGGTTCGTCAACGCCGATCACTCGGCCACCTACAAGCTGCCGGGCGACGCGCCGGTGACGCTGTTGGGCACCACGCTCGACCCCCGCTCCGACGGCTCCAGGGAGAGTCGGTTGGACGGCTTCCGTATCGAGACGTCGCTCGACGGCGTGAACTTCACCACCGCTCTCGTGGGCAGGCTCGGCGCGGCGCCGCGCGAGCGCGCCTTCGTCTTCCCGGCGCCCGTGGAGGCGAGGTACGCGCGGCTCGTCTTCGAGAGCGGGCTGGACGGCACCAGCGGTTACGTGGGCGAGTGGAAGCTCATCGCGGCCGACTCGTACTCCCCGGGCGAACTGAACCTCGCGGCTCCCGAGCTGGGCGGGCACGTCGTCCGCTCCGAACCCTACCTGGGCGCCGGCGACACCAAGATCCTGGTGGCCGGCAACGACCGCGGCGACCGCCTGGACCTCAGAGACCTCGCGGACTTCAGCTTCGTCGTCGGCTTCAACGACGACCGGGCCGCACAGGTCACGCGCCTCGTCTGGACCGAGAGGCAGGAGTCGCTCGCCGACGCGTCCATGGCGTTCCCGGTCGTCAACGTCGAGGTGAGCCTCGCGGGCGGCTCGGGCCCGTGGGAACCGCTGGCCGAGTGGCACCTCGTCCGTGACGGCGCGGGCGTGGCCACCCTGACGCTCGATTCCCCGGTGTGGGCGCGCTACCTGCGCTTCACGGCGCCCAAGGCGCCGGGCGCCGACGGTGAACCCGGCCGCTACTACTACGCGCCGGACGCCGTGGCCGTCTACGAGAGGACGCAGGACGCCGAGTACCGGTCGGCGCTGGCCGAGTGGGGGCCGGCGTCGCGCGCCGCCGTCTACGAGTACCTGACCGGGTTCGAGACGCCGGAGCTCACCGACGACGCCGGCAACGGCTCCCTCCAGACGGCGACGCCACTCCCGGCGGGACGGCCCGTCAGCGGCACCGTCCAGGTGGCCGTCGACGAGGACTGGTACCGCTTGACCGTGCCCCAAGGCCACAACCACCTGGAGGTCACGCTCGGCGGCGACCCGGCGATCGGGTACGCCTACGAGCTGGTGGGCGCGGACGGCCGACCCGTGGGTTACGACGCGAGGACCGAGGGCGACAGGCTCGTGCTCGCCCTCTTCGGCGAGCCCGGCGACTACTACCTGCGCCTCTTCGAACCGAAACGCAGCGTGGTCTTCACCTGGGACACCAGCGGCTCCGTGAACCCCTACCGGGTCATCACCTACAACTCGCTCGCCAGCTTCGCGACCGACCTGGACGGCGAGCGCGAGGCGGCGCAGCTGCTGGCCTTCGATGACCCGAGACCCCGCTGGCTCCTTCCTTACTGGTCGACCGACCCGGCGCGCGTTCAACGCGCCATCACCGAGTTCGACCGCAGCGCGGACTCGAGCAACTCCGAGGCGCCGCTCCTGCTCGCGACCCAGGCCCTCGCCGACCGCGAGGGCACCCGCGCCATCCTCCTCATGACCGACGCCGAGTCGGACGGCGGCAACCTAACGCCGGAGATGTGGCGCGCCTTCGACGAGGTCAGGCCCCGCATCTTCACCTTCGAGATCAGCTCGGGCGGCTCCGACTACGCCCAGGACCTCATGCAGGACTGGGCCGACGTCAACGGCGGGGTGTACTCGCTCGCCGCGGGCGTCGGCGAGTTCGACCTCGGCTTCGCGCGCGCCTCCTGCGTGCTGCGCAGGCCCAAGCGCTACACCGTCGAGCTCGTCACGGAGGCGGCGGCGTTACCCGGCCCCGGCAGGCTGACGGTGCGGGCCGCCGAGGGTGCCGCGCCCGCCGCGGTCGAGGTGATCTTCGATGCGTCCGGCTCGATGGGGCGCGAGCTCCCGAGCGGAGAGCAGCGGGTAACGGCCGCCAAGAGGAGCCTCGCGGAGCTCGTCGGCGAGGTCCTCCCCGACGGCACGCCCTTCGCGCTGCGCGCCTTCGGCCACATCAGCCCCACCTCGTGCGAGTCGCGGCTCGACGTGCCCCTGGGTCCGCTCGACCGGGCCAAGGCCATGGCGGCGGTGGACGCCATCGCGCCCAAGCTGCTGTCGCAGACGCCCATCGCCGACTCGCTCCTCAAGGTCCCGAGCGACCTCGCGGCCGCCGGTGGCGCGCGGACCGTGATCCTCATAACGGACGGTGAGGAATCGTGCGGCGGCGACCCGGCGGCGGCGGTGCGCGAGGCGCGGCGGGCGGGGCCGCTCGACCTCGCCATAGTCTCGCTCGGGCTCGAGCCGGACGCGCTCGCCGTGTTCGAGCGGCTGGCCGCCGACGTTGGTGCCAGCTACGTGGACGTGACCTCGTTCGAGGCGCTCGCTGCCGCCGTCGCCGAGGCGCTCAACCCGGCCTTTGAGGTGTACGCGGCGGGGGGCGGCGAGCCGGTCGCGCACGGTCGCGTCGGCGGCGAGCCGATAGAACTGCCGATGGGCGTCTACGACGTTCGGGTCATGACCACGCCCGTCGAGGAGTTCCGCGACGTGCGCGTGCCGGGCGAGAAGGAGGTGGCGCTCACCCTGTCGCGGCCCTGAGGCGGACCGAGCGGCCGCGAGGCGGTTGACGCACCGTTGACGCCCCGCGGCCTACCCTCCTCGCACGACAAGACCGTAGGAGGAGGGACGGGACCATGCCGAAGATCTACCTGGGCGAGGCCATCTCGCTCGTGACGAAGACGCTACCCATCGTGTGGGTGAGGCTCGGTAGCTACCTGCTGCTCGGGGTGGCGCTCGGGCTCTACGCCGCCGTGTTCGGCGGGATCGGTTGGTTGCTCTCCAAGCTGTGGCTGCCGCTCGGCTTCATCCTGGTCCTCGCGGCGCTCGGCGGGGTGTTCTGGGTCGTGAACCTGGCCGGGCGCTACTGGTTCCACCTCCTCAGGGCGGCTCACACCGCCGTGTTGACCGAGTTCATCACCACCGGCGTCGGCCCGACCACCGGTCAGCTGGCTTACGGGCGCGAGCAGGTGCTCAGCCGCTTCAAGGACACCTCAATACTGTTCGGCGTCGACTTGTTGGTGGGAGGCGTCGTGAGGTTCGTGGTGCGCACCTTCACGCGCGTCACGTCCATCCTGCCGCTGCCCGGCGTCGCCTCCCTCGGCAGGTTCCTGGAGCGCGTGGCCGTCATGAGCACCACCTACGTGGACGAGGCGGTCCTGTCGCGCGCCTACGCCAGGCGCGAGCAGAACGTGTGGGCGGTGGCCCGTGAGGGGGTCGTCTTGTACGCGCAGGCCTGGCAGCCGATCCTAGCCAACGCCGTCGTGTTGGCCGTCCTCGGCTACGTCGAGTTCGTGATCTTCCTACTCGTCCTCGGGCTGCCGGCCGTCGCCATCGGCGCGGTGGCACCGAGCCTCGGCCCGGCGCTCGGGATCGGCGCCCTCATCGGCGCTTGGATGCTTAAGCTGGCCCTGTCTGACGCCGTGTCGCTCGCCGCCACGCTCCTGGCGTACCACCGCGCCACCGCCGGCATGACCCCCAACGCCGAGTGGGTGAGCAAGCTGGAGGGCGCGAGCGACAAGTTCCGCGAGCTCGGGCAGAGGGCCGCCGCCGCGGTGCCCACGGTTGCCGTCCGGGAGGGGGCATCCGCCGCCGAGCGCGAAGCTGCTTCGGACGCCGCGGGCGCCGAGCCGCCCGGCGGCGTCCGGGTCGCGCTCGACCCGGAGGGGTAGGCTTGGCTGACGGCGCCACGGCGTGGCCCGATCCCGGCGCGAGCCCACCCTAGGAGAGCCCGATGGCTAGCATCACCGACCAGGCCAGAGCCTTGCAGGAGCGCACCGTCGCGGTGCGCCGCGACCTCCACCGCCACCCGGAGCTGGCGTTCGAGGAGCACCGCACCA
>CAYNNL010000061.1:0-12458 GCA_964398765.1 uncultured bacterium | reverse complement strand
GGACGCCGAGAACGACCTCTTCGTGCGCAACGACCTCTTCCTCGACCTGGGGCTCAAGCCCACGACCCTGCAGGCGGGCCTCCTCACGGAGGTCACGGAGGTGGCGCGGAGGTACGCCAGCCGGGCCGACCTGAGCAAGATCCCGGCCAAGAGCACGTGGACGCGCGACAACCAGCCGGGCGACCCGGCGCTCGTGAGGCAGGAACAAGAGGCGGTGGGCAAGGCCTGAGCCGCGCGGCCGGAGCATGAGGATCGCGCTGTTCACCGAGGTCTTCCTGCCCAAGGTAGACGGCGTCGTCACGCGCATCACGCGCACGCTGGAGCAGCTGGCGGTGCTCGGGCACGAGGCGCTCGTGTTCGCACCGCACGACCCGCCCGCGTCGTACGCCGGACACCGCGTGGTGCGGGTGCCCGCCTTGCCGTTCCGGCCTTGGTACCCCGAGCTCTTCCTCGGGCTGCCCAGGCCGCGCCTCGGGCGCGAGCTGGACCGCTTCCAGCCGGACGTCGTGCACGTGGTGAACCCCGTCGTGCTGGGGCTCTGGGGCACGGCGCTCGCCAAGCAGCGCAACCTCCCGCTCCTCGCCAGCTACCACACCGACATCACGCAGTACGCGCTCCACCTCAAGCTCCCGATACTGCAGGAGCCGTCCCGGCGCTTCCTCCGCGACGTGCACAACCAGGCGCATGTGAACCTATGCACGAGCATGCCGATGGTCAAGTCGGCCCGCGCGCTCGGCATCCGCCGCGTCCGGCTCTGGCCCAAGGCCGTCGACACCGACCTCTACCGCCCGGAACGGCGCACCAAGGCCATGCGTGAGCGACTCACCGGCGGTCACCCCGAGGCGCCGCTGATGACGTACGTGGGCCGGCTCTCCTTCGAGAAGCGCCTCGATTGGCTCTACGCGCCCGTCACGCAACTGCCCGGGGTGCGACTCGCGCTCGTGGGTTCCGGCCCGGCCGAGGCCGAGCTGAAGAGGCGCTTCAAGGGCACCAACACCGTCTTCACCGGCTACATGTCGGGGCTCGAGCTGGCCGCCGCCTACGCCAGTTCCGACGTCTTCGCGTTCCCTTCGGACACGGAGACGCTCGGCTTCGTGGCCATGGAGGCCATGGCGGCCGGCGTGCCGGCGGTGGGCGCGCGCGCCGGCGGCATACCCGACGTGATCCGCGACGGCGAGAACGGTCTCCTCTTCACACCGGGCGACCTCGGCGACCTCACGGAGAAGCTACGCGCCCTCCTCTACGATGCCGACGCGCGGCAGCGGCTGGGCGCGAGGGCGCGAGCCGACATGGAGCAGCACGGCTGGCGCGCCGCCACCGAGGCGGTCACCGATTACTACGAGCTCGCCATCCGGCTCCAGCGCATCTTCGACCCGCCGAGCGCCTTCTGAGGGGAAGCGTCAGAAGCGCGGGACTATCACCGGCCGCTCGCCGGGCAGCACGTCGACCGGCGCCCTGAAGACCCGCTCGATGGTGGACTCCACCAGCACCTCGGCCGGCGACCCGACGGCGACGAGGCGACCGGCCTCCAACAGGGCCAACCTGTCGCAGCTCCGCGCCGCCAAGTTGAGGTCGTGGATGACGAGGAGGACGCCGACCCCGGTCGCAGCCTGGGCGCGGGCGTAGCGGAGCAGCTCCACCTGGTAGCGGAGGTCTAGGTGGCTCGTCGGCTCGTCGAGCAGCAGGAAGGCGGGCTCCTGGGCGAGAGCCCGTGCGAAGACGACGCGCTGCGACTCGCCACCCGACAGCGTCTCCACCTGGCGGCCGGCGAACCCGCTCGTGGCGGTCGCGGCCAGCGCCCCCGCCACCACCTCCTCGTCGCGCGGTCCGAACGTGCCGAACAGACCGAGGTGGGGAGCGCGACCCATGGCGACGACCTCCCTGACCAGGAACCCGACGGGCACCTCGGGCGCCTGAGCCACGAGGGCGATGCTGCGAGCGAGGGCGAGCCTCGAGTACCCGGCCAGCGGGCGCCCGTCCAGCCGGCCCTCGCCCGCCGTCGGCTTGACCAGGCCCGCGAGGACCCTCAGGGCAGTGCTCTTGCCCGCGCCGTTGGGGCCGATCAGCCCCACCATCTCGCCCGGCGCCACGACCAGGTCCACCCCGTCGAGCGCCGGCGGCGCACCCGCCCCGAACCCTACCGTCACCCCCACCAGCTCGAGCCGCCGCGTCATCCGGCGGCCCCCCTGCCACGCAGCAGCCAGAGGAAGAACGGGCCGCCCACCAGCGCGGTCACGATCCCGACCGGCACCTCCACGGGCGCGATGACGCTGCGCGCCACCAGGTCGGCGAGGACCATGAACCCCGCGCCCCACACGGTCGCGATCGGGAGGAGCCGCGCGTGCGGCCGGCCGAGCGCCAGCCGCGCGGCGTGCGGAACGATGAGACCGACGAAGCCTATGATGCCCGAGACGCTGACGGCGGCGGCCGTCACGAGCGTGGCGACGCCCAACAGCAGCAGCTTCACGCGCTCCACGTCGAGCCCGAGCAGCGCCGCGCCCTCCTCGCCTAGCTGGAGCAGGTCGAGCGCCCGCGCGAAGGCTCCGGCCAACACGAGTGCCGGCAGAGTGAACAGCGCCATGACGCGCACCTGACCCCAGCTCGAGAAACCGAAACCGCCGAGCAGCCAGGCGAGGATGCCCGCCGCCTGCTCCCGCGAGGCGACCAGCAGGAACGACGTGGCCGCCGTGAAGAGCGAACCGACCACGACTCCCGCCAGGATGAGCCTGATGGTGGGCACGGCTCCGCCGGTGCGAGCGAGCGACACGACGAGGCCGACGGTGAGGATCGCGAAGGCGAACGCCACGAGCGGCGCGCCGAGGCGCGCCAGGAACGGTACGGTGGCGCCGACCGTCATCACGAGCACAGCGCCGAAACCGGCGCCGCTCGCCGTGCCGATGAGGTACGGCTCGGCGAGCGGGTTGCGGAAGACGCCCTGGAAGACGCTGCCGGCGAGGGCGAGGCCGGCTCCGACCAACGCGGCGAGGAGGACGCGTGGGAGCCTGAGCTGCCACACCACCCGGTCGAGCGCGCTCAGTTGCTCGCCCCGCACGCCCTTCACGAGCGCCGTCACGACCTGCGCCGGCTCGACCGTGACGCTTCCCAGGCCGACCGCGAGTATGGCGGCGGCCACCAGCGCGAGCCCGGAGACGATCAGAGCAGCTACCAGCGGCGTGCGCCCGCCGAGCCGCGTCACCGACGCGCCGCCGCTCGTCAGAACTTTCCGGGGTGGAAGAGCCTGGCGAGGACCATGGCGGCGTCGAAGAGCCGCGGGCCAGGCCGGCTGACGACGTTGGCGGCGTCCTGGTCGAGCTCGAACACCCGGCCGGCCACCACGGCGCTGACGCCGCTCCAGCCCGCCCGCGCCGCGACGTCGGCGGCGGTCACCCCGAACGGAGCGTCGGTCAGGACGATGACCTGTGGGTCCTGCAGGACCACGTACTCGGGATCGACCTGCGGGAAGTCCCCCATCGTCGCGGTCACGATGTTGTCGCCGCCGGCGGCCGCCACGAGCTCACCCAGGTACGAGCCGGGACCGACCGAGTAGGGGGTCGGGTCGAGCTCGACGAAGACGGTTGGTCGCGTCTCGCGAGCGAGCACGGAGGCGAGCCCGGCGATCTCGCCCTGGAGCCGGCCGACGAGGACGGCCGCCTCGGTCTCGCGGTCGAGTACCTGCCCGAGCACCTGCAGGTAGGCGTACGTCTCGGCGATGGTCTGAGGCGAGCCGGCGTAGACGGCGATGCCCAGCTCCGACAGGGGACCCTGCATCCCGCTGTACTCGTCGACGAGGACGAGGTCGGGCTCGAGCGCCACGATGGCCTCGAGGTCGGGCGCGAAGGCGTCGCCCAGCGTGGCGAGGCCGCTCACGCTGGCCGGGTAATCGCTGTGGCGGTCGACGCCCACGAGGGTGTCGCAGGCTTGAATCGCGCACACGCTCTCGGTGTGGCTCGGGAGCATGCTGACCACACGTGCCGGGGCGGCCGTGAACGTCACCTCGCGCCCGAGGTCGTCCGTGACCGTCAACGGGTACGTGGTGGCAGCGGCGATACCGGACAGCCAGATCAGGGCGGTGACGAAGAACGCGAGGCGCCTGGACATGGAGCTACTCCTTGGCCCGCGTGGAAGAGGTTCCCGTGTGGTGAACGTCGGGGGTGGACCGGTCAGGGCCCGAGGTCGTGGCGGCACGCCGTCGGCGCGCCCACTGACCTCCCTCGTCCGCGCAAGGGGTGCAGTGAAGTTCGCCGGCCGGTGTTCGGACTCGTCGACCCGCGGACGCGGGCGACTCACCGTTGCGGGACAGTGCCGGGATCTCACCGGCTTCCCCGACCTAGCGACTGAGGCCACTGTACGGCCCCACCGGGCGGCCGTCAAACGCGGGTGGTAGGCTCCCGTGCGTGACGAAGCTGCTGGCGGTGACGGACCTGGCGCCTCCTCCGCCGCCGTCCCCCAAGGACCTGCGGCCACCGCCGCGCTTCGCGGGCGTCGCCTTCGAGACCTACGAGCCCCAGCACCAGTCGCAGGCAGCGGCGCGCGACAGGCTGCGCGAGTTCGTCCTCGGTCGCGACTGGCGCCACAGGCAGCGCAGGAAGCCGGCGGGGCCGGCCTGGTGGCCGTGGCACGGGCCGAAGGGGGCACCGGGCGCGGGTCTGTACCTCGACGGCGGCTTCGGAGTCGGCAAGACGCACCTGCTAGCGGCAACCTACGCCGCGGCCGACACCCCCGAGAAGCGCTACCTGAGCTTCCAGGAGCTCGTCTACCTGATCGGCGTGCTCGGCATGGCCGGGGCGCACGAGGAGTTCGGGACGGCCGAGCTCCTGTGCATCGACGAGTTCGAGCTGGACGACCCCGGCAACACCCTCATCGTCAAGACCTTCCTGGCTGCTCGCTTCGAGGCGGGCACCACGGTCGTGACCACGTCGAACACCCCGCCCGCCGCGCAGGGCCAGGGGCGCTTCAACGCCGACGACTTCAAGAGGGAGATCCAGTCCTTGGCGGCCGCGTTCCAGGTGGTCCCCGTCGACGGCCCGGATTTCCGGCAGCGCGCTCAGCAGGGGTCCTGGGCGAGCGAGGCGGAGTTGCGGGAGCGCATGGCGTCGGACCGGTCGCCGGGGCCGGCGCTGTCGCTCACCTGGGACGAGCTCCTGACGCTCCTCCGGAGCGTCCACCCGACGCGTTTCGGTGGTTTGCTCGCGCAGGTCGGGACCGTCTACCTCCACGGGGTCAGCCAGCTGGCCTCGCAGAACGACGCGCTCCGCTTCGTCCACTTCGTCGACAAGGCTTACGACCGCCAGGTCTCGCTACGCGCCAGCGGCGCGGGAGCCCTACTGGACGTGTTCGACCCCGTCTACCGGGACGGCGCGTACGCCAAGAAGCACCACCGCTGCGTCTCGCGCCTCGCCGAGCTACTGGGTGAGACGACCGACGGGCCGGCCGCGAGGCCGCGCGATCCGGCCGCCACCGGCGCCACCACGACCACGGCCCAAGGCGCGGCCGTCCCGCCCGTCGGCTGACGTCAGCGCGCGGCCGCCCATCGTCACCTGCCCACACCCGACGTCGCGGGCCCCCGCGACCACGCCAGCAGTTCGGCCGCCAGCGCTGCGCTGGCCCCGGGCGGTCCCATGCGCTCGGCTCCTGCGGACAGCGCCCTGGCGCGCGCGCCGTCGTCGCGCCAGAGCCTCGTCAGGGCGCCGGCGACGGCGGCCGGGTCGGGCGTGGCCACCGTGACGCCCCCGCCCAACAGCCTGGCCTGGTTGGCCACGAACGCCACCGAGTAGTCGGGAGGCAGGGGGAACGCCACGAGCGGGACGCCCAACCCGACCGCCTGCTCGTTGGCCGTGCCCGCGGTGCCGACCGCGACGTCGGCGCTCCGCAGCACGTCGGCGAAGCGGTCGACGACCCACCAGACGCGCGTGGCGCCGCTGCGCCACGCCGCCACGACCCCGGGAGCGTCCACCACGTCGCTCTCCCAGCCCGGCGGCGGCGCGGGCGGCGCCCCAAGGGACCAGGCCACCAGCCCCAGCGCCCCGGGTAGCCGCTCCAGGGCGGAGATCATCACCGCCACGCTCAGGTTGGCGTAGGAGCGGCTGCCCGGGAGAAGCGCAACGCGCGGCCCGGCGGGACCGCCGCCGCTGCCCTCGATCGGCCGGCCCTCGAGCCCGTCCATCATGGGGTTGCCGAGGTAGGTGGCCCGTGGGACGCGCAGGTCCTGCAGGTGGCGCGCCGTGGCCGCGTCGCGGGTGTACACCGCAACGGCGCGCCGCATCAGCGCCAGCTCCGGCGCCCTGAACCCCTCCATGAAGTAGCGGCCGCCCCGGCCGCCGGCCGGGGTGGCCTGGTGGACCGACACGAGGGTCTGGAGCACTCTTCGCGGGGCCCGCGTGAGGGCCGCGAGCGCCTGAGCGTAGAAGTCGCCGACCACGAAGACGCGTCGCGGCCTCGTCCGCGAGAGCCAAGCGACCTGCCTGGCGCTCAGGCCCACGAGGCCCGCGCGCATGTCCGCCGCGAGGTGCGTGAGCGAGTGCAGCGTGAGCCCACCTGACGGCAGCTCCCGCCTGGGCCCGACCAGCTCGGCGCCCGCGTCCGCTAGCGCCGAGCCCAGCCCCACCACCGGGAACGCCCACACCCGCAGCGCCGGGTCGCGGGCCAGCAGCGCCGCGATCACCCGACCGGCGACGACGTCCTCGCCGTGGCCGTTGGACACGACGAGGAGGTCGGCGCCGACCACCGGCCTAGTCGCCTCGGCCGGCGCGCAGCGGCTCCCGCGCGGCCGGCACGGTCACGACTCGAAGGGCAGCGGGGGCAGGGGGCCTTCGCCCCACGCGAGCTTGTGACGCAGCACGTCGAAGGCGCTGCGCCTGCCCGTGGAGACGAGCATGAGGCCGTGCTCGGCGGCCGTGAGCAGTATGGTGTCGCCGACCTCGAGGTCGACCCGCTCCTGACCGTCGATCACCATGGCGATCTCGTCCGAGCGGGTGAGCACCTGCAGGCCGATGACGGACGAACCAGGCAGCACGATGGGGCGGTTCGTGAGGCTGTGCGGGGCCACGGGCGTGACCACGAGGGCGCGGAGGGCGTGATCCAGGATGGGCCCGCCCAGCGAGAGGGAGTAGGCGGTCGACCCGACCGGGGTCGACACGACCAGCCCGTCGGCGCGGTACTCGGTGGCGTACGCGCCGTCGACGCGCATGCGCACGCGTACCAGCCGTGTCATCACGCCCTGGGAGAGCATCACGTCGTTGAGCGCGTGGCGCGCGCCCGGACGGCCCTTGATCCGCACCTCGAGCATCATCTTCTCGCGCACCGGCCAGTCGGGCACCTCGCCGGCGCCCGCGAACCGCAGGACCTCGTCCGCGCCGAACTCGGCCAGGAAGCCGAGCTTGCCCAGGTTGACGCCCATGAGGGGCACGGCCGAGCCGGCCAGGCGTCTGGCGGCGGAGAGCAGCGTCCCGTCGCCGCCGACGGACACCACGAGGTCGGCGCCCTGGGCGTGCTGCTCAAGCGCGCCGGAACCGTCGAGGTCGTACGCCACGGACACGCCCTGGCGCTCGAGGAGCTCGCCGAGCTCGCGCGCCAGCGGGTGCGCCTCCGGCTTGTGACCGGTGCTCGCCACGACCACGCGCGCGAGCTCGGAGGCCGGGCGGACGAAGCGGACGCCGGCGCTCAAGTGGTGACCACCTTCCCCGGCAGCGCCCGCAGCACGGTGGCCAAGATCTGTTCCACCACCTCGACCAACGAGAGCGCGCTCGTGTCTATCACGTGCGCGTCGGGGGCTGCAGCCAGCTGGCGGCTGTCGCGCTCGTCCCTGCGGGTCAGCTCGGTGGCGATGGCCTCGAGCTCGGCGCCGCGCTCCCCCGCCCGCCGCGCCGCGCGCACGCGCGGGTCGGCGGTCAGGTAGAACTTGGCAACGGCGTCGGGGAACACGCTCGTACCCATGTCGCGCCCGTCGATGACGAACGAGCCACCCATCTCGCGCAGACGCTCGTTCACCCAGGCTCGCACGCCCGGGTGCCTGGCGACGGCCGAGACGCTCGCGTCGACGGCGCCCGTGTGGAGGTCGTCCGTCAGGTCGGCCCAGTCGACGGTCACCCTGTTGGAGGCGGCAGCGGGGTGCAAGCGGACGTCGTGCCCCGCCAGCAGCGTGAGCAGGCCCGCCTCGTCGTCGAGCGGCGTCCCGGCGTGGAGCGCCAGCAGCGTCGCGGCGCGGTAGAGGAGCCCGCTCGACACGTACGCCACCCCGAGTCGCTGCGCCAGCAGCCGGGCGGCGCTCGACTTGCCGGAGGCGGCGGGCCCGTCGATGGTGATGACCAGCCGGCCTTCTGTCTCCGTACCGCGCTCGTCGCCGCCAGGTAGGGTCACGCCGACCGCCCGGCCAGGAAGGCGAGGTAGTCGTCGAAGAAGGTGGGGTAGGTCTTGGCCACGCAGCCGGGGTCCTTGATGATCACGTTGGGGAGGCGAGCACCGGCGACGGCGAGCGACATGGCCATGCGGTGGTCACCGTAGGTCTCGAGCACCACCGGACGCTCAGGCGGGCCCTCGAGGGGATGCACGGTCAGCTCGTCGTCGCCCTCGTCTACCCGCGCGCCGAGGCGGGTCAGCTCGGTGGTCATGGCGGCCAGCCGGTCCGTCTCCTTGATGCGCATGTTGCCGACGTTCACGATGCGGACCGGGCCGTCAGCGAACAGTGCGGCTACGGCGAGCGTCTGCGCTTGATCCGGCATGTCGTTCAGGTCGAAGGTCTGCGACCCGCGGAGCCTGCCCCGGTGCGGGCCGGTCACGCTCACGTGGTCGCAGCCCCACGCGACCTCGCAGCCCATCGCCTCGAGCACGCCGGCGAGCCGCGCGTCGCCCTGGCGTGTGCTCTTGCCCAGGTTGTCTATGCGCACCTGACCGCCCGTCACCGCGGCCGCGGCCCAGTAGTAACCGGCCGCCATGGCGTCGCCCTCGATACGGTAGTCACGGCCCACGTACCCGCCCGGGGAAACCCGGTAGGCGGCGTAGCCGTCACGCTCCACGTCGACCCCGAAGTCACGCATGATGTCGAGCGTCATGTCGACGAACGGCTTGCTCAGTAGCTCGCCCTCCACCTCGAGAACCACCGGGCCGCGGGCGTACGGCGCCGCCATGAGCAGGCCGGACAGGAACTGCGAGCTCCTGTCGCCGCGCACGCGGACGACCCCGCCCCGCAGGCCGTCAGCCACCACCGTCACCGGCGGGCAGCCGTTGCCCAGGTCGCTCGAGGCGTCAGAGCCCATGGCGTTGAGCGCGTCGAGCGACTCCTGGATGGGCCGCTCACGCATGCGGTCGTTGCCGTCCAGGCGGAAGCAGCCGCGGCCGAGAGCGACCATGGCGACGAGGAAGCGGAGGCTGGTACCCGAGAGCCGCAGGTCCAGGTCGGCGGCGGCGGCGGGCGCCGGGCCACCCGCGCCCACAATCCGCAGGTCGCCACCCACCGAGCCCACCCTGATCCCCAACGCCCCGAGGGCTCGCAGCATCACCTCGGAGTCCTCCGCCATCAAGGCTCCTCGCAGGACGGTCTCCCCGCGCGCTAGCGCCGCGACCACCAGCGCGCGGTTGGTGATGCTCTTGGAACCCGGAACGCGGAGGGCGCCGCGCGCGGCGCCCTGGGGTCCCACTTCTACGGTCGGTGGCAGTCGTACCATCAGCGCAGTAAGGATACACCGCGGTCCCCGCCGGTCTCCTGTTACGCTGCCCCGGTGAGCATCCCCGCGCCGCTTCAGGCCATCGTCTCGGAGTTCGCTGCGGCCCCGGCCTCGCTGCGCCTGCCGCTGCTGCTCGAGTACGCCAACAAGCTCCCGCCGCTCCCGCCGGGCGTGGCGGGGGACCTAGAACGGGTCCACGAGTGCCAGACGCCCTTGTTCCTCAGGGCAACGCTCGGCCCGACCGGGGAGGTTCGCCTACTCTTCGACGCCCCGCCCGAGGCCCCCACGACGCGCGGGTTCGCCGCGCTCATCGGCGCGGGCCTCGCGGGCGCCAGCGCGGAAGACATCCTGAGCGTGCCCGAGGACTTCTACCAGGACATGGGCCTGGCGGAGCTCATCTCCCCACTGAGGCTCCGGGGGATGGGCGCCATCGTGGCCCGCATCAAGCGTCAGCTCAGGGACGCCGGGGCCGGCACGGCCGGTTAGCGTTCCCGCGGCGGCCGTGCTAACATCTCTCGGTTGACACGACCGGGCCACCGGCCCGCGGAGGAAAGCGATGAAGAAGAACATCCACCCCAAGATGGTGGCCTGCAAGGTCATCTGCGACGGCGAGGTCGTCATGGAGACCTACAGCACCAAGCCCGAGCTGCACGTCGACGTGTGGTCGGGCAACCACCCGTTCTACACGGGCGAGCAGCGCTTCATCGACACGGAGGGCCGCGTCGAGAAGTTCCAGAAGCGCTTCGGCGACTCCTACCGCCGCAACAAGTAACCAACAGCCCAGCGGCGCGCCGCCCTACGGGGCGCCGCGCCGCCTGTCGCTCGCTCAGCCTTTGGCTCAGGCCGGGATGGCGGCGGATATCGATGTGCCGCTACCGGCCTCGGAGCGGACGTCGAGGCGTCCGCCACGCGCCTCGACTCGTTCGCGCATCTGCCTGAGCCCGAGGCCCCCGGCCGAGGTCACCCTGTCGCCCACGCTCTGCGGGTCGAAGCCGTGCCCGTCGTCCGTGACGGTCACGTACGCCATGCCGTCCGGCGCGGTCCCCAGCCGGACGTCCACCTCGGTCGCCTTGGCGTGCTTCGCCACGTTGTGCATGGCCTCCTGGAAGATCCTGAAGAGCACCGCCTCCTGCTTGACCGACAGCGGCGGTAGGTCACCCACCTCGATTCGGGCGTGGATGTCGTTCTGCTGCCCGAAATCGGCGACGTAGCGCCGCACCGTCTCGACGAAGCCGTGCCGCTCCAGGTCGACGGGGCGGAGCGCGAAGATGGAGCGCCTGACCTCCTTGATGGTCTCGCGCACCGTGTCTCGCGCCTGTCCGAGCGACTGGCGCGCCTTCTCCGTGTCCTTGGGCATCAGCTTGTCGGCGAGGTCGAGCTTGAGGAGCGAGAAGGCGAGGAGTTGGGCCACGCCGTCGTGGATCTCGCGCGCGATCCTCGCGCGCTCCTCGACGATGGCCAGTTCCTCCGATTGCAGGTACGCCGTGGCGTTCCTGACGGCCAGGCTCGCCTGAGTGGCCAAGAGTCCCAGGAACGGGATGGCGCGCCTGTCGAAGTGCGCCTCGTCCGCATGCGACAGGACGATCACGCCGAGTAGCCGGTCGTCCGTCGTCAACGGCAACGCGACGGCGCTGCCCGCCTCCTTGAGCAGCGGCCCCGACGCCGCGCGCTCGGCGTCGCCGAGCCTCTCGATGACCGTCGGTTCGCCCCTTAGCGCCACGCGGCCGACGATGCCCTCCCCTACCTTCCAGCTGGGAGGCACGCTCACCCGTCCGATCCCCATGCTCGCGCGCAGCTGCAGCCTGGACCCGTCCTCCAGCAGGAACACGCCACCGGCGCCCGCCGAGACCCGCGCCATCATCTCCGTGAGGACGGCGTCGAGCAGGCGCTCCAGGTTGCCCTCCGCCCGTAGGCGCCTGTCGACCTCGATGAGGGTGAGGAGGTCGCGCATGCGTAGGTTGGTGGCCTCCGCCACGGCCGAGAACTGCGAGGCGAGGATGTCGAAGGCCTCGCGGCTCCCCGCGCTGGGCTCGCCCTTGTAGTAGGCGTGCAGCGAACCCTCGGGTCGCCCACCCCACGACAGCCTGGCGCTGAGCACCACGAGGCGCTCACCGGCTGCCCCGGCGTACTCTCCCACCTCGGCGCCGCCCGTCCCGCCCGGCTTGGTGCGCCTGAGCTCCACGTCGCGGTTCTGCGCGTCGGCCGTGAGCTCCGGGGTGAGCCCCACGCCGCTGGCAGCCCCGAACTCGCTCGGTCCCATCACGAGCCCGACGGCCTCGGCCCCCGTCACCTTCGCGACGCCGCGCACGGCCACGGCGATCGTGCCCTCGATGTCGGGCGCGGCGGCGTAGCGGAGGGTGACGTCCTGGATGGCCCCGAGCAGCTCGTGGCTCGAGCGGAGCTCCTGGTACAGGCGCGCCAGGTCGGCCTGCGCCTGCTCGTGGACCTTCGCCTCACCCGCTATCCAGTTGAGGGTGGCGTACGTGGCGAGCGGACCCAGGATGCCGTAGAAGAGGAGCGGCGCCCAGAAGCGGAAGGCGGTGCCGCCCATGGGCAACACGATCAGCTGGTAGACGACGACGACTCCCACGATGACGAGGGGCAACCACAGTCGCGCGAGCCGCACGTGGTAGGAGAGGCTCTCCTCGCCCGTGACCCGCTTCAGGAGGGTGGTGGGCCCCCCGCTCATCTGGGAGCCCCGCGCTGCGCGGCGCTGCCTGGGTAGGTGGTGCTCATCCTCCGATTGTAATGACGCCGCCACCCCAAGACAGCCGGAGCCACGGCCGGGCGAGCGGCGGG
>CAYNNL010000060.1:0-12745 GCA_964398765.1 uncultured bacterium | reverse complement strand
GCCCATCGGCCGGCATCGCCATCGCCAGCGCGGTCGTCTCCGCCCTCACGGGCCGGCCGCTGCGAGGCGACGTGGCCATGACGGGCGAGATCACGCTGCGTGGCCGCGTGCTGCCCATCGGCGGCGTCAAGGAGAAGCTGCTCGCCGCGCATCAGGCCGGCATCGGCACCGTCATCCTGCCCAAGGACAACGAGGCGAACCTGGAGGAGGTCCCCGAGGTGATCCTCGCCGACCTGACCGTGGTGCCCGTCAGCGAGTTCAGGCAGGTCCTCGACGTCATGCTCGTCCCGGCCGCCGAGGGCGCCGCGGGCGACGCCTTCGTGCCGCCCAGCGAGGAGCGCCCGGCCACGCAGCCCGGCGCCGCGGCGGGCAGCTGACGGGCGCGGCCAGGCCGACCGGCTGACCAGCTCCGGGCCGCGCTCAGGTCTGGCCCGGATCCGGGGCCAACCAAGGAGACAGCGCCAGCAGCACCGCCGGCGCGTACAAGACGGACCGCACCACCAGGCCCCGGCTCAGCACCCCCGCTGCGCCGGGGCCGTCCTTGGCCCGCTCGAGGCCGTAGGCCGCGTCCAGCGCCTCACCCAGCTCTGCTCCCGCAGACACGGCCTGCGCCAACCGCTCGGGCACCTCGAACGCGGCCGAGCGCGCCGCGCCCGTCCGCCCCTGCCGGTCGACGGCCACGACCCACGCGCCCGCGAAGAGGGCGCCGGCGTCACCCAGCGGAAGCTCCACCCCCGCCTCGATCCCGAGGCCGAGGAGCGCGCCGGGAACCAGCCGCAACGCGCCGGTGGCCCGCGCCAACGCCCCCCGGTACGCCTCCTCGCTCCCGAACGGCTGCGGCGCCACACCGGACGGCACGCTCAGGTGGGTGACGGGCACGAAGCGGCCGTGCAGCTGCCGCAGCGCCACCTCCACCGCCTCGACCTTGGCCGGGCTCGTGGACCCCAGCGCCACGCGCGAGAGCACGGCGCGGGTCTCCGGGGGCAGGAGCGCCGCCACCGCGCCCAGGGGCGGCTCCGCCGCGTTCGACGGACTACCCACCGCCACCCGCACGGGCCTCGCTCAGGAGCACCGTGCCCTCACCGGTGAGGGTGTATGCGCCCAGCGCGGCCGGCAGCACGGCCGCGGCGCCCGCGCGCAGGGTCACGCGCTCGCCACCCGCGTCGAGGTCCGCTCCGCCCGCCGCGACGAACACCACCTGGAACGAGCGCGCCGTCGTGGCGCCGGCCACGGGCACGCCGGGCCACAGTTCGCGCGCGTCGAGGGTGAACTGGGGCAGGTCCACCAGCCGGGTCCAGCCAGAAGCCAACCGCGCGGGGCCCGCCGTGCCCCCGTCTCCGCCCAGGTCCGCGACCGCCAGCGCCCTGTCGAGATGCAGCTCGCGGGGCACCCCGTCCGCCCCGACGCGGCCGTAGTCGTAGAGGCGGTAGGTCAGGTCGCTCGCCTGCTGGATCTCGAATATCAGGCAGCCGCCGCCGATGGCGTGGACGGTGCCGGCAGGGTTCACCACCACCGTTCCGGGCCCAGCCGGCAGGCGCCGCATGAGGTCGGGCAGCGTGCCGCCCAGCGCGGCCGCGCGCACCGCAGCGGGCGTCTGGGGCTCGAGGAAACCCCGCAGGACACCGGCGCCCGGCGCGGCCTCGAGCACGTACCACGCCTCCGACTTGCCGAGGTGGCCGCTGCCCGCGTGCTCCCGGAGCGCGTAGGCGTCGTCTGGATGGACCTGGACGGAGAGGTCCTGCTCGGCGTCGATGAGCTTGGCGAGGAGCGGCACGACCGCCCCGTAGCGGGCCAGCGGCCCCTCCCCCACCAGCGCGGCGCCCTGGCGCGCCGCGAGCTCCCCCAGCGTCTCGCCCCGGCTCGGGCCGTTCGTCACCACGTTGTCGGCCCCGACCAGCCACGCCTCGCCGATGGGCTCGTGTTCGGGTCCGCTGGCGGGCAGGGCCCCCAGGTCCCCGAGCCAGCCGGCCAGCCGCCGGCCGCCCCACAGCCGCCTGTGCAGCCGCGGCTCGAGCAGCAGCGGGTACGGCCGGCGCGCCGCAGTCACCCTGCGACCGGTGGGAGCTTCTTGCCGGGGTTCATGATGCCCGCCGGGTCGAGCGTGGCCTTCAGCCTGCGCATGAGGGACAGCGAGGCGCCGTGCTCGCGCTCCATGTACTTGAGCTTGCGAAGCCCGACGCCGTGCTCGCCCGTCGCGGTGCCGCCCGCCTCCAGCGCCCGGTAGGTCATGCGGTCGACGATGCCCTGGGCGGCCTCGCGCCGGGCGGGATCGTCCTCCACGTATAGGGTCAGGTGGAAGTTGCCGTCGCCGACGTGGCCGACGAGGTTGGCGTCGAAGCCGTGGTCGGCGCAGTCCGCCAGCGCGGCCGTGACGGCGTCGGGCAGGTTCGAGATGGGCACCGCCACGTCGGTCACGAGGCTGTCCATCCCGGGGTGCGAGGCGTTGGAGGCGAAGAACATGGTGTGGCGCGCCTCCCACAGGCGGGCGCGTTCGCCCGCGTCGGTGGCCGCCTCGAAGGCTGTGGCGCCCGCGGCCTCCGCCAGGTCGCGCGCGAGCTCGACCTCCGCCGCCACGCCGGGCTGGTTGCCGTGGAACTCGAGGAAGATGGTGAGCTCCTCGGGGTAGTCGGTGTGAGAGTAGGCGTTGGCCGAGCGGATGCTGGCGGCGTCGACGAGCTCGCAGCGCGCCACGGGCACGCCGGCCTGGATGAGGCGGGTGACGAACGAGGTGGCGCTGCGGGCGTCGGGGAACGGCAGCCGGGCCGCGGCGGCGGACTCGGGGAGCCCCACCACGCGCAGGGTGATCTCGGTGATCACGCCGAGGGTGCCCTCCGCGCCCGTGAAGAGCGCGCAGAGGTCGTAGCCGCTGGCCGACTTGCGCGCGCGGTTGCCGACGCGCAGGACCTCGCCGGTGGGGGTCACCACCTCGAGCGCCAGCACGTAGTCGCCCGTGGTGCCGTAGCGCACGGCGGCCGTGCCCGAGGCGTTGGTGCTGACCATGCCGCCTATCGAGGCGTGCGCCCCCGGGTCGATCGGGAAGAAGAGGCCGTGGCGCCGCATGTGCTCGTTCACGCGCGGGTAGGTCACGGCGGGCTGGACCACGACGAGCAGGTCCTCCGGGTGCGCCTCCAGGATGCGGTCCATGCGCCCGAGGTCGAGCGAGATGCCGCCGGCGGCGGGCACGGTGTGCCCCTCCAGGCTCGAGTTGGCGCCCACCGGGGTGACGGGCACCCCGCGCTCGGTGGCGAACCTCATGACGCGGCTCACCTCGTCAGTGTCGCGCGGGAAGACCACCGCGGCGGGCATCACGCCGCGGGAGTACGACTCGCCGTGGGAGTGTTGGGCGAGCACGGCCGGGCTGACGTCGACCCGGTCCTCCCCCAGGAGCTGAGCGAGTTCTCTAGCGAGGTCCATGCGGCCCACTCTAAGGCGACGGGGCACACGCGTGTCCCACGGCGCCGAACGGAGGGGCACGCTGAAGCTCGCGCCGTGGACGCGGAGAACATGAAGGGGAGGTTCACGCCGCCTCACCAGCGCGCGAACCCCCGTGTTAGAATCTTCACTCGAATACAGCGCAGGCTCCAGGCGCCACGGGAGCGGCCACCCACGGCCGCGTGCCACCGGGCGAACCGCCTAGCGCTGGCTCACTCGCACTGTGGAGGTGCCATGAAGAGACTACTGGTTGTCGCCGCTCTCCTCCTGACGTTCGGGATGGTGAACGCGCAGACCCTCGTCTACGGGATCTCGGGCTTCCCGTCCTCGCTCGACGCTGCCGACTCGCAGGACGGCAACTCGCTGGTCGTCAGCGGCCAGATCACCGAGCGCCTCGTCGACTTCGCCCCCGGCGGGACCGACCTCATCCCGGCGCTCGCCACCTCCTGGACCCCGAACGACGACGCCACCGTCTGGACGTTCGAGCTGCGCCAGGGCGTGAAGTTCCACGACGGCACGCCGTTCAACGCCGAGGCCGTCAAGTTCAACATCGACCGCTGGAACGACCCGGACAGCCCCGTCGGCAACCGCGCGCAGGGCAAGACCTTCGTGCCGTTCGACTGGGTGTTCGGCGGGCCGATCGGTAGCGGCAACAAGCTCGCCTCCGTCGACGTGGTGGACGAGTACACCGTCCAGATCAACACCACCGCGCCCGTGCCCTTCCTCCCCGCCCTGTTCGCCGCCGGCTACTTCCAGTTCGGCAGCCCCGCGGCCATCACGGCCGCCGGCGTCAACTACGGCACGCCCAACTACGGCGCCGTCGGCACCGGCCCCTTCAAGTTCGTCGAATGGGTCGAGGGTGAACGCGTCACGGTCGAGCGCAACGCCGACTACTGGAACGGACCGGCCGGCGTCGAGCGCGTCGTCTTCCGCGGCATCCAGGAACCCACCGCCCGCCTCGCCGAACTGCAGGCCGGCACGATCGACATCGCCGTCCTCCTCACCTCCGACGACCTGTCGACCGTCCAGAACGACCCGAACCTCACGGCGCAGCTCGCCGAGGGCGAGATGAACGTCGGCTACGTCGGCATGAGCCAGCTGAGCGCGCCGATGGACAACCTCCTCGTCCGCCAGGCCGTCGCCTACGCCATCGACCGCGAGGCCATCGTCGACGCCTTCTACGAGGGCCTCGGCCTCCTCGCCCAGGACCACCTGCCCCCGGCCATGTTCGGCCACGGCAAGCCCTGGCCTTACGAGTACAACCCCGAGAAGGCCAAAGAGCTCCTGGCCGACGCCGGTTACCCCAACGGCCTCGACGTCGAGTTCTGGTACATGCCGGTCAGCCGCCCGTACTTCCCCGCCCCGCAGCCGATCGCCGAGGCCATCGCGTCCTACCTGGCCGACGTCGGCATCCGCGCCGAGCTGAAGACGGAAGACTGGACCACCTACCTGGCCGACTACCCCACCGGCAAGTTCCCCATGTACATGCTGGGCTGGAACGCCGACTACGCCGACCCGGAGAACTTCCTCCTCACCTTCTTCGGTCCGGAGCACTCCGCCGCGCAGGGCTGGGACAACCCCGACGTCCTCGAGGCGCTCGCCAAGGCGGGCCAGATCGGTGACCAGGACGAGCGCGCCGCGCTGTACGCGTCCGTGGTCGACGCGGTGGCCGACGCGGCCGCCTCCATCCCCATGGCGCACAACGTCTCGCTCAACGCCACGCGGTCGAACATCTCCGGCTGGATCCCGAGCCCCCTCGGCTTCAGCTCGGTGAGCCTGCACCCGGTCACCAAGGCCGAGTAACCCGCGTAGCTGGAACAGCAAGTCACGTAAGTCGCTGGGGCGCCCCTCGAGGGGCGCCCCGCGGCTCGTTGTAGGGTTATGTTGACCGTGCTTATATCCACCGCCGCCCGTGGGGCCACCTCGGCCCCGGCGAGCACCTGCCAGGCCGCCATACGAGAGGCGCGCCCAAGGAGCCCCGCTTGACCGCGTATCTGATCCGCCGCATCCTAGGGCTCATCCCCGTCCTCGTCGGGGTGACGCTCCTGATCTTCTTCCTCACTCGCATCATCCCCGGCGACCCGGCTCAGGCCATGCTCGGCGAGCGGGCCGCGCCCAAGCTCATCGAGAGGTTGCGCGTCGACCTCGGCCTCGACCGGCCGCTGTTCCTCAACACCGCCGCCTTCAAGGAGACCGGCAACGTCGGCAAGCTCTTCGATTCCCAGTACTTCGACTACATGGGTGGCATGCTGCGCGGCGACCTGGGACGCTCCATCCTCACGCTCGTGCCGGTCACGCAGAGCCTGCTCCACCGCTTCCCCGCCACGCTCGAGCTCACGTTGGCGGCCATGTTCCTGGCGGTGATCATCGGCATACCGGCCGGCGTGTGGGCGGCGCTGCGGCGCGGAACGCTCGCGGACACGGCTGTGGTCCTCGTGGCCATCGCGGGGGTGTCGTTCCCGGTCTTCTGGCTGGGCATCATCCTGATCTACGTGTTCGCCGTGGTGCTCGGTTGGCTGCCGCCGTCGGGGCGGCTATCGTCGGCCATGTCGGTGCAGCCGGTGACGGGCCTCTACGTCATCGACGGGCTGCTGCGCGGCAACTTCGCGGGCGCCTGGAACGCGGCCAGGCACCTGGTCCTGCCCGCCGTGGCGCTCGGCACCATCCCGCTCGCCATCGTCGTGCGCATGACGCGCTCGGCCATGCTGGAGGTGCTCGGGCAGGACTACGTCCGGACGGCCCGCGCCAAGGGCATCTCAGAGCTGCGCGTCGTCCGCAGGCACGCCCTCAGGAACGCCCTGCTTCCCGTGGTCACGGTGATCGGCCTCAGCTTCGGCACGCTCCTGTCGGGCGCCATCCTCACCGAGACGGTCTTCAGCTGGCCGGGCATCGGCCGGTGGGTCTACGACGGCATCGCGGCTCGCGACTACCCCATCATCCAGGGCGGCGTCATCTTCGTGGCCGTCCTGTTCGTGGTCGTGAACCTCCTCGTCGACCTCTCCTACTCGCTCATCGACCCGAGGATCCAGTACTCATGACCACCGTCTCGACCGCCGCAGAAGACCTCGCCCCGCGCCGCGGGGCGGGCGACCTGTTCCGCCGCTTCCGCCGTCACCCCACCGGGGTGCTGGGCCTCATCATCGTGCTCTTCTTGGTGGTCGTCTCGGTCCTGGCGCCCGTCATCAAGCCTTACGACGCCACGCGCGACCGCGACCTCAGGGCGCGCCTCAACCCGCCGTCCGCCGAGCGCTGGTTCGGCGCCGACGAGCTGGGCCGCGACATCTTCACGCGCGTGCTGCACGGCGGCCGCATCAGCCTCCGCGTGGGCCTCATCGCCGTCACGTTCGCGGTGGTGGCCGGGACCATCCTGGGTCTGCTGGCGGGCTACGTGGGCGGCTGGGTCGACACCATCATCGTCTGGCTCATCGACATCCTCCTGGCGTTCCCCGGCATCCTGCTCGCCATCGCCATCGTGGCAACTCTCGGACCCAACCTCACGAACGCCCTCATCGCCATCTCCATCACGCAGGTCCCGATCTACACGCGCATCGTCAGGTCGGTGGTCATGCAGGTCAGGCAGGCCGAGTACGTGCAGGCGGCCGGCGCCCTGGGCTCGGGCGCGTTCAGGGTGGTGTTCAAGCACGTGCTACCGAACTCCATGGCCCCGCTCATCGTCCAGCTGACCCTGAGCATCGGCACCGCCATCCTCGACGTGGCCGCCCTGGGCTTCCTCGGCCTCGGTGCTCAACCGCCCGCGCCCGAGTGGGGCCTCATGATCCGCGACGGCTTCTCGCAGTTCCTGCGCGCGCCGTGGATGTCGATCTTCCCCGGCCTCGCCATCTTCCTGGCCGTGGTGGGGTTCAACCTGCTGGGCGACGCCGTGCGCGACCTGATGGACCCGCGCCTGCGCAACATCTGACGAGGACCGCCGGGTGGCGGGTCCAGGCCCGGGCCCGGCCTCCTCAGCCGTTCGCCCGGGCCGCGTGGACCGGCTGAGCGTCCTCCGGCACCAACCGGCCGTCCTCCAGCCGCAGGCGCCTTACTCCGTCGCGCTCCACCAGCCGCTCGTCGTGCGTGACAACCACCACCCCGGCGCCCTCTGCCAGGGCGATCGTCAGGAGGAGCTCGAACACCTCCTCGGCGCGGGCGTGGTCCAACGACCCCGTGGGTTCGTCCGCAAGCAGCAGCCGGGGCCTCAGCGCCAGGGCGCGGGCCACGGCGGCGCGCTGGCGCTCGCCGCCCGACACCCGGTTCGGCGGGAAGTGCAGGCGCGCGCCGAGACCCACGCGCTCGAGCAGGTCGCGCGCGCGCCCGACGTCGGGTTCGCCGACGATGCGGCCCGGCATGGCGACGTTCTCCAGCAGCGTGAAGTCGGGCAGGAGGTAGTGGTTCTGGAACACGAGCCCCACGTAGCGGGCGCGCCTGGCCGCCAGGTCGCGCGGCGAGTGGAGGTGCACCGGGAAGTCGCCCCAGTAGATCTCGCCCGCGTCGGGCCGGTCGAGGCCGCCCAGGAGGTGCAAGAGGGTGCTCTTGCCCGAGCCGGAGGGGCCCAGCACGGCGGCTACCTCTCCACCCGCCAGCGACAGCGACGCGCCACTGAGGACTTCCACGTCGCCGCCGGGCGCCTTGAAGCGCCGCACCAGCCCGCGGCTCGCAACGACCTGGTTCACGGGGTTACTATACGTGGCAGCTACTAACGCCCGTCCCAGGGGGCAGGCGTCCCCCAGCCTGCCCGAAGTGGAGCGTGCGTGAGCAACCCGGACAGACCCCTTCAAGAACTACTCAGCCGCGTCCCGCTATTCCTGAACGCCCCGGAGCGGGCGCTCGACATCGCAGCGGCGGCCGTGCGCAAGCGGGTCTACGAGGCAAACACCACCGTCTTCCAGGAGGGTGACAAGGGCGAGGCCCTCTACATCCTCGAGTCCGGGCTGGTGAAGCTGTCCAAGATCGACCTGGGCGGTCACGAGAAGACGCTGGCCATCCTCCAGCCGCCCGCCTACTTCGGCGAGATGGCACTGCTGGGCGAGACCACGCGGAGCGCGACCGCCATTACCCTGGGCGAGGTCGGCGCCTACCTGCTCTTCAACGACGACTTCCGTAAGCTCATCGCCGACTACCCGACCATCAGCCTCAACCTCAACGCCACGCTCGCCGAGCGGTTGCGGGGCATGGACGACGAGTCGCAGGTCCTCTCCTACAAGGACGCTCAGGGGCGCGTGGCCTACGTGCTCCTGCGCCTCTACGAGGGTGGGGTGGTCGAGCACGAGGAGGACCGGGCCCTCGTCCGCCTGACGCACCAGGAGCTGGCCAACCTGGCGGGCACCTCGCGCGAGACGGTCACCCGCGCCCTCAAGGCGCTCGAGCTGGAGGGCGTCATCGAGACCAGGCCCAAAGAGGTCTTCATCACAGACCCGCAGGGGCTCGACGAGATCCTGCACGGCATCCGCTGAGGTACGCTCCTCCGGCCCCGACCCAAGCTGTCAGGCCGCGCTCCGCACCTTCGCCAGGCGGCGCGCCAGGCGCTCCTTCAACCGCGGCTCCACCTCCGGCCAGTCGAGGTCCGTGATGGCGTACACCATGGTGTCGCGCACGTACCCGTCCTTGGCCACCTGGTGGCGCCGCAGCACGCCCTCGAAGCGCGCACCCAGCGCGAGGATGGCACGCTGCGAACGCACGTTGCGGGTGTCGGTGTGGATCTGCACGCGCTGCAGGCCGAGGTCATCGAACGCGAAGCGCAGCAGGAGGAGCTTGCTCTCCACGTTGACGCCGCTCTGGAACAGGACGGGGTCGTACCAGGAGAAGCCGAGCTCGCAGCGCTTGTGCTTGAGGTTGACCTCGCTCAGCCGGCTCGTGCCGACGACGCGGCCCGCCGCGTCGACGACCGCGACGGGGTGCGCCTCGCCGGCGGCGCGCTGCTTGAGCACGGCGCCGAAGTAGGCCTCCGCCTCCTCGTCGTTCGTGGGGGTGGAGGTGAGGCGGAACTCGTCGGGGTAGGCGTAGGCGATCTCGAGGAGCGCGGGCACGTGCTCCCACGTGAGCGGCTCAAGGCTGACCAGTTCTCCCGCGAGGACCATGTCGCAGGGCAGGGGGCCGCTGCCGCTCACCACGTGACCCGGCGGGCGGCCACGTCTGCCTGGATGGGGCTATCGAGGTCGAGGTCGAACGGCACGATCTCGGCGTGGTCCACCAGGCGCGGCACCCCGACGAGGCTCCCGATGACCACGCCGTGGGTCACGACCACGAGGGTCTGGAAGCGCCGGTAGCGCCTGAGGACCGCCAGGACGCGGCCACGCACCTCGTCGAGGGACTCCCACGGGGCGTCCTCCTCGATGCGGGTGCCCGAAAGGCTCTGGCGGGCGCGCTCGAACGACTTGGGATCCACCTCCGCCAGGGGGTCCTTCTGGGGCAGCCACTCGTGCAGGTCGTACTCGACGTAGAGCGGCTTGTTGATGGCGCGGCTCAGCAGGGCCGCCGATTCGAGGGCCCGCGTGTAGGTGCTGCAGAGGATGGCCTCGGCCTCCTGCAGCCGGTAATCCCGCGCGATGGTGTCGATCTGAAGCCGCCCGAGCGGGGTCAAGGGGGCGAAGTCCTTGGCCCAGCCCTTCGCCCCGCGCGCCTCGACGAGGTTCCAATCCGTCTCGCCGTGGCGGACGCAGTAGAGCCTCATAGGGCGGCCTCGCGGGCGCGGCGATCATGTGGTGACAACGAGCCCTCACTCGGCATGGGCGGCGCATCCTCCTGGCGACCGGGCGGCGGCGTCCTGCCAAAGGGAGCACGCACTCCGCCGCAAGCTGGCACCAAGTTAGCAGCGGCCTCGCCGCGCTCACTGTTCGAATGTTTACTCGGGTCGGGGGCGAACGCGAGAGACGGCTCTGGCACGGGTACAATCGGCTCGTGGCCATCAACGCCGCCGCCCTCTACCGCCGGGTCACCCTCTCGGTCGCCGACGCTCCGTTCGTGAGGTCTGCCGTCTCCCGCTACGGCTGGCGGGTGGGCGTCGGTCGGTTCGTGGCGGGCGAGGACGCGGCGAGCGCCGTGCCGGCGCTGCTGCAGCTGCAGCGGAGCGGTCGGGGCGTGATACTGGACCTGCTCGGGGAGTTCGTCGCCAACGAGCAGGCCGCCCGCGCCACGGCGGCCGCCATCGAGGAGTGCGTGCGCGTCACGCACGGCGCCGGCGTCGAGCCGTACCTGAGCGTCAAGCCCACCCAGCTCGGCCTCGGCGTCTCCCCCGACCTCGCTCACGAGCTGGCCGACGGGATCGCCCGCATGGTCGGCGGACTGGGCGGGCACGTCTGCCTCGACATGGAGAACGTGCCGCACGTGGACGGCACCCTCGACCTGTACGAGCGCCTTCGGCGCGCCGGCCACCGCCACGTCAGCACCGTCATCCAGAGCTACCTGCACCGCACGCCCACCGACCTGGCGCGCCTGGCGGCGCTCGACGCGGAGCTTGGCGGTCGCGGTGCGCTGAGGCTGGTGAAAGGCGCCTACCGGGAGTCGCCTCACGACGCGGCCCAGGACATGAGCGTCGTCGAGCACGCCTACCGCGAGTTGGCCTACTCCGCCCTCGACGCCGGCATGAAGCTCAACATCGCCACGCACGACGAGGCGCTCCTGCGCGAGCTCCTGGCGTTCACGCGAGGGGCGGGGCTGGGCGCTGAGCGCTACGAGGTGCAGATGCTCTTCGGCGTGCGCCCGCAGCTGCAGGAGAGCCTCGCCGCGGCCGGCCACCCCGTGCGGGTGTACGTGCCTTTCGGTGCCGACTGGTACGGCTACTTCAGCCGGCGTCTGGCCGAGCGCCCGGCGAACCTCGCCTTCGTGGTGCGCGGCCTGTTCGGCTGAGGCGCCGCGCCTCGCAGGCCGCCGGGAGGCGGCCGCCTCACCGTCCAAGGGAGGGACGAACATGCTCTTCACGCCCTACACGAACGAACCGTTCGCGGATCTCGGTGACGAACGCACGCTCGCGAGCTTCAAGGCGGAGCTCGGGGCCGTCGAGGCGCAGCTCGGTCGCGATCACCCCCTCACCATCGGGGGGGCCCACGTCACCACCGGCGCGTGGATCGAGTCGTTCGATCCGTCGCGCAAGGAGCGCCTGGTGGGCCGTTCGGCAGCGGCGGGCCCCGCCGAGATCGAGTCGGCCATGGACGCGGCCTGGGCGGCCTACGGCCCTTGGTCGCGCTGGAGCATGGCCGAGAGGGCGCGGCTGCTCGTGAAGCTGGCCGCCATCATGCGGCGCAGGCGTGAGGAGCTGGCGGCCTGGCTCGTCTTCGAGGCCTCCAAGAACTACCTCGAGGCCATCGCCGACGTGGCGGAGGCCATCGACTTCTGCGAGTACTACGCCCGCACGGCGCTGCCGCTCGCGGACCCGCTGCCCACCTACGACCACCCGGGCGAGGAGAACGTCACTCACTTCCAGCCGATGGGCGTGGGGCTGGTGATCCCGCCCTGGAACTTCCTCCTCGCCATCCTCGTCGGCACCACCGTCGGGCCGGTGGTGGTCGGGAACACGGTCATCCTCAAGCCGTCCCCCGCCACCCCCGTGATAGCCGCCAGGTTCATGGAGCTGGTGGCGGAGGCGGGCTTCCCGCCCGGCGTCATCAACCTGTTGACGGGCGAGGACGCGGTGCTCGGCGACGCCCTCGTCGACCACCCGCGCACGCGCTTCATCAACTTCACCGGCTCCGTCGCCACGGGCGTGCGCATCCACGAACGCGCCGCCAAGGTGCACCCCGGCCAGACGTGGCTCAAGCGCGTGTTCCTCGAGATGGGTGGCAAGGACGCGCTGATCGTCGACGACACGGCCGACCTCGACCAGGCCGCGGCGGCCGCCGTGGCGAGCGCGTTCGGCTTCCAGGGGCAGAAGTGCTCGGCCATGAGCCGCCTCATCGTCGTCGACTCCGTGCACGACGAGGTGGTCGCCAAGGTCAAGGCGCTCACCGAGCGGCTGAGCGTCGGCCCGGCCGACGAGAACCACGACGTGACCGCCATCATCAACGAGCGGCAGTACCGCAAGGTGCTCGCCTACATCGAGACGGGCAAGCGCGAGGCGCGGCTCGTGACGGGGGGCGGGGCCGGGCCCGACGGGGGTTGGTACGTGAAGCCCACCGTGTTCGCCGACGTGGCGCCGGACGCGACCATCGCCTGCGACGAGATCTTCGGGCCGGTGGTGGCCGTGATCAGGGCGCGCGACTTCGGTCACGCGCTTTCGATCGCCAACTCGAGCGTGTACGCCCTCACCGGCGGCGTGTTCAGCGGCGACCGCGAGAACCTCGCCAGGGCGCGCGCCGAGTTCCAGGCCGGCAACCTCTACCTG